>JBDUUJ010000052.1:0-6323 GCA_039938575.1 Nitrososphaera sp. | reverse complement strand
ACCATATCCACACCGCAGCAACCTATCGTGTACAGGACAAACAAGTTATTTTCAATCAAGGAAAACTCCCAGTTTGTTAGAGCATCATTTAGACGAAATGACAGGCGTGTCAAAAACCTCTTTTTTACAAAGATTAGAGGCAAACAGACAAGGCGCGTCAATCAGTATCTGCACAAAATAATCAAAGACATCGTACAGAGAGCCAAAGAAACCAAGTCGGCTCTGATCCTCGAAGACATCAAGGGCATCAGAAAACTATACAGAAAAGGCAACAGTCAGGGCAACAAATTCAGACGAAAACTAAACTCGGTGTCGTTTTACGAATTTCAAAGACAAATCCAGTATAAAGCAGCATGGGAAGGCATTCCAGTTTCATTCATTGCTCCTAAACGTACCAGCCAGCTCTGTCCAGTATGCGGAGGGACACTCCAAGAGGACAGGCCATACCGTCGTAAATTGTGGTGCAGTAATTGTATGAAATTGATGGACAGAGATGCAGTAGCATCCATGAATATAGCATACAGGTGGTGGAGTAGGTTTTGCCATCCCCGAGGGCTTTTAGTTGAAGCAGTAAGGGGAACGTGGATTTTTCCAGCCACTACGCCGATGGAAACAAGTTGGTTGTCGTGTAGCACCCAATAAGAACCACAGAAACTGTATTAGTGATGATTAGGACAGGACTAGAAAAATTGGATGAGATCTTGGGTGGTGGCATAAAGGATGGTATGATCGTTGACATCTTTGGCCCAAGTGGCTCTGGAAAGACACAACTTACACTTCAAATTACTGCCAATGCATTATCGGAAGGCCGAAGCGTACTATATCAAGACACTACAGGAAATTTTCGACCAGAAAGACTTGTTGAGATTCTCAAATCCAAAGGACTCGACTCTACTCTTCTTGACAATGTGACTGTGGGCAGAATAACCAACACAGCAGAGCAAGTAAGCAGCCTCTCAAAGATTGAATCTGATTTTTCACTTATCGTAATTGATAACATCACAGATCTGTTCTCATTTGAATATTCAAAAGACGATCAAATGCTAGAAAAAACTACCAAATTTGCAAAATACATGAGAAAATTATCACAAATATCACGCGAAAAAAAAATCCCGGTACTGGTTGTAAATATGGTGCGCAAAATAGACGACAACGAACAAGAAAACCTAGACTCTATAATCTCGCTTTACACGCACATCAAAATCAGGATGGCAAAAAACTCGACAAAATACCAATGCCAAGTCTTCATCGATCCAGCAAAAAAGAATCAGTTTTCTTATACAATTACAAAGAATGGAGTGGTGGAAGTGACTGAAGCTATTTAACTGTGACATCACACTAACTAGTCATGGCAGGCATTTTTGATTCCATTCCAGCTATTTCAGTGATCTTGTTTGCAATTGGAATCATTGGTATAATGGTATATGAGCGCGCAAAGTCAAGAAAAGATTCACAACAAACAACTTGATACAGTTTTAACCAAATTTCATTCACTTGGTTTCACACAACTAACAGAAATTCAAAAAAAAGCAGTTCCCATCATAGTTCAAAAAAAAGACTGTCTGATTATAGCTCCGACCGGCTCAGGAAAGACAGAATGCTCCGTCATACCAGTATTCTCATTTGTCGCAACCACAAAAAAGCCTGGAAAAATTAAAGCACTATACATCACCCCACTGAGGGCTCTGAACCGGGATGTCTTCAAGCGCATCATAAAATACGCTGAATCAGAAAACCTCACAATAGAGATCCGGCACGGAGACACATCTCAATCGGTCAGAAAAAGAATCACGGCACTACCTCCTGACATTTTAATCACAACACCAGAAACGCTGGTAATCCTGCTGACACAGCAAAAAATGCTTGACGCACTCTCTGAGCTAGAGTGGGTCATAGTCGACGAAGTACACGACCTGCTTTCCAATGAAAGAGGCACTCAGCTTTCTGTAAGCATTGAGCGGTTGCAACTCAATACAAAAAAACCGCTGACTAGAATCGGCCTTTCTGCCACTGTAGGAAATCCAGACGAGGCTGCAAAATTCCTTGTTGGGACAAAAAGAAAGTACCAAATCATACGTGACAACACCATTAGAAAATATGACGTCGAAGTCAGGCACGTAAACGGCACCATTCACGATGTGGCAGACGTAATAATCGACTGCCTTGTGAAATTAAAGCTGGACTCCCCGGTACTGCTTTTCACAAATACAAGAGGAGAGGCGGAGTTTCTGGCGTCTATATTGAGGGAAAAATCGCCAATTCCAGTTGAACTTCATCACGGTTCCCTCTCACAGCAGGTGCGCGAAGAAACAGAGGAAAATCTCAAGGCCGGAAGATCAAGGATAGTTGTCTGCACATCGTCACTTGAGCTCGGTCTTGACATCGGCTCAGTTGAGCTAGTCATGCACTACGGTTCTCCACGCCAAGTCTCAAAATTCATGCAGAGAATAGGCAGAAGCAAACACAACAAGCATTCTTCTGCAAAAGGCATCATAGTCACAAACAGCGTAGATGACGAGCTTGAGACAAAAGCAATCATGGAAAGAATCCAGGAAGGCTCAATAGAAGACCAAACTACGCACACCGGTTCGCTAGATGTGCTGGCGCACCATCTGGTAGGACTCTCAATGCAGCTTGGCATCATACCAGTAAGCACCGCACTTGAGATCTTTAGGAGCTCGTATCTGTTTAGAAACTTGACGCTTGAGGAGCTTAGCAGCGTACTTGAGTTACTTGACTCTAACTATCTGATAACATTTGACAGAGAAAAGATGGTTTTCAAAAAGACTGCGAAATGTTACAGATACTATTTTGAAAATCTCTCTACGATACCAGACATCTTGAAATTCAAGGTATTTGACATCATAACAAAAAAGACAATCGGAAGTCTAGATCAGAGATTTGTTGGCGACTTTGGTGAGCCGGGAAACATCTTTGTTCTGAGGGGCTCACAATGGAAAATAGTAAACGTAGACGAATCTGCCCTGAAGGTAAATGTGGAGCCTGTGCGCGCAGGCGGAATCACTGTGCCGTATTGGGAGGGAGAAAACATACCAGTAGATCACATAACTGCATCCAAAGTAGGCAAATTCAGAACAAAAATACGGAGTGGTCTTCTCACCCTACCTGATAACGTAATTGCACAGCTGAGTCTGCCAGTAATACCCGATGATAGAAACATGGTGGTGGAATCTGTGCGGGGTCAGGGCATGGTCGTGATTCATTCTTGCTTTGGAACAAAAATCAATGCGACACTGGCAACGGTGCTGTCTTCCATGCTTTCTTCAAAGACTGGATTTCAGGTGGATGCAAGGTCAGATGCATATAGAATTGCACTGTCATCAAAGGGCCGCATACTCGAAGACCACGTAAGGCAGATACTTGCGGACACGTACGATTTGGGCCAACTAGTGACTGCATCACTTGGCGGAACGCACAACGTCAGCTGGCGTACGTGGAATGTTGCAAAAAAGTTCGGAGTAGTAGGAAGAGGAGCAGTGTATGAGAAAAAATCGGCAAGATTCCTATTTGAACGGTATTCCGGTACGCCACTAGTCGGAGAGGCCATGAGGGAGCTGTTTCACGACAAGTACGATCTTGAGAATTCTGCAAAGGTGCTCCAAGAAATATCTGCCAATAAAATCCAGATCCACTGGGTTGAGGAAAACAAGTTCTCAAAGCTTGCAGAACCAATTCTGGATCACACCACAAAATACTATTCATCTCCTGCAAACATCGACAAAGGAATACTAGATCTGGTAAAAAGCCGTCTCTTTAAAACCCGCCACAGGCTGATCTGCGCAAGATGCGGTAAATGGGAAAAAATGGTTCACACAGGCGAAATAGAGAAAATACCAAGCTGCCCAAAATGCAAGGGCCGTCAGATTGCAACTACCTTCTACTCTGATTATGAGCTAACAAAAATCATACAAAAAAAGGCTGCAGGAAAAAAGATCTCAGCGGAAGAAAACCACAAATTTGCACGTGCGTGGAAGGCAGCCTCGCTTTTGGCAAACTTTGGCAAGACTGCGCTTATCGTACTTTCTGGCTATGGAATTGGCGTAGATACAGCCTCAAGGATCCTTCGAAATATGGTGGATGAAGAAACTCTGTACAGGCAGATCTACGAGGCAGAAAGACAGTATGTGACGACACGTGGATTCTGGGACTAGTTCATTTTTTGTATGGTGGAGTACGGTGTCAAAAACAGCTCAGTCCTTCCATCAAGGCCTTGCTTTGCTACTACACCACTTACTGAAATTATTTCCCCAATTGAGCACTCGTCAAGCTGTCTTGCTTGGTTTCTCCAACCCTTGAGCCAAATCTGCGCCGTATCATCTTCGACAAACATTTCAGAAAGTAAAACAGTCTCACCTGACTTTGTCTGTATGTTCTTTCTCTCCGGCGCTTTTAATATGATGGCTTCAATGCAGTAATAGTTGTTGTCTGGTTTTATGTTTGCGATTTTTGTTCTAAGGTCTGCCAGAACAGGTAGATCCTCGTCATCTATTTTTCTAACAAAAGAATCGGCATCAATTGTGATACTGCTTCCGTACAACTTGGAAGGCATGCATTCTATAACATCATCTTTGGTAAACGAGTTTGTCACGCCCGCTGTATCTACGATGTTGTAAAGCTGTTTTTCTTTGCTTACTCCTAAGATCATCCTGTGTCCATTTTCATTTTTTGTGGTGGACAGAACTCTGATTATAATCGGCTCTATCTCCTTTTTTGCTTGAATCTCAAGAATGGTTGACTCGTTTCCATGAATCTCGAGTTCTTGCTGATTCATCTTTGTCTTTACACCTACGAGTCGCGCTTTGGTTCCAGCAGGTATCATCTTTGGAATTTCAGAATCGTTTTTGTTCCACAGGACAACTCGCACAGATCTACCATCGCTGCCTTTGAGTCTGAAGCGTAGTGCGGTGCCTGGTGCGCCACGAAAGTTTGTAAACTCTGAAAAGTTGATGGCACCATCTATGATGCCTGAAACTACAATATTGTTTTGACCTTCCTTGATTTCTGATACGTCTTTTGTAAGAGAGTCTATGGAGGGAATGTCGCTTTCTGTGTTTGCACGCTCGATTGTGGAGCCTGAGCCTATGTTGATTGTGAGCTGGCCGTTGAGGTCGGACTTGACATAAGCCTTGATTATCTTGATGAGATCGCCCGGACTCAGATTTGTAAGCTCAGGCAGATTAGCTTTGTCATCCCATAGCTTTACTGTGGCAGACGAGTCGCTATCATACACAGTCATGTTTCGCAAGAAAAACTGTGAACCATCCTTTCTTGAGAACTGTTTTTTTGGGGAGACATTGAGAACCCTTGTCTGCAAAGTCACCTCTTTTGCCCCCGCATACAGATCCTTTATACCAACTTCGCTTTTTGGCGGCTCTGAAATAGTTATTCCAAGATCGGACGCAACAAGAAACAGTGCGCCTTGGTCCGTAAGGTAGCCGGCGCCTATCTTTTCTTTTTTTTGCGCGATCAGCCTTTCTACGTCTTCTTTTGTGAGCTCAGGTTTTTGTTCAAGAAGTTTTGATAAAAGGGATTCAAATTCACTCAAGTTAGATTTTGATAAACAACATGTACTAATAAAAATTTGTTATACTGTCGGGTTTTGTGTAACTGACGGGTGCTGGCCAACGATGTTTACCATCGGGTGCTAAAAAATGAGCTTACAAGTTAATGTCAAGGTCAACATCACTTGCAACAAACATGTTAAATAATTACACCCAATACCTACAACACAATTTGCCACTCAAATCCATCAACAAAAATTCACACCAAACACCGATCAAATCAAAATGATGAATACCTTCAAAGACATGGTAAACCACTGCATCAGAGTAGGCCTTGAAAACAACTGCTCCAGTATAAAGAAACTATCCAGCATGTACAGGACAAACAAAATTCTCTCAATCAAGGAATCTCAGTTTGTCAAAGCATCATTTAGACAAAAGATGAACTCGTGGTCTTTTTACAAATTTCAAAGACAGTTACGGTATAATGCAGCATGGGAAGGCATTCCGGTTTCATTCATTGATCCTAAACGCACAAGCCAGCTCTGCCCAAGATGCGGAAGGACACTCCAAGATGAGAGGCCATACCGTCGTAAATTGTGGTGTAGTAATTGTGGGAAATTGATGAACCGTGACATTGTCGCATCCATGAATATAGCATACAAGGGGTGGACTAGGTTTTGCCATCCTCGAGGGCTTTTAGTTGAAGCAGTAAAGGGGAACGTGGATTTATCTGAACCGCTAATCCGAGTCGATGGAAGCAAGTGGATTGCCAAGAGGCAGCCCCGATGGTGAACATCA
>JBDUUJ010000051.1:0-4935 GCA_039938575.1 Nitrososphaera sp. | reverse complement strand
CTGTCATGACGCCTAAATGATGCTTTAACAAACTGGGAGTTTTCCTTGATTGAAAGTAACTTGTTTGTCCTGTACGTGATGGTTTGTCGTGGTGTGGATATGGTGATATTTCTGAGGTTTCTGTCTAATTCTATTATGGACTCGGACTTGATTTCTTGTATGTTTTTTCTAACAGTGATGGACAGTGTGGTTGGCGTGATAGTAAAAGATCTTGGTTGCAGTGTTTTATCTGAGAGGATTGTTGTGGTATGGTTGTTTAGTAGAATGTTTGCAAATTCTCTGTTTGATACGGGAAAAGATAGCAGCATGCCGTTGATTTTGAATCCATAACACGATACAAGGTATGGTTTTTTGATAAATGGTGATTTTGCCTTTCTGCCTTTTTTGATGTCTTTTTTCATCTGAGCTAATCTTCCAGCCGCTTGTGCTATGGCAGTGAGTTTGTAGTATGACTGGATCTGATAGTCTTTTAGGGTTTGGTATGAGAGCAGTGACAGTTTTTTCATTGTGGAGCAGTTGTTCTCAAGGCCGATTCTTATGCAGTGGTTTACCATCACTTTGAAGGTCTCCATAATTTGTAGCTGTTCTGTGTTTGGTGTGAATTTCTGCCCGATGGATTTGAGTGGCAAATTGTGTTGTATGTATTGTATAATTATTTAATAGGTTTGTTGCAGGCGGTGTTAACCTTGACATAAACTTGTAATCTGATTTTTTAGTAGCACCAGATAAGTTAACAGCCGATATATGAAACCCAAATAGGCAAGGCTTTTATTCAGGTTACAAAGCTAGCAACACAAGAGAACGACCATTGTCACAAGTAAGCGCCAAAAAACCATTAACAACACTACAAAAGAATACGAAAAAGAAGGTTACAGTAAGACTGAAAAATGAAATAGAGTATAAAGGCAAAATGGACAATGTAGATTCCTACATGAACCTCATTATGACCGATGCTGAAGAGCTGCACGAAGGCAAAATTATTGCAAACTATGGCAGAGTTATAGTTAGAGGAAACAACGTATTATTTATCAAATTAGAAAACGATTTGTAGGCAACGATTTTAATGGCACGAAGTTTTCTTTTTACTTCAGAATCTGTAACAGAAGGTCACCCAGACAAAATTTGCGACAAGATCTCCGATGCCCTGCTCGATGAATTCCTAAGGCAGGATCCCGATTCACGTGTTGCAGTAGAGACAATGACAACTACAGGGGTGGTCATTGTAGCTGGTGAGGTAACCACAAAAGCAAAATTCGATGTTCAGCAGGTAGTCAGAGACACTATAAGGGAGATCGGCTACGACAAACCAGAATATGGTTTTGATGCAGACACGTGTAGTGTGCTTGTGTCATTACATGCGCAAAGCCCCGATATTTCACAGGGAGTCACTGCCACCGACAACAAGGATCAAGGTGCAGGAGACCAAGGCCTCATGTTTGGCTACGCAGTAAATGAAACCGATGAGCTCATGCCGCTTCCAATTCTTATCGCACACAAGCTGACAAGAAGATTGGCCGAAGTTAGAAAAAACAATGAGCTTTCATGGGTTCGACCAGACGGCAAGTCCCAAGTTTCTGTGGAATACGAGGATGGCAAGCCAAAGAGAATTGAGACTGTTGTCATATCCACCCAGCACTCCCCCGAAGTTAGCAATTCAGAAATAAGGCAGCAGATAATAGACAAGGTCATCAAGCCGGTATGCGGCAAGTGGTGGCACGATAAGATCAAAATTCATGTAAACCCGACTGGACGATTCGTCATAGGCGGCCCACCAGGTGATTCCGGCCTTACTGGAAGAAAGATCATAGTAGATACGTATGGTGGGGCCGGAAGACATGGTGGTGGAGCATTTTCCGGAAAGGATCCTTCAAAGGTGGACAGGTCTGCTTGCTACATGTGCAGATACATTGCAAAGAACATAGTTGCAGCTGGTTTGGCAGCCAAGTGCGAAGTTCAGGTTGCATATGCCATAGGAGTGGCAGAGCCAGTTTCATTGATGGTAAACACTTTTGGCACAAGCAAGATTCCAGAAGAAGACATTGAAAATCTGGTAAGAAAGCATTTTGATATGAGACCTGCCGCGATAATATCTCAGCTTGGTCTTAAGCGGCCCATCTACAAAGATACTGCTGCATATGGCCACTTTGGCCGAACCGATGTTCAGTTCCCCTGGGAAAAGACAGACAAGGCAGATCTACTTAGAAGGGCTGCCGGTTTGCAGCCTTGAGAGCCTAAGGCCGCACAGATTTTCTAGCCTTTTGTGGTTGGCAGTGAAACTCCCAATCATGATGTTTAGGTCGTCCAATCCATAGATGGCATTTTTTGGTTTAGTGAGTGCATCAAAGTATGCTTTTTCCAGTGGAACTTTCTTGATTCTGGCCTTTCCTCTGACAAAGCTTTTCACATAACTCTCAAAGCTTATTGTCTTTGGACCAACGAGATCAACTATCTTATTTGATAATTTTTTGCTTGTGACGCACAACAGAATTATTTTTGATACGTCATCAACTGAGATTGGTTGCAGTTTGTATGAGCCAGAACCAGGAATGGTGACATAGCCTTTTTTGATCTGAGCTTTCAAGTTTTTTGTGAGAGGATCATCTTTGCCAACTATGTATGATGCGCGAAGTATTGTATAGTCAAGCCCAGACTTTGCGATAATTTCCTCTGCTTTCAGCTTCGAAATAAAATAGCCAAAAGCAGTATCTTTGTGCACACCAAGGCCGCTCAAGTATACAATTTTTTTAATTTTTGATTTCTTGCACAAATCAACAAGTTTTCTGGTTTGTTCCACGTTAACTGACTCATAATCTGCATACATGGTTTGCATTCCCGTTCCTATGAGATGAATCAATGCGTCGCACCCTTTGAGTTTTGTACTCAGAGTTTTGCTTAAGAGATCGGAGAAGACCAGGTTTTTTTCCAGCCGAAATTTCTTTATTTTTTTTCTAGTGAGGCTAATTACTTGGATTTTGTTTTTTGAGAGGAATTTACGAAGGTTTGTTCCTACAAATCCGTTTGCTCCAGCTATTGCTATTCGTAATTGCGATTTACTCACTCATTTAGGAATATTGAATATAATTTTAAATGTTCAAGACGGTAAATTAATTCATTGGATGCAACGCAATGCTACGAGATTCTGGGATTGCAAAATAATGCATCATTTAAGGAAGTAAAACAAGCATATAGAAAACTGTCTTTGAGATATCACCCAGATAAAAACAAAGATGAAAATACAGATAAAAAATTCAGAGAAATAACCGAAGCGTATCAAATTCTCAAACTTGAGCAAAAAAAGGAAAATGCAAGACACAGAGATGTAGAATCTGCTCAAGCTGAATTTTGGAAGTATTATGATAAAAATACCAATGAGGAAGTCGAGTTTGGCTACCACGCATATTATAAAGAGTTTAGGCGTAATTTTGGAGCGGACGCAAACCAAGCCCAGGTCTACGAAAAACCAGTTTCCCACAAAATGACACACATTTTGCTGTATGGTGGCCTCGGTGCAATCGCCATATGGATAATTATTTCTGAAATTCTGAAATGATTTTTCCAATTTTTCTGTAAAAGTTATTACATAACCAAATCATCATATGCTGTGAGTGAAAGACCACAAGGAAAGCTGCGTACCGGTTTTACTACTGGTACATGTGCTGCAGCAGCTGCAAGAGCAGCACTTGCTGCAATTATGTTTCAAAAAAAAGTAGAGACTGTCGAAGTGTTACTACCAAAAGAAAAAAAGCTCACAATCAACATATCGAGTTGTAATTTTGACTCCACCACTGCAAGGTGTTCTGTCATCAAAGACGGCGGTGATGACCCAGATGTCACCCATGGTGCAGAGATAATCGTAGATCTCCAACTCACAGATAATGTAAATCAAATAGAAATAGATGGTGGTCAGGGGGTAGGAAGAGTAACAAAGCCTGGCCTTGGACTAGAGATCGGCTCTGCCGCAATAAACCCAACCCCAAAAAAGATGATAGTTGAGAATCTGACTTTGATTGGTGCTGAAATTCTCAAAAAAAATGGGATCAAAGTAGTGATTTCTGTGCCCAAAGGTCAAGAGCTTGCAGTAAAAACCGACAACCCGAGGCTTGGCATCGTAGGCGGCATCTCCATCCTTGGCACTACCGGCATAGTCATACCATACTCTACGGCATCGTTTGCGGCGGCAATCAGGCAAAGCATCGACGTAACACTTGCAATGAAGGACGATACAGTAATCTTGACGACTGGCGGCAGAAGTGAAGAGTTTGCAAAAAAATATGTGAATCTGCCTGAGCATTGCTTTGTCCAGATGGGCGATTTTGCAGGGTACACCATCGAGCAGTGTGCAAAAAAAGGCATCAAAAAGGCATACGTTGCTGGGTTCATTGGCAAACTTACCAAGATTGCAATGGGTGTCAAGCAGACCCATGTCAAAGGCTCAAAAGTAGACATGGAGTTTTTGGCAAAAACCGCATCGGATTGTGGGGCACCGGAAGAAGTCATTAATCAAATAAAGATTGCTAACACCGCAAGACACGTACAAGA
Organism: Nitrososphaera sp.; assembly: GCA_039938575.1. Lineage (GTDB taxonomy): Archaea > Thermoproteota > Nitrososphaeria > Nitrososphaerales > Nitrosopumilaceae > Nitrosotenuis. Next base: position 396 of record JBDUUJ010000051.1, on the reverse strand, counting down.
GATCGTCACAAAAGGTAACATCAAGAGGTTTTTTTCTGAGATTTGCGCTCAGGTTTACAAGCAGATGCGGGCCCACTCTGACAACAAAGTAGCGATCGAGGTGATTTTGTTTGACTTTGATGGCTCCATACTTGGGCGATACCCCCAGTAAGATATTTTATCATGAATAAGACGAAAAGAACACCTGACTTTCGTCAACACACATAGAAGATCCTTTTGCATACTTGAAACACCACATAGAATGATAGCAAATATTATACGCAGCTGAGTTTGCTCGTCTTTTTCCTAGTAGCTTTTTTAATGTGCGATTTAAATTAAATCTGTGGCAATTAGGACATACAAATTCAGATTGTACCCTGATCACGGCCAGTACAAAAAACTGCATCAAACCCTTGA
>JBDUUJ010000050.1:0-23935 GCA_039938575.1 Nitrososphaera sp. | reverse complement strand
CTGTCATGACGCCTAAATGATGCTTTAACAAACTGGGAGTTTTCCTTGATTGAAAGTAACTTGTTTGTCCTGTACGTGATGGTTTGTCGTGGTGTGGATATGGTGATATTTCTGAGGTTTCTGTCTATTTCTATTATGGACTCGGACTTGATTTCTTGTATGTTTTTTCTAACAGTGATGGACAGTGTGGTTGGCGTGATAACAAAGGATCTTGGCTGCAGTGTCCTGTCTGAGAGGATTTTTGCAGTGTGGTTGTTGAGCAGAATGTTTGCAAATTCTCTGTTGGATACGTGAAAAGATAACAACATGCCGTTGATTTTGAATCCGTACCATGACACAAGATATGGCTTTTTGATGTATGGTAATTTTGCCTTTCTGCCTTTTTTAATGTCTTTTTTCATTTGAGCTAATTTACCTGCCGCTTGCAATATGGCAGTGAGTTTGTAGTATGACTGGATGTTGTATTCGTTTAGCGACTTATATGATAGCATTGATAATTTTTTTAGTGTAGAACAGTTGTTCTCAAGACCAATTCTGATGCAATGGTTTACCATGTCTTTGAAGGTCTCCATCATTTTGATTTGATCGGTGTTTGGTGTGAATTTTTGTTTGATGGATTTGAGTGGCAAACTGTGTTGCATGTATGGAGTGTAACTATTTAACATGTTTGTTGCAAGTGATGTTGACCTTGACATTAACTTGTAAGCTCATTTTTTAGCACACGATGGTAAACATCGTTGGCCAGCACCCGTCAGTTACACAAAACCCACAGAACCCTTTCTAACCAAATAAAAAAAGTCACGTATCACCTTGTCTGTTATGGAATATTTCTTGTCAGATTTTCTTACAAGATCATACTCGATCAGTGTTGTTAGAAGCTTGGGCATGTCCGTTAGCCGTATTGATGTATCCTTTGAAATCTCTGAGACTGATTTTTCTCCTCCTGCAAGGGACGCCAGTATTCTGGGATAGTTGGTATCTTTGTAATTTGAACCCAGATCCTCGGTTAGAATGTAGTTCACATAAAGATACAGTGCACCTGTAGGAGTCGTAAGCAACCTGGCATATGCATCCTTGATGGACTCGTCTTTTTTTCTTCCTTCTGCAAGCATGACAAGATAGTAGGGGTGTCCTCCAACCTCCTTGTAGGCTTCCTCTCTCTCTTTTTGTGTTGGAGAGATCCTGCTTGACTTTGCAAACAATTCTAAGGCATATCTTTTTTCAAGCGGCCCTATATCAAGAATGACAAAATGGCCAAACAACGGACTGCCTCCCTGCCCGAGTATCTCTTTAAGATAGTGGATTCTGGATCCGCTGACTACAAACGATACGTTGGCCCTCCTCTCAAGTATGGTTTTGATGATATCAAGTATGTTCTCAAGCTCCCTTATCTTCCTGTAATCTATTACATGCTGGAACTCGTCAATCATGATGACTATTCTCTTGTTTGATGCCTTTGATAGGCCATTGGCATAATCAAAGACGTTTGTCAGTGCCTTGGCATAATTCTCATTTCTGTTCTTGACGTACGGGTCTATCTCGATTCTTGGACTTCCGTATTCATCAACGCTTGCTATGAACCTAGCACGAAGTCTTTTGATCTCGGCAATCTGGGACAGAGCAGAGCCAATTGAATTTAGTACCCTTGATGATTTTGCAAGTTTTTTGGAGTGTGCACTGGTTAGAGCTTCTGTGAGTGACTCGGCAAACTCCACAGGAGAGTGGCGAAACTCGCCAAGGTCAATGTATCCGACTATGATATCATCATGTCTTTCCAACCTTCTTTTGACCTCCAGCATTATGGTTGACTTGCCTATCCTTCGATGCCCCACGAGGGCATAGTTTGCATTGGAATCTTGATCCGTCATAGAATCAACGATTCTGCTGACTTCTTCTTCCCTGTCTATCACATCTTCAGGCGGCTTTCCTATTACGGCCAAGATAAACTTCTATATGCCAAGTAACATATATGCTTATTGACATATATGTTACTTGACATATGAAATGAGGTAATGGGGTTACGCAGTTTACATCTTGTCCAAAGATTTTAGATCCAAGCTAATCCATTTTTTGCAATGAATCGTTCAAGATGTGATGCCATTGGCTACATCCAGTTTCTAATAGCATCCAAGAAATTCACATACATCGAAGATGTCAACCAAGGCGGAATAATACCCATGACTCCTTTACGCTCCTTTTACAACGACAGTCTCAAGACACTGAGACGGTTTGGAATGAAGCAAAGGCAATGGAGACACCCAGTCCTGGTTGCAGGCGTACCACATGAGGGCCATATCAGAATCGGTCAACTCGGTAGACAGGAGGCGGTTCCCATAGATACTGAAAAAGAGGCTTGCGTGGAGGAAGGCAAACGAATCATTTCTGAGGAGGAATATCTACAACATCAGGCAGTACCACAACCTGATGCACCTTCAACCATCCTTGATTGAGAAACTATCCGAGTGAATTTTGTCCCAAAGCCTACCATGGAAGGAGACACACACTTGAGATCAAAGTCCAGCTCGGCTCAGAATCCTAGACTGTATGTTTTAGTGGGAATTATACAACAACCACTGAATTATTGAGGAGATCCTAAGAAAGTTTATGGTAATGATTAACTGAGTTTTATAAGGCTAAACAATTTATCCTTCTAAAATTATCGCAAAATATGGCAACCATCAAGTTATCTGAACTGCGAGCATGTAAGAAATGTGGAACTGTTTTTCATAAGACAGTTTCCATGTGTGATTGCCCAACATGTAAAACAAATGGATTCTATGCATATAAGATAGAACCATAAATCATCAACCGAAAGAAACAGTAAGTGTATTATCCTAAAATTAACCATGTGAATAATTTCAGGAATAGTTAATAGACATTAGGTGGTGATGATATTAGAAAAGGTAACTTGAGAGGGCGTTTTTGGGTGACTGATTTTTCAAATTCGCTCATAATGACAAATTTTGTTGCTGAAATTGCAACACGGAATTGATTCTTAATACAATGCGTTCTTTGACGAGTTTAGGAATGGCACTATACAAAGACATTTGAGTTTGCGCACAACAATTTGATGATTATATTGTTGTTTATTTAGCAACAAGATTCTACATTATGAGCATCAAGTTTTTGAATGAAACAGCATACAGGGTTCTGTGTAATGATCTGGAGATTCCTGTATGTACCAGAGAGGATATTCAGTCCACAAAATGAATTAGGCAACAACGAACCAAAAAACAACAGGTTTTTTAATCGAGTTCCTTTGAGGCATGTACTTGTTAACACAAAAACAGATTTCCATAATAGCTGGTATTGTTGCTGCCGCAATCATAGCAACCGTTCTTTTCGTTTATCAGGTACCAGAAAGCAAAACACCAGTAAAAGCTGACAAAACAGAGATGGCAGGTCCACTCACCGCACATACATACAAGATAAATACTGCATGTGAATTGATTTACGGTTTTGCATTTGGTGTGTACCCAGACAACCAAAAGATCCCACCAATCGTGCTTGCGGATCTGACCAAGAAATACCCAGACTTTGGACCATGGAAAGATATCCTGGACAACAATGAGACGCGCAAGGCATTTCTCAGCGAGCCGTTGCCACAAGAATTCAGTGATGTTTTAGTGACTTCGATAATGACAGAATCCTCGATAAATCCCGATCTCAAAGATATTGCTATGCACCTTACAGACCCACAAGGTGTGCAAAAACTTCGAGGCGATTATGAAAAATATGGATGCAAGTCGTATTTTGATTCAAGGGCAAAATAATTACTGTAGTTTGGTTGCCTTTTTGAGAAACCCTTTGAGCTGGGCAAGTGCCGAGTCTACTTTTTTTGCCGTACTGTATGACAAAAGATACTTGGAGTACGAGTCTTTGTAATCCTGGGAGTAAAATGCACCATCTGCGTTAGTTTGGATTATTTTTGCGTCATTGAGGTATTTTTTTGCTGCCCAAAAGGCGTTCCAGGCCTTCTCAAGTTCTGCCTGTGATGCCATGTTGGTCGCAGTTGTGTTTTTGAGTGATGTTTCGGCTTTTTCTAGCTCTAGTTGGATCTTGTAGAGTTTTTGATCGGAGAGTGCCTGATATTTTGCAGATTTTGCTTTCCAGTCAGTCTGTTTTGTTGTCTGTGTCGCAGGTTTTTGTTTTGAGCTGAGCCATGATTCATAGCTCTCAATTGTTGGATACATGATGTCGTTTGGATCTGAGCTGTGCCCAAGTCCTATTGCATGTCCAAGCTCATGTTTTGTTATCTCCAAGGCATATTCGCCTGACACAAGATTCCATTTTTTATCCTTAAAGTAGCCAAGTGTGATAGTTACTTTGGGTTTTCCATATTCGTTGACTGTATTTGTGGAATAATACCCAAGTTTGCCTGAATCATACTGGCTTGCCCATTCTAGGACAAAGTCTGCTTGTTGTACGTACGCTACTTTGACAAATTGTATTGCCGGCATTCTGTTTTCCCAGTACTGGATTGCTTTGTCCAGTACATCTCCAAAGTTTTTTTGCCAGTGTGGTGGCATCTTTTGCACATAAATCTTGAAAGTTTCTGCGTGAGCTGCAGGCACAGAAATTACAAAAAACAACACCGTAATTGTTGCGAGGAGCTCAAGCCTCATGGTTCATTTATTTTTCTTACGTAAAATAAACTTGAGTCCACTAGCAACCAAATTTTGTGGCCCAGTCTTCTTTACCGAACTCGCTTTTTGTACAGTACTGCTTTAGGATTTTTGCATGTTTATTTTCAAGTAATTCATAGTTAAGGAGTTTTCCAGAGCAGTAAACCTTGCCCACTACTCGCTTGAATCTATCAAAAGGCTGCTTGTCGTCTTGGTCCACCGTAACTGCAGATCCAATCGGACATAGATATTTAGTAAAACCAGTCGCTTGCGTGTATCCGGGCTGGCCTTTTTCAGGTGTGTTTGTAAGTGACAGCCGGACTTTGTATGTGTCTATATGGAGGGTGTCTCCATCAATTATGCTTTTTACCTTGCCTTTTATGCAAAGCGTGTTTCCGGTGCAGTGTGGGGTTTCGGTCTTTTTTGGAGTTGCCTTGACCACATTAACTTGGATTTTTGAAATCGGTTTTCCTGCTTTGCAGTATTTGTTGTCTGGGCATTCCGAACAATATCCTTTATCGCCGCATACATACGAGCCAGTATCAGACGGGCAGCTGTGTTTGCTATGACAACCATCACGATGCGCATATGCACCAAGAGGGGCAAACAACACCAGAATCAGGAAGATGGCAAGATATCTTGTGCAAAACATGTGGTTTTTGAGTGGGAGTTACTGCAAACTAAATCTTGTGGCTTCTTGCTTCCTTCAATTCGTATCTTTTTTACCATTTTGTAGGTAAACCTGAAGGGTGTGAGATTTGCCTGACTTGTTTAAATTAACACAATAGAAACGAGTAAAAACACGAACTGATTTTTACTAATCTCCCTAATAATTTAATCCAAGTCTTTATGAGCATGTTTTCTTGGATGTAATTAGTGAAACTGCTTTCTTTACTATTGGGAGTCATTGTTGCTTTTAGCCTGATGTTGAATTTTGCAAGTGCAGCTACGGTGCCAGATCCGCCGGCAAATCCAAGTGCTGTAGCCGTTTCTCCTACTCAGATCAATCTTTTTTGGTCCGCTCCTGCATATGATGGAGGATCTACAATAACAGGCTACAAAATAGACTACAAAGTCGGCTCTGGAAGTTATACCAATTTAGTTCAGAGCACTACAAGTACGACTTACTCCCATACGTCATTGAGCACAGATCAGTCATACACTTACAAAATTTATGCAATAAATTCTGTAGGCACAAGCATTGCGTCATCTGAGGTGTCTGCAACTCCGACATCATCATCTACCGGTACGGCACCAGGTGCACCTACTGGACTGATTGCAACTGCAGTCTCACCAACACAGATCAATCTGTACTGGAATGCACCTCCAAATAATGGCGGATATCCAATCACAGGCTACAAAATAGAATACAGAGTAGGCTCTGGCCCCTACAGCACGCTTGTCTCAAACACAGAAAGCACTGCCACAAGCTATTCCCACCAGGGACTGACGACAAACCAAGTCTACATTTATCGCATATATGCAATTACCTCATTTGGCACAAGCCAAGAGGCCTCACTCGAAGCGCTTGCACAACCCACTTCGTCGTCAAGTGCAACAGCACCTGGCGCCCCAACCAATTTGTCTGCTACCGCAGTTTCTCCAACACAGGTTAATCTGGTATGGAGCGCACCATCGAACATAGGCAGCTCACCAATTACCGGCTATAAAATAGAAGTAAAATCAGGCTCTGGCCCCTACAGCACACTTGTCTCAAACACAGCAAGCACTGCCACCACATACCAACACACAGGCCTCACAACCGGCACAACATACACCTACAAGGTGTCTGCAGTCAACTCTGCTGGGGCAGGAAGCACATCCTCCGAGGTGTCTGCTACCCCGACATCTTCGTCTGCTCCTGCAGTTCCTGGCACACCAACTAATTTGGTTGCCACCGTATCAACGAATCAAATAAACTTGTCTTGGAGCGCACCTGCAAGTACCGGAGGCTACCCAGTAACTGGTTACAAAATAGAATACAAAGTCGGGTCTGGTCCTTACACAGTTCTTGTACAGAATACGGCAAGCGCTTCTACTACTTATTCACACACCGGAATTACCGCCGGACAGACCTACATTTACCGGGTGTATGCCATAAATTCGATTGGCACAAGTGCCGCTTCATCTGAGGCCACTGCGACTTCGTCATCATCAAGCGTTGGGTTACCGGGTGCTCCGGCAAGCTTTACTGCAACTTCGGCAGGCCCAACTCAGATCAATTTGTCTTGGAGTCCGCCATCAAATACAGGCGGTGCAGCAATAACCGGATATAAAATCGAGGTAAAGAAGGGAGCCGGCTCGTATGAGACTCTTGTATCGAACACTCAAAGCACAGGCACATCGTTTTCACACACCGGTCTTACTACGGGCACCACATATTATTATCGCGTGTACGCAATCAACTCTGCCGGCGTAGGACCAGCAAGTGATTCATCTGCAACACCAAAAGAGACAACAAATCCAGCACTTACGGCAACGGCGATTTCTCCTACATCAATTATGCTCTCATGGGTGCCGCCTTCACAGACATACAAGCAAAACATCGTTGGTTACAGAATAGAAGAAAAGATAGGCCAAGATGACTTTAGGACCCTAGTAGACAACTCAAACTCGCCTTCGACTACATACACTGTAAGCGGGCTGACCACAGGAAAAACATACACATATGTTGTTTCTGCTTTGTTTACGTTGGGTGCAAGCCCAAAATCAAATGAGGCGTCGGCAACACCACTTACCACGTCGACTGCACCTCCGCCGTCGCAGCCAACTGCAAATCCGCCTGGCGCACCAACAGGCCTTTCTGCCATAGCTACATCTGCAACTTCGATCAGCCTTTCATGGAATGCACCAGCTAATAATGGAGGCTCGCCGGTAGTTGGATACAAAATCGAGGTAAAGAATGGGACATCATATCAAACACTTGTTTCAAGCACGCAAAACGCCACCACAAAATACACTCACACTAACTTGAAGACCGATGTCACATATTACTACAGGGTTTACGCAATTAATTCCGCAGGACTAAGTGTCGCATCAGCAGAAGCTTCTGCTACACCCAAGGCCATATCCACACCACCTCAAACATCCAAACCGCCAAGTGCACCGACAGGGCTTGATGTGAAATTGGTCTCACCAACGCAGGCCAATCTTTCTTGGTCGCCGCCAAGTGGTGACGTTGCAAGCTACAAAATAGAGTACAAAATAGGTTCAGACCCATATAGAACACTTGTGAGCAAGACTACTGAGACTACATACTCCCACACAGGATTGCTTGCAAACACGTATTCGTACAGAGTATATGCGGTAAATTCTGCAGGCACAAGCCAACCATCAAACGAAGTCTCAATAGACAATCGGCCACGACAAGTTGAAGAAACAGGACCACAACAAGTTGAAGAGCCCAGACCACAACCAGAGGAATCGCAGTGTGGGCCTGGCACGCACCTTGAAAATGGAGTTTGTGTTGTGGATGCAGAGCCTGAACCGGAGCCGGCCACACGATACAAGCAGACACACATACCAGGATTTCCTGATCCAAAAAGAGAGCCACAATACTACATCAACAGGTACACTAGTGACTCTGCATTCAGAGAATGGTTCGACGCAAACTTTCCAGATCAGACCATATATGAAATAGTTGGTGTTGCCGGGCCGGAACCTGAGCCTGAGCCGGCGCCAAAAGTATCACGGTGTGGGCCTGGCACGCACCTTGAAAATGGAGTGTGTGTTGTGGATGCAGAACAGAAAAAAGGGCTGCTTGGTGGAGGCTGCCTTGTTGCAACTGCCACGTATGGAACCGAGCTGGCTCCACAAGTGCAATATCTAAGGGAGCTGAGAGAAAACACATTACTTGCCACAAACTCAGGTACGACGTTTTTGAGTAGCTTTAACAGCGTTTACTATGTGTTTTCACCAACCGTTGCAGATTGGGAAAGACAAAGCCCCGCATTCAAGGAGATAATCAGGGTATCAATTACACCCATGCTATACAGTCTTTTGATTTTAAATTATGCAGACGCCAACTCTGAGTATGAAATGCTTGGATATGGAATCGGCGTGATCTTGCTCAATGTCGGAATGTATTTTGTCGCGCCCACAATAATAATTATCAAATTAAGACAGAAAAATCATTATTTTTGATATCTAAAAAGTGCTTAATCTTGACATTCCGATAAAAAAGATGCAAAACAAGCACGCCTTGCAAAAATTCGGGTACAGTCTTGATTTGGCGTCAGTTTGTGCGTTTTTAAAAAATATTTCTGGAAATGATAGTGGATTTTGATGCCGCAAGTAGTTTCAGATGCACAGGTGAAGTGTATGCTTGCACAAAACTGCCTTTGATTATATGACTATCATACAATCTTCATGCAGCACTTTTTGTACTTCTTTCCACTGCGGCATGGACAGGGATCGTTCCTTCCTATCTTCTTGCTGCTCCTGGTATCTGCTTGCCGATAGTTGTTGTGATGCTCAACCATTGGTGGAGTAATGGCATCAATGTAACCGTCGTCATAGTGATACTGTTTCACTTTGTTGTTCCTTAGATGCTCGTCCATCGTGCAGTTTGTTTTCCAGTAAAAGTTTCCATTCTCGTTGAATATGTGCATAGGGTCTTTAGGAATATCATGATTAAGATTATCATACACTCCATCATAGACGTCAAGGACTTCCTGATATGGAAGATCAAAGGTATCTACAAGCTTCCTATCAAACAGAGATTTGATAAATGGCATGCTCTCCTTATCCTTGAACTCTATTAGGACTTCGAGGAGCAATGTTCTTGCACTTGTATCCTGTTCTGATGCTATTGCATCGATTAGGATCTGAATAGCTTTCTTTCTTGTTTGTGGATACTTCTTTGAAATCATGAGCAGTGCACGAGCAGTCCCGTCTCTTACCCAGATATCCATGTTCCTGTCTTTGACCATGCGCTCCAACATGTCAGATGAGTCCGGACCCAGTGCAGCAAGAACCGATGGCATATCCTCGGTGAGCCAGTCTTCAGTATCGTCGTAGTATTTCCGTATTGCCTCCTCGATTGCGTTGCACGATTCTTTTCCCCCAATCACCGATAGTATATGAATCGCACATATTGGAGCCCAGATCGAATAATCTTTTCCGATCTCTATGTTCCAGTACTCTTCTGCTGTAGCTAGCTTTATCAGGTACGGAATTGCTTCCTCCTTGTTAGCAAAAATTGCATCAAGAATGGATTTATCGGTTTGAGGTCCTAACCTAGCAAGATTAGCGACAAAAGCACCCATGTTTGTACTATTTTGCACACATTCAAAAAATATGCAGAGAATGATAAAGATTTTCATGATTTGAAATTTACCTCATTTGGAGGTTGTTGCCTAATTCATTTTGTAGACTGAATATCGATCATGGCATTGTGTACGGTTGAGCACGAATCCAAGATATTACACGGGACTAGGCAACAACCCTGTCATCATGATTATACAAAATTCACGAGTATATTGTCTGTTGTTTATTTAGCAACAAGATTCTACATTATGAGCGAATCGTTTTAAGTCGAGTCGTCATAAATTACAACATGAAGGCCACGTTTGGTGCAGGCTGCTTCTGGTGCATAGAAGACATATTTCGCAAGACAAAGGGAGTAACCAATACCGTGGTTGGTTACAGCGGCGGTTGGCTGAAGAATCCTACATACGAGGATGTTTGCACAGACACTACGGGACACGCAGAGGTAGTTCAAGTAGAGTATGACCCAAATCTGATATCATATGAGGAACTACTTGATGTATTTTGGGCCTCACACGATCCGACACAGCTGAATAGACAAGGTCCAGACATCGGAACGCAATACCGCTCAGTAATATTTTGTCATAATGAGCAACAAGAAAAGATCGCAAAAGAATCAAAGGAAAGACTTGAGAAATCAGGCAGATTCAAAAAACCGATCGTGACTCAAATCCAACAAGCACAAGAATTCTTCAAGGCAGAGGAATATCATCAGCAGTATTATGTAAAATGTGGCATTTCTGGGCACTAGAATTTCTAACTTTTATACAAAATTTGACTCGGTAACTTCAGTAGGTGGGATTGATGCCGGAATCTGGCAAAGCCATTTGCCAGCCCATCTACAAAGATATGGTTTCCAGTTTTGGTATTTGGTCGTAAATTTATTATTAAAAAAAGCAAGACGTGCGATGTTGAAGTGCAAAAACTGCGGAAAACTATTCCACAACAGAGCCTCTAACTATTGTTCCACAGAATGCGCCCTAAAATACATGGAAAATCATCAAACACTAGAAAGCTAATAATTTATTGAATGCATCACAAAAATCAAGTCATGCTTGCACTCATTGGTTTTGTGGTATTGCTTGTATCTGGAGCCGCCTTTGCAGAATCTCCAGTCCAAATAGGCAACATGCCGACAAAGACAGTGGAGGTAGGAAAACAAATCCAGATTGCAGCAGACCTCACAAACAACCAAGACATTGAGCAAGATTTTGCATATATAGTTCAGATCCAAAATGAGCAGGGTGTGACCGTATCTTTGGCATGGCTTACGGGGAGGTTGACACCGGCACAGTCGTTTTCCCCTGCCATATCATGGACACCGCAACAAATAGGCACATTTGAGGCGACGATTTTTGTATGGGAAAGCATTGATAATCCGTCGGCCCTTTCACCAACACTGTCACTTAAAATCAACGTTGGGCATACACTGTAATTTTGGTGACAAAAATGGAACTGAAATTCGAAAAGCAAGCAACTGATGCCAGAGGGACAATCGTTTTTCTAAGCTACGGTGACAAAAAACTCAATATCGTGGAAATTAAAAAAGGATTCTCAAGGGGCGGCCACTATCACACCTTTCAGACAAGACACTTTCTTCTTGCAGGGACGATAGAGTATCGTCAAACCGAACTAAAGACAGGACAAGAGAAAACAGAAATTATTTCGGCACCATACATAATCACCGTGCCACCGATGGTGGCACATCTTTTGACTGCACGAGAAGACACTATATTTGCCGAAGAGTTCGCACAAGATTATTCTGCCACAGAGTATCCACAATACAGAAAGATAGTGACACAAAAACTATGACGTATTCAGTGTGGCTTGAGCCTACCATAAAAGATCTCAAATACCTCTCAAAGATAATCAAACGACTTGGCAGAAAATACAATGCGCCACTGTTTACGCCACACATCACAGTATACAGCAACATTGCAAGATACACACAAGCAAGCAGAGCAGTGGACGCATGCGCAAATTTTTCAAAAATCTTCGTAACTCGCGGTAAAATTTGTCACTCTAATTATTTGTGGAAAACACTATACATTGAAATAAAAAAAGACAGAGGTTTACGATTGATTAACAATACATTACGATCAAATCTTGAAAACAGATACGAGTTCGCACCACACATCAGTCTTATTTACAAAAAACTGGACACCAATACAAAAAAGCAGATCATCAAAGGCCTAAAGCTAAAGCGGATTTATGCGTTCGACAAAATTACCATAATTAGATCCGCAAAAAATGTCACAAAATGGAAAAAAATGAAAACGATACGCTTAAAAAATTAGTGAAAATCCATGACTCGTTAAAATATTAGTACTTTTACACAAATGACAGAGCATGGCAACTCTGACCGTTGAAGAAACCAAGGCCTTTGTAGAAAAACTAATTGCTTCGGGAAACGGCGATGTGGGAAGACTGCACTACATTCATTCTATGTTACAACAAGGGCGTCCATTGTACGCGTCTGATAAGAAATACCTTGATTCTAAACTTGCACAAGAAATCGGCCTTGGGCAAAAAATCCAAGTGGACGAAGCAATCACGACTCAAATACAAAGACTAATTGATTCTGGCAGCGGCGACGTAGGTAGACTACAGTTTATCTTAGAATCACTAAAGCAGGGAAAACAACTGTATAAATCTGATCAACAATATCTCAACACAAAGCTTGGTCGCAAAATAGATTATCAAAGTTTAATAAAAAAACCAGACCCAACAAAGACAATCGAGTCGCTCAAATCTCAGATCCAGACAGCAAACGAAAAAATCTCGCATCTTGAATCAGTACTTCACCACAAAGTTCAGCAGCTTGACAATCTGCAGACTTTGGAGCCACCAAAAGTTGTGGTTCGAAGGGGTGCGATGCCAAAGGGATGGAAACAAGATACCGATGAAATGCGCGAATTGAAAAAAGTATTGAAAGAATCTGGAAATGCGATGCCAAAGGGATGGAAACAAGATGCCGATGAAAGCATTACAAACATCCAGCAACAAATTAAAACAGAGCAAACAAAACTGGACAAAGAAAAGGCAGAAGCGGAACGACTCAAAATCGAGCAATCAAAATTAATGCAAATAATTCTTGACAGGCAGGAATTTGAAAAACAAGTCAAAATAGAGCAAGAACGACTCCAGCAACAAATCGAAAGAGAACGACAGATGGTCTTGGAACAATCAAAATTAATTGAGCAGATAAAGTTAAAAGAAGAAGAGCTAGAAAAAGCAAAAAAAGAACGTGATGCAATAATTGCCGAACTCCAAGAGGAACAATCACGCCTAACAAATCACATCTCGGCTGAACGTTCTGCACTCTCGGAAGCGAAGATCCAGTTTGAGAAAATAAACTATGAAATAAAACGCGAAGAAGAAGAGATAGCAAAACAAGTGGAACAACAACGTGCAAAACTGGATGAACAAGCAAGGCTGGCACAAAAAATTAAACAAGAAAAAGTTCAACTGGAATCAATTCGAGCAGAGCATCAAAGACTTGTAGAGGCTACCCGCTCGCAGGAACTATATCTTGAAGAAGAAGTAAAAAAAGAAAAAGCAAGGCTGGCACAACAAGAAAAGCTGCTAAAGACTATTTCAAATTATGAAAGATATCTTGCTGCCTCAAAACAAAAACAGTCACTTCTCACTGCAAAAATACAAGAACAAATGGGCATGTTGCAAAAGGCGTCACCATCCCTCACTCAACTCAACATGGAGCAAGAACTTCTTGATAAAATAATCCAAGAACGCACCCAACTGGAACAGCAAATAAAGCAGGCAGAATCGGAGCTAAAATCAATAAAAAAACAAAAGACAGAATTAGCAAAACAAATCAGAGCAAAAAAGAAAGCAATCATGGAAGCAAAGAAAAAAGAAGCAGCCAAAATAAAGCAGCTCAAACAAAAAAAGAAAATCCTGGAAAACGACGTAAAATCTGAAGCTACAAAAATCAAAAAAATGGCAAAAGAGCTGGACTGATTACTTTATTTTAATTGTAATCTCTTCACCGTTACCGAGTGGTAGAGTGGCGGTGCGGACACTTGATTTTTTTGCAATGTATGTTGCATATTTGCTCATGAGGATGCGGTATTTTTCAGGGTACAGCATGTTGTCGGTTGCAATAATTCCGCCTACCTTGGTCATCGGAAGCACAAGATCGAAATATTTTTTGACGTTTTCTTTGTCTGCATCAATTAACACAAAATCAAATCTGGGTTTTTTTGGCATGCTCTTTAACACATCAAGTATCTTTCCTTGCTTTATGTGAATCAGCTTGGAGACACCAGCGCGCTCAAAATTCTTTTTTGCCCTCTTTACCTTCTGAGGGTTTTGCTCTATTGTGATGATTTGTGATTTTTTACGGTTTTGAACCAGAGCGCCGGCAAACCACAAAGTAGAGTATCCTACAGATGTGCCAAGTTCCAAGACCTGACTTGCTTTAATGTCGACAAGTAATTTGTGAAAAAACATCCCAGTTTCCTTTGTGATTGCAAGCATCCTTTGTTCTCTGGCAACATCGACTTTTCCAGATTTTTCAAGCTGAGAGCGCTTCTCAAGACTCCTCAGAACAACACTAATCTTATTTTTCAAATTAACACTGATCCGACTGACAATTATAATTCTGTATCTTATTTTGGTAAGCTAGAAAATCTATATTGTCTGTTGTTATTAATCTAGCCAAAGGTCTTGTGTAATTGACAGGTGATGACCAATGATGTTTACCGCCTGGTGCCACCTGACAACCAACTTGCTACCATCGACTCTGAGGATTAGTGGCTGGCAAAAATCCATGCTTCAATTCACTACAACTAAAAGCCCCCGGAATGGCAAAACCTAGCTAAACAAATTATATTTGGTTCTGTAAAAACCACAGAAAGTTGAACGCATACAAGCACGCATCTCTTCTTGAGATTGTAGAAGATATCATCAACATAGATGCAGGAATGAGGTTTGCCGCCGTAATCGATCTAAAAGGTAACATCCTTGAATCCATTATGAAAAAAGGCAAGACCTCGCTTAAATCACAAAAAGAAGAAGAGCATTTTTGCAAGCAGGTGGCACAGCGACGAAAAATGAGGCAAGAGTTCAACAAAAGCCTAGGCAAAGTCAGATATGTCCATGTAGAGCGTGAAAAAGTGACCCAGGTGGTCGTGTATCCAAAAAGAAAGACGGTTTATTTTACTATGGAGCCAGAGATGAGCATAACCAAAAAGATGTCAATAATTAACAAGGTCAAAAAAATCACGCTCCACCTATAATATTTGATTTGTTTGAACCAAACAGGCTAAAGCATTAGTGAGTACGGGGCATAAGCTACAATGTGGACACACATCATATAGTATACATAATTGGAACAATTGTGGCACTTTCGGTGTTTGTACCATTGATTATCGGCTATCTTGGCCTGCTCTAAAAATTAAATAGATAACACATCAGAGGCTGTACATTGAAGGTACTAGTCGATGAGATGGATGACGGGTGGGATGAAAGACTTAGGGCACTTGGCTATGAAGCCTACTCTGTTAAAAAACTCCTCAATGAGGGGAAAAAACTACGCACAGATTATTCCGTAATAAACTATGCAAAGGAAAACGGCATGATTTTGATCACCCGCGACACAGAATCAGGCAAGGCATGCCTAGAAAACGGACTCCCATGCATCCTTTTGGACAACGATGAGATATTCAAGATAGTAGTAGAGAAGCTAAAGTCATTCTAGATTAGAATTTTTATGCTACGCCATCTGTAACATACCATGGATAGTTGCGATGTCCGGACACGCGCATACAAAAACGGCAAGACCTTTGAGCAGTGCAAACAAATAGCAGAAACAATGAACTCTGAGCTCAAAGACGTAATTGAAAAACAGAGTAAAGTATCCTGGTCTGAAATTTTGGCCAAAGTGGACCACGACGAGCTTGTCTACAAACTCACACTCAAATACCTAAGACGTGACGGATATGATATAGGCAACTGGCAGAAACCCGAAGTCACAAAAATCTAAGATTCTATTTTACAACTCCATCCACTGCTTTTGATCTTTTTTACCATGATGATTGGAGTGAAAATAAGTAACGGTATTGATATGGCAATAAACAATGTTTGGAGTTGAGTCACTGCTAAAGCAAACGCCACTGCGCCAGAAGCAGAAACAAACAGCGAGACAAATGTTCCAGCACATGTAGGGCACGCAATAAACAGTCCGGTTGCAGCAGCAATGCTTCCCATTCCAGCTCCTTTTTTTAGAACAGTGAATGCGTTTGCTGCAACTGTAGTGTTTAGTCCAACCAAATACGATACAGCAATCTGGAGCACCAAGTTTATTGGAATCACCTGCATGCCGACATGTTCAGTCATGTAAAAGATAAATTTTGGAACGTACCCAACTTCGCCACAGCACGGTGCAATCTGAGCAGAAGGTACTTTGACGTTATAATGATAAGAAAAAGTCACGTCTGGCTGGTATACTAATATGCCTGAAGTGAGTGCAAAAAATATCCCATAGCCGATTGCCGTTGCAGCAAAGATCCTCTTTGATTTTTTATTCCATGTGAGCTGTGCTATAATGGACCAATTATCATCTTTTGCTGTTTGCACTTTGTGCTTGTGGTACAAGTAAAATCCATACGATATTGCACCAAGTGCCAAAACCAGCATGATGTAAAATGCAACACCAAGCCTCTCAATTGAGGATAGTGCAGCAGGCGTCACTTCGGCATTGCCTATTCTTGCATATATGAGAAACAAAATTGCAATACTGACAAAACCCAATGCGATTAGAGTTCTGCCGTCGCGGCCATTCATTTTATATTAGCACAAAATATCTGGAATTAAATCGTTATCTTGCCCCCTTGATTGGTAGTATTGATCTACAAATGGTGTATTTGACAAAGTGTATTTGACAAAGTGTATTTGATAAAGTGTATTTGATAAAGTGTATTTGACAAAGTGTATTTGATAAAGTGTATTTGACAAAGTTTGTTCGTTTCTAACAAACTAGGTCATATCTACTATGTAAAACCAACTGTCAATGTTGAAGAAACGGCATCTAGAAAGGATTGACACTCCAACCTCGGAGGATCCAATGGAGGCGTATCGAAGCATCATACTCAGATCCGGCAAAGCAGCGGAGGAACAAAAAGACATCGAGGAAACAGTAGCAGAGGCGGGTCATGAGACAAGAAATGTCAATCAAGTAGTAAAACTTGTAAACTTACACCTAAGTGAAAAAGTAAAACGACTAAATGAAATCAAAGCAGCATCTAAGCGCTTTGACGACGAATTAAACATGTTTACGAACCCCATTGAACAAGATGCAGATCACTCAATCGAACTGCAACCTAACTCAATGTCACAAGAAACAAGCAAACCCCATCAAGAAAAGCCATTCATAGAATCACAACCGGTGTATAGAGATCTTTTGGTCTTGATAAACAAGTACGGCTTTGAACAGTTGTCTGAAGCACTCGATGCAATATTGTCCAAAAACCGAAACACACAATGAGCGATCATACTTGTATGTCTGATTTAATCAATTGTGAATGTATGCAAGATGTTTGAGCAAAATAAACACCCTTGAGTACATAACAGCAAACTTTGGTTATATGTTATGGATCGTAAATATATTCACAAGAACACACAGTTAAACGAAACTGATGATCCACTGGCAGCCACACAAAGAAAAATCAAGTTTCAAAAGATGCCGGCGGATGGTTCTTCTCAAATACCAGAACAAATACCACAAGAAAACACTCCAAAACCGGCTCAGCTCGAACATACAAACAAATCTGACATAGATGATGGTAAGGTTGCAGAACTAAGAAGGATCCAGCTAAAAAACAAACTCAAATTTATCCAAGGTGAAGATGAATTTTCCTCACCACAAAAAGAAATAGATATACTTGGAAATGAGTTCGAAGCAGACAAGATCGGCCAAGAAGTCACAGGTCTTTTGTTTCAATACGAAAAACAAAAAATGATGATGGCTCAAAGGCAGATACAGGAAGAAAGAGCACTTGTTCAAGAGCTAAACCAAAAAGTAGAACAAAACATATCAAAATTCATCAGTCTTGAGGCACGACTCAAAGAAAAACAATCTCAATTGGAAGATGAGATTCGCATCAAATCTAAAGCCCTCATTGAATCAGAAAAACTTGCCGCCATAGGCAATCTCTCATCAAGACTTGCACATGATCTAAAGAACCCATTGTCCTCACTCAGGGTAATTACAGAGCTGCTCAGGACTGCAACAAAAGATCAATCGGATCCAACTTTTCAAAGCAAGCTGGAAGCTGCAAATGCCGCGATATTTAGGATGACTCACCAAATAGACAATGTATTGGACTTTGTAAAAGAAGCAGATCTAAAAGTGGAACCTACAAGTATCTACGAAATACTAAAGCTTGCAATGAACAGAATTCCAGAAAAAAGCGACGTAGTTTTAGATATCCAACAAAATGACGTGACTCTCAACTGTGACAAACAAAAGATGGCAGTAGTCTTTTCAAACATTATGCTCAATGCCATTCAGGCAATGAACAACAATGGAAAAATTACAATCAGATTCTACCAGACACCAAAAGACACAATCATAGACTTTGAGGATACGGGACCTGGAATTCCACAAAACATAATCCACAAGATATTCGATCCTCTTTTCACTACAAAGCAACAAGGTACAGGACTTGGACTTGCAACCTGCAAAAATATAGTTCAGCATCATGGTGGCAACATCACTGTATCTAATAATCCGACCAAATTCACGATCACAATACCTAGGTGATTAAAATGGAACGCTATACCGTGAACGTAACTTTGTCCAACAGGAGACTTACAAAATGAACAAACCGGTAGCCGCACTTGTAGTGGATGATGACATTTACAACGTAGACCTTTTTTGCGAATATCTCGAACTCTTAAACGTAAAGGTAGTAGGACGTGGTTATAATGGACGCGAAGCGGTTGATTTGTACATTCAACACAAACCAGATGTGGTCTTTTTGGACATTCTTATGCCTGAGTATGACGGAATTTACGCACTAGAAAACATCCGAAAAATAGATCCCGACGCATATGTTGTAATTATCACGGCAGTAGTAGATAATGCCAGCAAAAACAAAATCGCGACACTGAGCCCAAATCATATAGTCACAAAACCGTTTGAGCCAGAATCAATTGCCGAAATTTTAGAAAACATAACCAAACTAAAAACACATGCTCTGTGAGGACGGTTTTTCAAAAAAAGAAAAACACTTGCCGTTATGCACAGCAAAGCGATTTTTTAAAGTCTTCTACGTTTCTTGTGTATTTACACTCCTTGCACACATGCCATGCTCTGCTTTTCAAGATCCGTAGTGGCGTCTCATACGAGGCAGAATACATTTTTCCACCACAAGCTGGACACGGCAGTGGTATGTCGATTTTCATGACCACACTTGGCGTATTTTAGATTTAAGAGCCGCGTAGGACTGATAAGTTATCCATGTTCTACGGAATCGATCACCCTCACTCTTTATATCAAATCAAATCCATACAAAATACAGGCATTGAATATCAATCAAAAAGAAGAGCCAGATTATTCTACTGCAAAAATAATCTATGTCGGTTTTATTGATCCATACGCATTAGAAGGGATCATAGTTTTACAATCTGATGACAAAAAAGAGTTCCACATGAGGGCCTTTTCAGGCGAGGTTGCACGCCACATCAAAAGCTTTGTGGAAGGAAAGCGAGACGTGCTGCCTACCATTTACAACATGATAGAACAACTCTGCGAAGAAAACGAACTATTCTTAGTCAAAGTCAAAGTCTATGAAAGCGGTAGTGTGTTGCGAGCAAACTTGTACTTTACGGGCAAAAAAGACATTGTGCTTCGCAACTATAGAGCATCTGATGCGGTAGCTCTTGCAGCGTTCTACAACATACCAATTTTGGTCAGAAAGACACTTCTAAAAGAGCGAGTGGAAGCCTAAGTCAGGATCTTGGCAAGGTTGCTGTCTTGGTGGGCTCGCTTAAGCTCCATTGCAATTCTCCTGCCAACTCCAAAGGTTTGACCATACTGGTATTTTGTGTATGGTGAGGTGGTCGCAACAATTGGGTTTCCTGGAACACGAAGCGAGACGTCGTACACAATCAACTCCAGATCTTTTGTAATGACGCTTTGCAAAGAGAATGGGCCTATGATGCCTGGTGGGTAGATTTTTTTGACGCCTGCAACAAAACGATCTCCTATATCAATTACCTTTTCGAGCAATGACTCCCTAATGCTTGCTGGAGTGTGTCCAACTTCGATGTTTTGTATGTCGATGTCTATGTCTAACTGCTGCTTTGCAGGAATTGCATTATAGTCGTGCAGGTTTGTTTGGAGTCGTCTTTCAATTCCAATGAAATCTACCTGTTCTGAAACTGGCGTGTAAAAATAGTTAAAATTCATGTACGTGCCAATTACCAACTCCTCGATGCTTGCCTTTCTTAGATCTACTGCACTAATGATTCCTTTTTTGAGTCGGTACTGGGATTTTTTCACGTAATCATCATATGATGATGCAGTAAAGAAGGCACGTTCAAGCTTGCGTGATTTTTCTTGAACTTTAATTATTACCGGTCTGTCTATTTTGCGTGGGTCTTTGAAAAGTTTTGGATGCCTGATGCGAGATTTTTCAAGCAGGTGGTACTGATTTTTTGAAAAGCTTCGCTCTTCTGCTTGAAATAATGATCTGTTGCCAAATATCGGCACTTTGAACTTGTTTTCAATGGTGTGGTATCCTAGATAGGCGGTGAGCGCTCGATGTGGCACAATGATTGTGTTGGTTTCTATGAACATTTTTTGCATTTTTGCAGACGCCATGTCCTTGAAGTTGTCGACTACGATGATCTCATCTGCAATTCTTTTAAAACGCCTGTATGGCGCATCTCTTCCTTTCTGACAAATGACAACGGTTTGAATCCCTTCATCTTTTGCGCCGTCCATTATCTCCAATGCAGAATGGCTTCCAAGGACGCCGATTCTAAAATCAGAATAGTTTTGAATTATCTTTTGAATTTCAGAACGCTTAATCATAGTATGACTTGACTGTAACTCAAGGCTATATAATCAAACTCGTTTCAACTATGCCAAAACATTACCGTACACTGAAATAATCACCGCGTTCATTACAGTCCATGCGACTGGTAATCGGAATGACTGGTAGTACGGGAGTCATTTACGGTGTAAGGACATTGGAGGTCCTAAGAGAACACAATGTGGAGACTCATCTTGTAATCACCGAATGGGCAAAAAAATGTCTTGCAATGGAGACTCACTACACAATAGATGATGTAAAAAAATTGGCAACTACATACTCTGATGACTCTAATCTAGCAGCATCAATATCGAGTGGCACCTATAAGACCGACGGCATGATCGTCATTCCATGTTCAATGAAGACTCTTTCCAGTATTGCAAACGGGTATGACGAAACCTTAGTAGCACGATCGGCAGGCGTCACACTCAAAGAATCAAGAAAATTGGTTCTTGTCCCACGCGAGACACCATTGACTGCAATAAATCTGGAAAACATGCTCAAGCTTGCAAGACTTGGAGTCGTCATATTGCCTCCGGTTCCGGGATTTTACACAAAACCAAAATCAATTGAGCAAATTATCGACCACACAGTAGGCAAATGCCTAGACCAGTTCGACATCGAGCACGATCTATACAAACGCTGGGGAACTTGACCAATTGCCAAAAATACATCTAGAAAAATTAATCAAAGCAGAGCGACAGACTGTCTTTGACATAGTTGCAAACTATGAGAACTTTGAAAACATCTTACCGCAATACTTTACATCCATCCGTGTCCGTTCAGTTAGAGAAAATGTGGCCGTCGTAGAAGAACACCTCAAACTTGGAGAGCGTGAATTGATAATGACTACAAAACATGTAACAAAATATCCCGAGACTCACGAAATATTTGTTCTCGGCGGAGATGCCAAAGGAAGCCACATAATAGAAAAATATGAAAAAGCTGACCAAGGAACAAAGCTTGTAGTTGACGCAGACATCAAGCTACGTGGAGCAAAAGCGCTCGGTGCTATTTTTGCAAAGAAAAAGATAGCTTCGGATTTTGGCAAAATAATTGACGAGTTTGCAAAAATTGCTGAAAACCGCTAATCTTTCTTCTCTTTGAGGTCTTTAAATTCACGTTCTGCCTCAAGTTTGCCTTTTTCGTATTCCATTCTTGACCTGCCTAGCGTCCTTGCAAGCTCTGGGATCTTTTTTGCACCGAAAATCAGTATGCCTGCTATGACGATAATGAAGATCCATTCCTGTCCTGCAATGAAGCTGGCAATATTTCCAAGCATTGTTGTTCTTTAGCCCAACTTAGGATTTAAGTGTTCTAACTTTGCGTTCGCGTCTCTCAAGAACTATCATGCCTGCCAAGTACAATGCAATCATCGGGCCTGAGATAAACCACATTGTGACACCGCTGCCATCCGGCGTCACGGCTGCGCCAATTATGACCAAGACAACTATGGCGTACCTTATGTTGTTACGCCAAAACTTAACATCAGTCAAACCTGAGACTGTTGCAGCATACATGATTAGTGGGAGCTGGAATGCTACTCCGAACGCAAGCAGAAACTGCAGTACAAATGTAACAAAATCAACTACGTTAAGAAATGTCACAAGGCCTGCAGACTCACCATACTGGTACAAAAAGTCAAGTATGAACGGGATGGCAACAACATAAGAAAACACCGCTCCTGCTACAAACAATCCCAAAGCAGGAACGGCAATTGAGCGAACTGCATGCACCTCGGTGTCTTTTAGGGCAGGCCTGATGAAGGCTGTAAGTTCACGCACTATAATCGGCATGGACGCCACAATTCCAATAAGCGCAGCAACATAGACTTGGGCATAAAACGCCTGACCAGGTGCAGTCTGGATGAGTTGTACTTGGGAAGGCACTAGTGTTTCTTTCATGTAGTCTGTTATTTGTGCCGCAAAATTGTGTAGCGGATCTGGCACAGGATAGTATAACATAATGCCTTCAACTAGCAAGTGCTCGGCGCGAAAAGTCAAGACAAGGGTAATTATGATGCCTACACAAATTATGATTCTGACTAGCCTGCTACGCAACTCTGCCAGATGCGCATAAATTCCCTCAAGCTCAGACATTTCTGATATACCTACGTCGTTAATCTCTATTTAGGTTGCGAAAATAGGTTTGTCGGCTTGAAGTAGGTTGATGGACGAGATGTAGCATCAACAAATATGGCATACAATGAGTGGAGTAGGTTTTGCAATCCTCGATGGCTTCCAATTGAAGCAGTGAAGAGGAATGTGGTTTTTGACAAAAATCTGCTAATCGAGTCGATGGAAGCAAGTTGGTCGAAGTGGAATTATGATCCTACGTCAATCCAACAGAATCAGAAAATACGATTAGTGCTTGCCTGGAATAGGAAGAAGTTTGGCATCTGCAAGACCTGATTTTTTCCGCTCTTCTTCGGTGATGTCCTGAAACTCAATTGATATGGTTGTTTTTAGCTTGAATTTTGACTCCATTTCTTTTGCGAGCCTGCCGATTTCTTCACCGGAATAGATCTCCTTTGAGCCCTCAAAAAATACTCTGTTTCCTTTTTCTTTCTGCTCTCCTCCAAATCTACCTTTGAGGAATTTGCTTACCTCATCCACTTCGGATTTTTCTACATTGTTGTGGTAAAACGTAATCCCTTTGACTGGCGTGTAGTCCATCGGAGTTCCATGTCTATACAAAAATACGCCGATGAATATTGCCTGGTCCTCTGGTTCTTTGACTCCTTTTATTTCCCAGTTTAGAACCTTGTTTGTGTCGTATGATGCCTTTGAAATCTCATCTGCTGTGAGCTTCCAGTATCTGTGTCTACTCAATTCAGATTCTGACCGTCGCTGTATTGTGAACTACTACCGGACAATAGGTAGCCTCTTCCTGCTTCCTTGACCGCATTGCGATCTCTGCAGGCGTAACTTCCCGTGGTTCCCACGGTAGGTAATTTTTTTCAAAAACCTCTAACCTTGT
>JBDUUJ010000049.1:0-4355 GCA_039938575.1 Nitrososphaera sp. | reverse complement strand
TTGTGGAGTCATTTTCTCTTCTTGGCACATTTAATACAAATTTTTGCTTATAACGAAATTCAAGACTCTACATTTTGAATGAAGAAAAGATCTGACACACTACAGAAGCTAGTCTCCCAGATCACGTTTCACAATACATGGAAGACGATAATTGAAGACATCAACAACGATGTGCTTCTTGCAGGCAAACCACTTGACACAATCAAACTGTTAAATAATATTAGAAAATACATGCTTGTCTGCGCTGCAATAATCTTCCCATTTAGCATCTACGCCTTTATGTACATTTCACCCATTTTCATCGCAATAAATCTAATCTGGATCATCATATTCGCATATCCAAAAATCCAACAATCTCAGCTAAGCCAATCAAGAAAAAAAAATGTTGAAGAAGAACTTCCCTCTTTTGTCATCTTCGCCTCTGTATTGCAGAGTGTAGGGATTGGACTCTATGACAGCTTTCAACTCTTCAGAGAGACAAAACTCTTTACAGCAATGAACAATGAGGCGCAACTTCTCAAGAGAAACGTAGAGTACTTTGGCCTCTCCCAAATGGAAGCACTAGAAGAGCTTGGAAGAAACCACAAAAGTACTCTTCTAAAAAACCTAGTCTTGGGGTACACCAGCATTTGGCGTAGCGGTGGAGATTTGGCACTGTATCTAGAGAACAGAGCAGACGAATTCTTTACGAATCTCAGACAGCGTTACCAAGTCTACACAAACAATGTCTCCTCGGTAGTCGAGGCGCTAGTCACACTTCTGATAATTTTGCCAATAATGATAATGGTGGTTTCATTCGTTCTTCCTGGAAGCTCACTTGAACAAGTAACTCTGTTTGCAACCATCGGCATTCCACTTCTTGCCATCATAATGGGCGTGATAATCTCGTCTATACAACCAGCAAGCTTTAACTCTGTTGGCCTTGAACAAAAAACTCTGGTCTTCCTATTCGGTACTGGTATAGTTGGTGGCCTTGCAAGCTATGTGCTTCTCAAAGAAATCTGGCTCGCATTGGCAGTTGGATTTCTGATCCCCTCCGCAATCAGTGCAATAATTTCAGGTCGATATGTAAGAGAGGTTGCAAAACTTGAACATGACCTCCCAGAATTCCTAAGAGACATCACAGAGTACAAAAAAATCGGTTACGATATTCTCTTGGCAATAATCCATTTATCAAAAGAAAACAGCTACAACTCTACATTTGCCAAAAAATTAGCTGAAGTAGGCCTCCTCCTTGACACCGGTATCTTGCCCACCTCAAGTGTTAAAGCAACAGAGTTTCGCTCCTACTTTACCAAGATTTCGTTTTACCTACTTGGTTACATTGCAGAATTCGGTGGTGGAACACCAAAAACGCTTGAAACTATCACAAAGTTCATCACAAACGCAAAAAACGTAGTCAAAGAAGGTAAATCAACTATTTCTGCTCTTGGACTCATAATATTCGCATCTCCTGTCATAATGGTCTTCACTGCAGGCATGATCCAAAATATAGTGGGTTCGATGGATTCTGGAACAATAAACATCATAAAACCACCCCCTCAGGGCAACCTAGGACTAAGCTCCAACTTTGTCAAGCTCATAACGATTACGCCAGAATTTATCTCCATGATAAAAACAATGATACTGACAAGCAGCATCCTTGGCGCATTCGTAATCACAAAGGCAATCGACTTTACGTTCTACAACACGTGGCGCGTTCTTGCAATAGGTGCAATCGCTATAATGTCGATACTTTATCTTGACTCGTTTACATCAACTTCACTAAACCTCGATTCACTGATTGGAGATTTCTCTTTTAAGTAAAAGGAATGATAGCTTAGAGTTGACAAACAAACTAATCATTACAATAATCGTTGCATCTTTGTTTGCACAAGTTAGTGTCTATGGTGAACCACTTAAAGCCACAATCTGGATGCCAGAAAAACTCTTACTAAACCAGCAATACCACGGAATAATCGTAATTAATCAAGAACTGGATTTCGATGTAGCATTTGATGTAATAACCGATAATGATGAAGTAATTCAAATCCTAACAGAAAATGTAGTAATTCCAAAATCCAAACATCACGGAATAATAACTCTGCAGACAAAAGGAACAGGTGATGCTCAAATTTATGGCATACACAAGGACACGCTGCTAAAACAAGACCTCCAAGTAGTAGAATCTGCCGAAACACCTACAAAATTGGATTTAATTACGCCCTCATCCATAGTAGATGTTCTTTCCGGAAACAATGCAATCCACACAGGTTACGTATTTCTACTAAACGATTTTGACAACCCGGTAGTTGCAAAAGAGCCAATAACGCTGACACTCACAAGCAACGGCGACATCAAACTTGCGAAAAACTCAATCACAATAAACCCTGGCAGTCACTATGCTAAATTCAGCTTTGTGACAAATGGTCAAGGATCTTTGTCCGCAAGCGCCGCAAATCTGGAGCCAGACGACACAGATATCTCAGTTTCGGATCCAAGCAAAATTGAGTTGCACATAGAAGCAGCACCATCTCCAATACCGACAAGCTCAAGTGCAGAGATATACTATTGGCTTGAAAGAGATGGTAAACCTTACATTCCAACACATGATGTCAAAATAACCCTAACTATAGATAAAAGTACCAACCTCTCATTTGACGCAGTAATCAAAGGCGCCATAGTACTTTCAAGTTCTACTACGGACAGACAAGCTACAGACCCTGATGCCAAAAAAGTAATCACACGTTCCGATGTGCAACTACAACGTGATTCTACAAAAGAATTTATCTTACAAAAAGGTACATACTACGGAAAAGCAACGGTTTATTCCAGCTTTGATGAGGTAGACAGTATCAACATAAACGGACTTGCAGAAAGCATCAACCCACCAAAGGACGAAGAGATCGTCCGAGTCACAGACACACTCATCTTAGATACAAAAAAGACAAACTCTAAAAAAGCTACACAAACAGAGGTGTTTGCTTTACCAAATCCAGCATATGACAAAGTAGAGATCATTGTATCCAGCCGATCTGATGAAGGACCAGTGCTTGAACAAGACGATGAAAGCTTTCATGTCTTTGTAGACAACAAACTTTCTCTTAACGCACAAAGTGGAACAATCAAGGCAGATGAAAATTATGGAATTTTGATTGCTACAGTAAAAGATATTGGCAATGCCAAGATATTTGGCCAAAGAAACGAAGCAGAAGGCAAAGAGATACAAATTGAGATGAAAACAAAATATGTAAGAGACCCACAAATAAGGATAGTCACACTACCGGTGATCTTTGGTGCAAACCAAGACCTATTTCTTATCAGTTCTTCACAGGACAAAATAATAACAAATCCAGACATGACGGATGGAAATCTGATCAGCATAACGTCGAGACCTGCCTTTGAGTATGATGTAGTAAACGACAATACTTCGATAATCACAGTAAGAGGCCAGGTAACCAACCTTCTTGAAGAAGACCCAATCATCCACGTAGCATCAAACGCCTTTACTGCCACAGAGACACTTGATGTTTACAACCCAAACAGAAACAAGATCGACTCTATGCACCCGCCTACTGTCTACCCAGGTGAGCCATTCCCAATAGTGAATCATATTACCGACCTTGACGGCAATCTGATGCGTATGGCAGATCTGAAGATTTCATCAGGTGTAAAGATGGGTAGAGTCGGGGATCTTTTCTACTTTAACGAGTCAGGAACTCACGGCATCATATTTTATGACAAAAATACGGTACCCGTGGAATCTACCATCACAATAGCTGGTTCTACACCACAGCCACAAATACAGCAAGTAGAACAAGCTGTCCAACAAAAATCAGTCTTTACATATACCATTAACGTAGTAGATGGACAAGGCTCAGGCATATACCAAGAAGGAGCAAACGTAACAATTAGTGCACCAGCCGTAATCGACGATATGTACATAATTAAAAAGAAACTCGTGGGCTGGGAAAATCTACCATATAAAGAAGCCACTGTGACCTTTGAGGCTGACTCTGATGTGGAAACAAGACCGATCTATCAACAAGACTTTACACTGGTACTGATGGCAGCCGGTGGAGCTGCTGGAATAGGTGCTGTAATAACAATCAACAAAAAGAAAAAGAACAAAAAAGATGATGATATATCAGAAGAAGATAAGATAATCAACGAATTGCTAGAAAAATAAGTTCTGCGTCATATTCGAGTGATAAAATGTTAAATAATTACACTCAATACATACAACACAATTTGCCACTCAAATCCATCAAACAACCATTCACGCCAAATATAGAACAACTACAAATGATGGAGACCTTTAAAGACATGGTAAACCATTGTATCAGAATCGGCCTTGAGAACAATTGCTCCACAAT
>JBDUUJ010000048.1:0-2782 GCA_039938575.1 Nitrososphaera sp. | reverse complement strand
GTATGGTTTGTTGATCCTAAACGCACCAGCCAGCTCTGTCCAGGATGCGGAGGGCAACTCCAAGAGGACAGACTATACCACCGTAAATTATGGTGCAGTAATTGTGGGAAATTGATGGACCGTGACGTTGTCGCATCCATGAATATAGCCTACAAGGGGTGGAGTAGGTTTTGCCATCCTCGAGGGCTTCCAAGTGAAGCGATGAGGGGGAACGTGGGTTTATTTGAACCGCTAATCCTCAGAGTCGATGGAAGCAGGTTGGCTGTTGGGTAGCACCCGATGGTAAACATCATTGGTCAGCACCCATCAACAGAACCACAGAACCGATGATGACAAAAGAGATGAATCTTTTCGTGGTAAAAACAATGGCGCCACATAGGCACAATAAACTGAATTTTTTTAAAATTCAAAAATTCGCAAAAACACACCCTCTCATAATTCAATAAACTAAAGTTAAATAAGAAACCCAAATCAAGTTGGCAGTGATGGTAGACAAAAAAACAATTACCATAGGGCTTGTTCAGACAAAGCTTTCAGATGACATTGAGTCCAATATGAAAAGAACCGTAGAAAAGATAAGAGAGGCTGCAAGTAAAGGCGCAAAGATAATTTGTCTACAGGAGTTATATCGAACCAAGTATTTCCCAATCGAGGAAAAAAAAGACGCTACACAGCTTGCTGAAACAGTTCCAGGTGAAACCACTAAGGCTCTTTGCAAACTCGCAGGAGAGTTGAAAATAATTATAATTGCGCCTATTTTCGAGGTAGATTCTGGTAAATACTACAACACTGCAGTTGTGATCGGCACAGATGGAAACATCATGGGCAAGTACCGCAAGATGCACATACCACATGATCCATTCTTTTATGAAAAAAACTATTTTGACATTGGGGATTCAGGATACCAAGTCTTCAAAACTCAAGATGTAAACTTTGGTGTGTTAATATGCTATGATCAGTGGTTTCCTGAAGCTGCAAGAACGTTGACTCTTCAAGGCGCCGATCTTATCTTTTATCCATCCGCAATAGGTCACCTAGATGGTGACCCGTTATCCGATGATGACTGGCATTATGCATGGGAAAACATACAGCGATCCCATGCAATTGCAAACGGCATACATATTGCTGCAGTAAACCGGGTCGGAACCGAGGACAAGGTCAAGTTTTGGGGAGGCTCATTTGTCTGTGATGCATTTGGTAGGCTCATCAAAAGGGCTGGAAGTGACGAAGAAGTTGTAGTTGCAGAATTAGATCTGTCGCAAAACAAAAGAATTCAAGACGGTTGGGGATTTCTCAGAAACAGACTGCCAACAAGTTACAGCCTGCTCACCTCACCGGTGTTAAGGGAGACTCCAAAAAGGCTTGGATACTCGATGCCGGCAGAATGGGAAAGACATCAGGCTACATGGCTTGCATGGCCATATGATCCCGTTACGTTTCCAAACAGAGTGAGAAAAGTAGAGGACGCCTATGTCAAGATAATTTCCGCGTTGCACAAAAACGAAGATGTGAATCTCTTTGTAAAGGACACTGCGGCCAGATCCAGAGTAGCCAAGATCCTAGAACAAAACAAAATAGATCTGAAAAGGATCAGTTTTTACATCTGGAACTATGCTGATGTATGGTTCCGAGATTATGGGCCGATCTTCGTAGTAAACAAGGATACGGGCGAGCTTGCATTTGTACATTGGCTATTCAACGCTTGGGGTGGGAAATACGAAGATCTCAAAAGAGACGCCCAAGTTCCTTCCATCATAAACAACAGCTTGCAGCTTGGTAACTTTAGGCCTGGCATAATTATGGAGGGTGGAGCAGTAGATGTCAATGGTAATGGCACCATACTGACTACGGAGCAATGTCTCCTCAATAAGAATAGAAACCCATATCTCTCAAAAGAAGACGTTGAAAGATATCTTGTGAACTATTTGGGAGCAACAAAGATCATCTGGCTCAAAGGCGGCGTTGCAGGAGACGACACAGATGGCCATATTGACAATCTGGCACGATTTGTAAACTCAAAGACCATCCTATGCGCTTATGAGGAAGACGAAAACGATGAGAACCATGCAATTCTCAAGGAAAATCACGAAATTTTGCTGAACTCGTCCGATCAGGACGGCAACAGGTTCAAGGTAGTAAAAGTACCCATGCCTCCAGCTATTCGCACATCGGTGCGTGGAAAAAAAACCAGATTGCCGGCAAGTTACTTGAATTTCTATGTTGCAAACAATGTAGTCTTGGTACCCACCTATAGACACAAAAACGACCGCATTGCACAAAAGATAATTCAAAAAGCATTCCCAAGTAGAAAAATAATCGGAATTGACTGCTCTGATCTCATATACGGTATGGGGGCACTACATTGCATCACGCAGCAACAACCGGTTGTAATAAAAAAGTCAGTTAAACCAAAAATTAGAAAGACGCTACCTCTCATTCACTAATGAGATTCTTTTGGCCCAGTTCAAAAAACCCAAGATCTAACAAGATAATTAGATCTTCTAACACGAATTAATTTCATACATTGGATTTGTAGATATCCCAATTACTGTACCTGAGAATAGTCTGCGCGTTTAAATAATTTCTTTATTCAGAACAACCTGTTTTGAGAAACAATAGAGAATCAGAAGTCGGTGAGTTACATTCTGTTAAAGATCTTTTTGCAAGATTTCAGACATCAGAAAATGGTCTGACAAACAAAGCTGCAGAAGTAAATCTAATAAAATATGGTCCAAACAGACTCAGACAAAAAAAGAAAACAGATCTTCTCACACTGTTTTTC
>JBDUUJ010000047.1:0-28532 GCA_039938575.1 Nitrososphaera sp. | reverse complement strand
AATATCAACATTGGTTTCTCTCCTGTTACTCCAAACTCACAACCTTTTCGTATGTTATTCAAAACCACATATTTCATTTTTGATGCAAGACCTCAGTTTCAAGTTTCAAGACATTTCTTTCCAACAGTTTGTCGACACTTGACGGCTTTACACAGGAAAGCCAATCTGTATGAGACAGCAGTATTACTCCGGAAAGCCCTTCTGTGCATTTTTGCATATTTATTGGGAGGCCATGATCTTGGTATTGTCTTAGCGGCGGCTTGTACTCTCTAAATGTCCAAAAGTCAGGATCATAAGAGAAATAGTCTGGAACGCACTGGTCTTTGTAATCCCATGGAATCATATGAGATCCTCTTACAAAGGCATTGTCGTTTGGCAATACAGGGCTGATTTGGATTAAGGAACGTGCGTCACAATTGGTGTTTGTTTTAACCGAATAATCAGTGATTTTGTACTTGTAATTAGAAGAAACCGTACTGATGTCGTAAAGGTAGAACAACGCTCTGTCACCTTTTTTGAAATATCTCCAAACATCAAAACCCTCAGCAGAAATAAGATCAAAATTAGTAGGCCCCTTGAATACTTGGTTGACTTTGATGTCGTATCGCCACGTATTGTTATTATAGTCTAGTATGGTGCCATCCAAGATAACTTCGTGTATATCCCAAAGTGCCTGTGGATCTACACGTGTTATTTCATGCGAGCCTACATGGTCATCAAGGTATTTGATGTAATCTGCAACATAATAAGCAGCTAAAGTGCCGCAGCCTTTTTCTGTTAGGATTTGACCCTCTCTAGATGCATGAATCACTAGCGTCTGATTTAGCTCAAATGGATAACCACATGCTCCAGAATTTAGGGATGCTTTGATTGTAATGCCTCTTGCGTCTAAGCCCTTCCACATCTTATCAACGTCAAATTTTACAAAATATGATGTAGGGTCGTCATTGATTCTTTCAATGTTTGTGACCTTGCCTAAAAAGATAGAATCAGAATCTAGCAAGTACGGCGTAATCTCAGATAGATCTTTACATTCACAGGCCGAGGCTGACTTGTCTGTGATAAAGGAAATTCCGATCAAACAAATCATTAATGCAAAATATTTTAGCATTTGTACTTGCTGTTTAGTATCAAATTCTTAAAGGATTCTATTCTTTGCATAGAGTAAAAAGTCTAGTTTTCATTTCTTTAATCCGTTGTTTCCAAAACCTTTGGAGTCTCAAGGGTTTTAGGAACCTCGATTATTATTGGAACGTCAAATGGAATCCATTGTTTGGCCCGTGCCTCATAATACTTTTCAGCGTCCGGAATCATATAGAAAATCGCATCGTTTAGCATAATGTAAACTCCCTTATCGGTTGATCCCATTCCACTCCAAGGAATGTCTTGGCGAGCATTATCAAGAAAGACTCGCGCAATGGAAATCTTCTCTTCGAAGGGAAGGTTTTGGGTTTCATTTGAGAATACAGCAATCTGACCACCTCCCTGATTTTCCCACCATTGTCCAGAATCGCTTGGTGGAGATCTTGCGTCCCATTCATAATTGCCAGTAGCATTAAACTGGACAAATCCAGATTGTTTTGGCAGTATGATACTGCTTTTCCAAGCTAGTTTATCCTCGTCTTTGATAAAACCACTGCCTTGTTCTTGTATCCGTATTGGGATGGTAAGATTGTTGTAAAAAGCAACCCTGTTGTTTTTCTCAAGATCCAAAATCAATGAGTATGGTTCGGCAAGAGGTGCGGTATCTTTTTGTTGTGAGATTGCGACTCTTGGTTCCATGGATAACAACCCCCAAGCCGGAGGCGTTCTTCCAGAACCAATTTTTGGCGGATTGAGCACCTCGCTATAAAGTGGCAGTTGGTCAATTCTAGCAGCTCCTATTTTATTGGCAAAAACACCGCCCCCAAGGAGGTAGGTCTTTCCATCAGTTGCATTTACAACCGCATGATAACTGATGTGTGGTGGAAGTGAAGTTAGCATAGTTCCAGAAAACACTTTGAAATCCTCATGAATATTTTCAATCCCAAGTTTTTGCAATTCTTTTCTCATCTCATCTTTAATCAGGAATCGCCCAAGCTCAATGAAAAAGTCGTCTTTGTATTTTTGGTAGTATGGATCTAGTTGTGCTTCTGACATGTTTTTCCACTCATCTACGGTTTTTGACAAGAAAGTTTCTTTGATTGGTTCAAGTGACACTCCAGTAGAAGAATGAGGCCCGCATGGGTTGTCCCTGCCATAATTGATCTGCTCTGAGCAAACGCTCCAGTCACGCTCGATTAGTTTTACTCCAGTATTGTATGTGACGCACACAGGGTTTTCATTGCTTGCCTTGATTGCAATTACTAGCCCTTCATTACACCGTACCTGTTCTGCCTTTACACCTCGTTCAATTTGAAATTTTGGAGGCATGTATAAAGAATCAAGACCCATGACAATTCCACAATATTGATCGGGAGTGACGCCGGGTATAACCATGGTTCCAATGAACGCTATGTTGTGTTTTCCTTTTGTAAATCCAACCGTGAAGATATTTTCAGATGCACTAGTTGACGTCTTAATTGGGGCAATTTCTTTGCCATTTTCAAGGATCAGTGGTGGGCCTTGTTCGCAATTCATGCCTAGAGAATAGACTAGTTTTTTTGGGATGTGAATGGTGAGCAGTCCGTCATCATGTGCATCGACCACTGCTACAACTTCGGGATTTTTTTCGACTGCGCATATTTGTAAAATGGATCCACCATCTATTTTATATTCTAATTCGATTGGATGAAATGCTTTCTGCTGTTTTGGATATTCGCAGGTTTCACTATATTGAGAGTATGCTGTTTGGCCCAATGAGGTCATTATTATAGAAATCGTAACCAACGCAGTAAAGAGTAGCATTTTCATTATCAAGGTATTTTTTCAAAAAAATACTCTTTAAAGTGTTCTATGCATTCTTCCAAATCATTTTAATGAAATATTTGTCCAGATACAAATAATGAGAAAAATAAAACTGACAGTTATTATCGTAGTAATTGTAATATCTTCTGGATTACTTTGGAATTTTACAAACTCTTATGATTTTGCAGCCAGTACCACAGAAAATCCATTTGGAATTGAAGCTACACTTGCATATGTCAAAGATCTAAAGATTTCGTGCCCAATACACCCATGTGGGCCGGTTAATTCATTTATGTTCAAATACATCTCAAATGAACCAGTTCAGCTTATTTCATATAATATCTGTGGAGGTTTTACTTGTATAAAGCGAGATGGGTTTGGCAGCTATGAACCAGCTCATCCTGAATTATCAGAACATCCGGAGAAATGGGGAGGAAGTACTGTGGGGGAAATACCATGGAAGGTAGGTGACACCATACACATAAGGGTCAAAGTAAAACCGGTTGACGTTATGGAAAATGGGACTGTTGTTTACGAAGATAAGATATTTTTCATCGATCTTGGTCAATCAAAGATTCCAGAATTTTATGACTAGATGATTTTTTCTCCTTTTAATTCTAGTATGATATTCCGCTTAAAATTTGGTAGTGCAAAACAGATCCCTAAAGGAGATCGAGCGACATGACAACTCAAATTTGAATAGGATAATAGAAGGTGCTTGACATTAGTTGTAAAAATGATTTCAATGGTGTGGTACATAATGATTCACTAAAAGTCACCCTTAACACATATCTCGAAACAAAAAATGGAAAGCCAATGAATTACCTGCAAACATTTGATCAAAAGTTAAATCTCAAATTAATAAAACAATATAAGCGACTTACACTTATAGAACAAAAGAATGGCATCGAAAAACATGATTTTCGGGCCTGACTTGAACCCAGATGAGTCTAAGTACCATCGTCCCCAGATTTTCAAGCGTTGAAATAGGACTGGAATTTAGTGTATATGTTTGACAGTTGCAATTTATCTGGCACACCTAAATCCCCTTACAAACGCGCACGTCGAAATCATAAATGAATTAAAAAAAGACGCAAAAGTAAAGGTGATGCCAGTAGTTTTTCTTGACAACGGAACAGAGGTGAACAGCCGCAGTTTCCCATTTAGCTTCGAGGTAAGAAAAAAGATGCTCCATGCAGTTTTTGGTGACTCGATTGAAGTCTCCTCAAACTATACATTCCATGCTCCTTTTTTGAGGTATTTTCCTCCCATCCTGTCACCCTATTCATGGAAGCTGCGAAACCAGATCCTCCATGGTGTCGATGAAGACTTTTACACATACACCGGAGACAAGGCAGAAGGCCTCATGCTCAAAGCATACAGACTCAAGCCCAGAATCGGACTCCGCAAGGAGGTTTCCGCCTCATCGGTAAAAAACAAGCTGTACGAAGAAGCAAAAGGCAAAAAGACAGACTGGCAAAACGACGTTCCAAAACAGGTGGTAAAGATAATAGAGGAGAATTGGGACGTGGTGCAAAAATACGCCAACGCACCAGACATGACAACGCGGATTGCCGGAATGAAGTTTCCAAAATCGGGCCTCAAGAACAAGATAGATTAATACCACATCCCCAGAAATTTTATGAAGCTCAATGTTTCAAAATTTGTTTGGTTTGACGGTAAATTTACAACGCATGACAAGGCCAAAATTCCAATTACAACTCATGCCATACACTACGGCACTTCAATTTTTGAGGGAATACGAGCATATTGGAATTCAAAGAATCTGAACATCTTTCGCCTCGACGACCACATCAAAAGATTCAGACAGTCAGGACAGTTCTATTCCATATCTCTTAAATTCTCCGACCAGCAAATAAAAGACGCAATCATCGAATTATGCAAAAAAAACAACATGCGGAGATCATGTTACATTCGCCCGTTTTATTTTGTCGGCCAATACGGCATTAATTTGCATGTGACTGAAAACGCTCCAACGCACGTAGCTGCGTTTATGTTTCCATTCGGTGATCTCTTCAACAAGGACGGCATCTCCGCCGGAATCTCCTCATGGAGAAAGTTTAGTGATTTGACGACGCCACCACTTGCAAAGATGGGCGGAAACTACCTAAACTCAATTTTGGCCACGCAGGAATGCAAACGCAACGGCTATGACGAAGCAATACTGTTGGATCTGAACTCAAATGTGAGCGAAGCTCCAGGTGAAAACATCTTCATGGTCAGGAACAACACCATATTCACTCCTCCACTAGAGTCATCTGCACTGGAAGGAATTACAAGGGACACTGCAATGAAGCTTGCAGAGGATTTAGGTTACACAACCAAAGAAAAAACAATTACTCGCAGCGAAATTTACTTGGCAGATGAAGTGTTTCTTACAGGAACAGCAGCCGAGATTACCCCCGTCACCAGCATCGACGGCAAAAAAATCGGCTCAGGCAAGCCCGGAAGGATCACGCAGGAACTGATGTCGTCGTACATGGACCTAGTCATGGCAAGAAACGACAAATACTCTGGCTGGTTGACACCGGTGTATTAGCTTGATAGGACAAATAGGAGTAGGTGGCTGGGGCAAAAACCACGCCAGAGTGCTCTCACAGCTTGGAGTTCTTAGAGCAGTGTGTGATGTCGACCAAAATAAAGCAAAGGAGGTATCCCAAAAGTATGGAGTTGGTCACTACCAGTCAATAGATGCAATGCTCAAAGACAAAGAGATCGATGCAGTCTTCATATGCACGCCGACTTCGACGCATTTTGAGGTTGCCACCAAAGTAATTGAGCAAAAAAAGAGCGTCTTTATTGAAAAGCCCATGACATACAGATCCGAGGAGGGAGAAGCTCTTGTAAAGCTTGCCAAAAAAAATGGTGTTCTGCTTACCTGTGGTTACATTGAGCGTTTCAATCCGGCCGTTGAAGCCGTAAAAGAGTTTGTAAAATCAAAAAAATACGGAGATCTCATCATGCTTGAATTCCACAGAGAAAACCGTATGCCACTCCACATAAAAGATGTGGGAATAATTTACGATACATCGGTTCACGATATCGACACTGCCATGTGGCTTTTTGATGATACACCGCAAGTTGTGTTTGCCCGAGCCGGAAGAATCAGACACGACCATGAAGATTTTGCAACAATAATGCTTGGCTTCAAAGACAACAAAGTTGCCATAATCTCGTCCAACTGGATCACCCCATCCCGTGTAAGACACTTTAATGCAGTCTGCACCGATGGAATAATCTCAGGAGATTTTATATCTCAGGAGATAAGAATCGAAAAAGACGGTGGTGCCGAAATACCAAGATATGAAAAACAAGAACCACTCACACTTGAGATAAAAAGCTTCATTGACTCGCTGCAGCTAAAGCAGAACCCGCGCGTTCTACCTGCTGATGCAGTTAATGTAACCAAGATAGCAGAAGCAGCTCTTTTATCCAGCCAAAAAGGAGTCCCAATATACTTAGAACTATGAACAAAAAAATGATGGACATGCTTGTGTGTCCGATTGATAAACAGTTTCCCCTTGAGATCTTTGAGATACACTCAAAAGAAGAAGTTGTGTTGGAAGGCGCACTGTATTGTTCCAAATGCAATAGGTTTTACCCCATAATCGAGGAGATTCCAATCATGCTGCCAGATGAGCTAAGGGACAAAAAGCAAGACATTGACTTTCTTGAAAAAAACAGAGAGTCCCTTCCTCAAAAAATAATTAAACATGCAAATCCATGGCACCTGTGATAGTTTGGTAATCAATTATATTTCAAAAAAGGCAAAGCTTGGAAAAAATGTGAAGATCTGGCACTTTGCCTATGTTGGAGACAACACCATAATCGGCAACAACGTCAAGATAGGCTCACTTGCGCATATTGATTATGACGTCGTAATTGGAGACAACACTATGATTGAAGGCCTCGTATACATACCGCCCCTTTCAAGAATCGGCAAAAACGTTTTCATTGGGCCTGCTGCCGCACTCACCAACGACCCCTACCCGCCAAGCCAGAAAATGGTCGGTGTGACCATCGAAGATGGCGCAGTAATTGGCTCAAGGGCAGTCATCAAGGCAGGTGTGACTGTGGGCCAAAACAGCGTAGTTGCAATGGGTGCAGTAGTCACAAAAGACGTTCCTCCAAACACGGTGGTAGCAGGAGTTCCTGCAAAAACCAAATACTCACGAAAAGAATACGACAAAAAGCAGGCCGACTGGAAATCCTAAGATTTGATCTGTTTTTGAAAAATTTTGTTTTTCAGCTTGGTTAGAAGCACTACCCACAACACCACCAAAATTACGGCAATCACTGCTTTGATTACCGATGCTATGAAAAAATCCAGATCATCGCCGTACCCCTGTATTGTTATTTTTGACACAAGCACAACCAGTATGCCTCCTCCGGCAAGTATGAGTGCCCACATCACACCTATGAAAACATAGATCACAGATTGGGCCATAGTTGCACCCCCGTTAGAAACGCCGTAATTACTGCCAGGATTCCTGAAAAGACCGCAAGCCGAAATATTGCAAAACCTATCTCTTTTTCGCTCAGCGGCTTGCTTGCTACTAAAAGACGCACCAAAGTTATAGGAGCTTCTGCGTCTTTACTTGCCATAATTTTGTGATCCTCAGTATGAACAGTAGGCCCCTTTATCTGTCTGTGTTCGACTATTTTTTTGACGCTTGATAGAAACAGAAATGAGTTGATTACTGCAGGCAGTAATGCTACTGCCGCGACTACCTCGACATGACCAATTATTGCGATTGTCCCATACGCTGCTCCAAGTGTCAGTGCCCCAGAGTCGCCAGGAAATATTTTACTTGGGAATTTGTGGTATCTGTAAAATGCAACAGATGCAAACACCAAAGGCAGCGCCATAATAGCAGTCTGGTAGTGTTGCAAAACGAAAAGCGCCACTGTAAGCGAAGATGATGCAATCACCATAAAACCGCTTGCAATCCCATTCATTACATCAATTGAGTTTATCGTGTTGCCTGTGATCGGAATCATGAAGATTATTACACCAAGGTATAGTGCCGGAATCTTTACCGTCCCAAAAAGTGGAAAAGACAGGTTTGGCTCATACACGCCAAGCAAGATTATCGGTGCTGCTGCTCCAGCAAGCGCAAGCGGCTTGAACCATCCACCCATCACCCTTCTGTCATCTATGAATCCCACTGCAAATGCAAGCGAGGTAGTCACTATGATGGCAGTGAGCTGTTTTGTGATCTGCGTTTCAGCTGGAAAAAGGAAATAAAGTGAGACTTCACCGAGAATTATTCCTGCCAGTATTGCAGGCCCTCCAGGCCTTGGAATCATCGCACCTCCGACTCTGTTGACGTCTTTGACAACCCAGTTGTGTTTTGTGAGTCGTTGAATCAGTGGAGGCAGGATGCAAAATACAGCAAAAAATGCGACAAGTGAGCACACTACTGCCGCAATGACATGTTCTTGCAATTACCTTACTTTTTTCAGTTGGGATTTAATATTATCTGCAATGGTTGGGCCAATTTTGTCTATTTGCGCAAGTTTGTCAACTGGGATCTTGTTGAGATCCTCCAGATTGCGCACGCCGTTTGCAAATAGCTTTCTGGCGCGAATTCGGCCTATTCCTTTGATCTGGACAAGCTCGATTAGCTCTTCTTTGATGCCATATTGGATTCTTTTTCTCAGAACGGCAAGCTCCTCTAAGAGATCGACTCGTTCTACAAGTTTTGCAAGTTCGTAAAGACAGTACACTAGCCAATCTGCCAGCTCCGTCATCCTGTGCATGTCTCCTGACTCTATTCCTAGATTGTCTGACAGATGCACTTCGGATGACTCGTTTAGCCATTCATGTAATGCGATCAGACTCCTTGAGCAGTCATATTCGGAGATTGGTTCTATTAGTTCTGAAGAATGATTCTCAATCAATGTGCTCACAATTTCATAGTCTTTGTTGCGAAGTGAGAACTTGGGGAAAAACTCCTCTGAGCTGGTAATGAGGTGTAAAAATCCTAGTGTGT
The DNA here is from genome assembly GCA_039938575.1 of Nitrososphaera sp. Taxonomy (GTDB): domain Archaea; phylum Thermoproteota; class Nitrososphaeria; order Nitrososphaerales; family Nitrosopumilaceae; genus Nitrosotenuis. The sequence goes on along the minus strand of JBDUUJ010000047.1, from coordinate 19,629 downwards.
GTTTTTTGTTTTCCGAGACAGTCTCCAAGCCCCGTTTGAAGTAAATGGCCGTGAGCGGATCAATGTACAGCATGGCTACTTTTTTGCCAAATTCGGTGGCCGCAAATCTTTCTGCTTTTTGTACTATGAGTTTTTCATTGAGAAGAAAACGTTTGGCCACATCGATTGAGAATTTGAGTGTATTTTTTCTTGTCTGAGCGCCAGCCAGTGTTTTTTGGAAGAATTCTAAAAGATCGTCGTTTTTTATTCCCGGATTTGATACTATGTAGCTTAGAATATGCACACGTAAAGCTTTGTCGTCTGCAAGCTGCGAGATGATTGGTTCTGGTGTTCCATTTATGTAGTATTCTATGAGATCCGCTGTGTTTGAGTTTCCCACTATTATTGATTCACCGAATTTGTCATACTGCGGCCTTCCCGCCCTGCCACAAAGCTGTTTGTATTCAAGTACGCTAATTGGTTTGTTGCTTGCAGATTTTGCATCGAATCTTGCAATGCTTGATATGACCACTCTGCGCGCAGGCAGGTTTACTCCAGCGGCAAGTGTTGGCGTGGATGCAAGTAACTTTATCTTCCCATTTCGAAATTCAGTCTCAACTGTTTCTCGACAATTTTGATTCAGTCCCGCATGGTGAAAGCCGACTCCCTTTTTGAGCAGATTTGCAAGCGTTTTTACCATTTCTGTGTGTTCGTTGTCATCAAGTATTTTTGCCGATACTTGTTCTAGTTCCTTTTTTTCTTCTCTTGTGAGAAGCTTTGCCACAGCATCAGCACCCTTTGTAGCAAGAGATACAGAGCGTGCCCTTGTTTCGGCAAAAACCAGCGACTGGCCGCCACTTTTTACTGTGTCAAGGCACAAATCTATTGCAGGGCCACGTATGCTACAATCTATTTCTGTAGAGTTGCCATTGTTCCACAGTATAGTTCCTCCATCAAAGATTCCCTCAGTAAGAGGCACTGGCCTCCACTCACTTTGAACAAGCTTACAGCCAAGCCATCTGGATAGCTCCTCTGAGTTAGTCATGGTTGCGCTAAGGGCGAGTATTTGGGGCCTGCTTGGCAGTTCCTTGAGCTTTGTCAGAATTATTTCAAGTGTTGGTCCTCTATCAGGCTCACCAATAAGGTGCACTTCGTCTGCCACAACTAGCCCTATTTTGTCGATCCACTCTGCGCCGTGACGAATCAAAGAATCCATTTTTTCATTAGTAAGAACTATGACGTCGGAGTTTTCCAGTTCCTTGTCCACCGAGTCAAAATCCCCCGTAGAAATTGTGATGTTGACTGGCCTGCCAAAATCGACTTTTTCCAGCTTTTTAAATTCCGCAAACTTTTCTGATGCAAGAGCCCGAAGTGGCGTAAGGTACACTATCTTTCCTTCTTTTTTGGATAAAAAACTCATCATTGCAAGCACTGCAATCAGAGTTTTACCACTGGCAGTCGGTGCTGCAACCAAGATGCTTTTTCCTTCAAGTAGTCCTGCCTTTACTGCCTCTTGTTGCGGTGGGTATAATTTTGTGAGTCCTTGTTCACTCAGATACTGTGTTGCCGAATGGCCGAGTGTTAGTTCGTCTGTTTTCATACACGGTTATAGTGGCCAGGCTTGGATTCATAAATTGATGCTTCACGCAGCATCCTTCGGATAAAGTTCCTTGCCTCTTCTTCATTAAATTTGTTGGTCTTGGCAAGCTCCTTTACAAAGAGTTTTTCTTCTACCGGCGTCTTGCTGTCTCCTTCAAGTGATTTGAGGACGTCCATGAACAACTGCAATTTTGATACCTCGCTGTGAGGCCTTCCCTGGAGTACACCAAGATCCACTTTGCCCGTATTGACGTCGACTCCAGCATCTTCAAGCATACTTTGAATCAAAAATATAGCGCGCTCTGCATCCTCGCCGTCAACTTGGTCCTTCATCAATAGCCTTGCCCGTGCTGTGGCCAGTCTGATGAGGCCGCCAAGCTGCCTTGGCGTGACTGTGATCATTTCTTCTGATTCGACGTTTCTCATCTTTAGATAGTAGTCCAGAATCTTTTCTTCTGCTTCTGGCGTCAGCACCGGGTCTATTCTCTTACAGTACGACAGATATTTTGTAAAAATGTCAACATCTATTATTGATCTGGTGTCTGTTGTGCCTCGTTTGTGCAGCCCTATGATGTGTTGTGCAATGTTTCTGTCCTTTTCTTTTGAGGGAATGTCACGTACTACGAAAATCAGATCAAACCTTGTCAATAATGGAACAGGTAGTGCGACATTTTCTGTGATGTTTTTGAACGGATCATACTTGCCGTACATGGGGTTTGCTGCAGCCAGAATCGATGTTCTTGCATTAAGTGTTGCCACGATTCCTCCTTTTGCGATGCTTGCAGATTGCTGCTCCATGACTTCGTGCAGTGCACTTCTGTCTTCTGGTTTCATTTTGTCGAATTCATCTATGCAATTATGAATGTATACCAGAGACGCTTCATAATTGTGGTAATGACCTACACTTAGATCATATACATAACCGTCATATGGAATTCTTTCCACCTTTACGACTTTCTCAATACCTCTTGTCATGGATTCTTTGTGGTGAATCTCAAGAGTCTTTTCTTTCTGGGCTTTTATGCTGTGACTTTTAATTCCTTCAAAAAATCTAGATATGTCACATCCTGTAATTTGGATTAACGGAGATCCTTTTAGTGTTTTGCGTATCTTTGCAAATATGCCTACTCTGCGCAATGCATACAGCATCACGTGTAATTCGTGCTCTATAGTTGAGGGGCATAATCTAGCTGCGACGATCTTACCGTTTACATGATCAAAGTCTCCATCCGTATCAAATACACCTGCAAGAAATGCCCAGAGAGATTTATCTGACAATAACAGTACGTTGTCAATAGAGTAACTCTTGGTAAGAAATCTTGTTTTCTTTAGTAGATCCTTGTCTGTGGTGTATAGCTGATACATGCCAGAAACTAGAGAATATTTCCCAATGTCATGTATTCTATTACCTTTGTTGCATAGCGCAAATACGTCAGTGTGTTTCTGTATGTTTTCTATTACATCAGAATTAACTTTTGACTGACTTAATGTGATACTATGTGCTGTTGTATGACCAGCTCCATATATGCATCCGATAACATAAGCATCATTTTCGGACAAGTCTAGAGTGGCAGCAGGTTTGAAAACTCTTACAGGCGCACGTATCAGGTCTCCAGCATTCACATCACCAGCTTTGATCCATTTGTTCTTTACATGCGTTGTACGTCTGAGTAGATGTTCTGGAGTCACTTTAAGTGTTAAACCAGATGAGAAGGTCAGCTTGACAACATCTCCTGTGTATCTTTTTCTCATTATTGCAAAGGCATTACCATCGATATCTGCTCTAATGTCACTGTCGTAAATTCCAACCGGAATAAGTGCATTTTTTGCTTCTCGACCTGATTTTGTTATATAGGTAGAGCTTTTTATGCTATTCCACAACTTTCCTACCGGTACCAACGAGTTACCAGTGTAGAGCTCAGTATCTTCAGTCATACAAACCAGCCCTTGATCACCCAAAACTACAGCACCTGCTTCCAACATGAGAATTCCTGATTTGTCACGCACTACAGCTGCCGTGAGTCCTGCAGCTGTTGAGCCCCTACCAGAAGTATACAAACCTCTTGGTGCAATTCTTGCACAAAATTTGAGCATTTCACTCTTTGCGGTGTTGTGTGACACAATTCCATTTGCAATAAATTTGTGAGATATGGGAATCTCTACATCATATACATCCTGAGGTTCTTTGAGGTAGTTTATTTTTACGATTCTCTCATATTCTTCATCATGTTTCTGATCACGTCTGATTTCAAGTGCCCATTTGATCAGTTCGCTGAGTTTTGCAGCCTTGATATTTGAGGCAAATCCCACATGCTTTGCATATTTTAGAATGGACGGTCCGCGTCGAATAACAAGATTGCTTCCTGTTTTATGTTGTATTATTCGCGAGTGAATTCCAAATCTTAACAGTAGTAATTGTACATCTCTTAACAATTTGATGCTAGTTGATTTCAGCTGTATGGCTCGTCTAGCCCTGCCTTTATTGAATACGGTACCATCTGCCTCGAACAGCCACTTCAGATACGAGGCAACCACGCTGTTTGGTGACTGGAGGATTGAGAACGGCACACCCCTGTTCTTTGAACCTCCTTTGAGAAACGATAGCATGTCCACAACATTTTTTGAATTATATTCCACGTTTGTCACATACATGGTTCTTGTAATCTGTCTGCCATCGTTCATCATTACAATCTGTCCCGGGTATCCCCTCTGTGAGATTTTTGGTTCCAGACCAAAGAGATTCCGACCCATCTGAAGCAGTGGCTGTAGCAGCTCTTCTTCCTTCTGTGAAACACTAAATCCCATCCGGTAGCCACTCTTTCTGCACCAACCAGCACCCGTAAGAAAGCCCATGAACGAAGCAAGTTCCTCGTTGACGAATTCTGGAGTCTTACCATGGTAGGCAGATCCTGTAATTACTCTAAAGTTGGTCGGCACGTACTTTTCAACATTGCATGGGATGTGGGTTATGGTTCTGAGCTCATCTCCCTCTCTTAGCTCATCAAGTCTTTTCCATCCATTTTTTGTAAGCAGTGGGTGATTGTATGTTCCAACTATACTTTTTCCAGTTTCAGTTACAACCTCAATGACCTTCTGGTTTTCATATTTGTGAAATACTGTGGCAACGTCATTGCCGTACTCATTTTGCATTTCTACCTTTATTGACTCAAGATGGTTCTTTCCAAGAGATGCAAGATCTACAATTCTGCCATCTCCGAGAATGACTTTGGAAGATCCTACCAAGCAGCCTGGATCTCCAACCAAAAAGATGTTGATGTCGCCCCTTATCTTTGTGCCATCTTGCAGTACCCTCTGGTTTGATCCTACTATTAACAACAGAATTGATTCTTTGATTAACGAGTGTCCCTGAATGTGCGGTGCAAACGAGTTTATAAGCCGCTCATAGATGTCCGGCGTCCTTGCCAGCGATTTGATAATTTTTTCCTCTTCAGGTGAAATCTCTTCTCTTTCCGACCTTCTTGAGTTCTTTGTGCCGCGACCACCCAAAAACTCGATGTTGTTTCCTTCAATTCGCAGTCTGTGAAGGCCGCTATGAACTCGAGTGCCCGTAATCTGTTCTTGCTCGATCCTCACAATTCCAGTCAATATGACCCTGTCTCCAGGCCTTGCGTAATCTACCAGATCTTGTTTTATTGTAACATCTACATAGTGCGGTAGCTGACCAGGTGGGAGGTCTTCTGGGAGCTCCTGTAATCGCACCAGCTGAAAGTCAATGAACTTGCTGTTTTCTGGATCTATTCTCAAATCCCTGTGCGTGCATTTTTCATGTGCGCATTTGGTTGGTGTGTAAACATTTACACCGCGCTCAAGTGGAACTTCGGTGTGGTGTCCTGCGGGGCACTTGTATACCACATTTCTTGCAAGCGGCTTTATCTCCGATGCACGCACCACCATGCCAGACACGCTAGTCATCTTGCCAATAACTTCGGCATTTATCTGTCGAAGGCTACGCTGAATCGGATAGTTTGCTATTCTAACTCGTATGTCATCTGCAATTTTTTTCGCATAGTCAGGAAATCTTTCCTCAAGAATGTTTTTTATTGCCCGCGAGAACGCATAAAGAATCTCATCTGGTTCTGTGTTGAATTTTATCTCAATGTCTTTTTGTGATACGATATCATTGTAATCGACCACAATATACTTGACCTGTTTTGCCATCATCTGGTCTATTTCTTCTACATACCTAAATGAGCCAGATTTGTCCTTATATGTGGCAAGAAAATTTTGCACTTGATCTATTGTAGCGCTAATAGATTGTGTTTCTAGAGTCATTTGTCATCACCAAAAATTTGGGCCTCAAAGTCTGCACTGTTTTTGTGAATGGTGTTGTAAAGTGCACGTTCCTCAATTGAGAGTTTTTTTGCAAGCTCCGCTGTTAGCTCCATAGAGTTTGCTCGTGGAATTATCTTTCCCAGTCTCTTTCTTATCAGAGTCTTCAGAAGGCTTTGCAGTCTGTCCTGTTCTTTTTCTGACTGTCTTGCTATGTAACCTGTCACCTTGATGTAAAAATCCGGCTCAAGATGAGATAGCTCCTCACCCTGAAAATTCTCTTTTGATATAGACTGTGTGAGTTCTATTCCCATGTCTGGCTCCTGAATTTCTGCATGTTTTTCTGATTCCAGTATCTGCGCAATCCACCTTGGCATATTGATGACGTCACCCTGTTTTCCATCCAAGACTATATTTGACATGTTTATTTTAAAATCATGATTAATGACTGCCTTGACATCCTGTGTTGAATATCCAATCGAGTACACCTGCAAAAGCTCATTTATTTTCAATAGATCAAAGACTAGCCTCAAGGATTTAATGGATACGATCGATCAACTGTATTTACAAATAGCTAAGATCTTTTGATCCTACGCATAATAAATTATTAAGACTGGCTTCAAATCCATCGTATTGTCTGTTAATACAATGTGGGTCGAAAAATACCGGCCCCAGAAGATATCTGAGCTTGTAAACCAAAAGGAGGTTGTGGGGAGCATTACAGCTCTACTAAAGAATGTATCAGAGTTGCCCCATCTGCTCTTTTCTGGTTCTGCAGGAGTGGGAAAAACCACACTCGCACTTTGTCTTGCACGTCAGATTCTAGGCGAATCATGGAAGGAATATACACTTGAGCTCAATGCATCAGACGAACGTGGTATAAACATGGTAAGAGAGAGAGTCAAAAAATTCTCAAAATTTGGCGGCCTTGATGCAAATATTCCCTTTAAGATAATAATTCTTGACGAAGCAGATGAGATGACGTCCGATGCGCAAACTGCCCTTAGAAGAATAATAGAGGACACCTCAAAGCATTGCCGCTTCATCATGATAGCAAATAACATATCAAAGATCATAGAACCCATCCAGAGCAGGTGCGCAGTATTCAAGTTCACAAGAATATCAGAAAAGGAGATAATCTCGCACCTAAAGGAGATTGCAAAAAAAGAAAAGATCAAAACAGACGAAGCCGGCCTGCAGGCAATTTTTGATTATACTGAAGGCGATCTGCGACACGCAATCAACTTGCTGCAAGCTACTGCAAGTCTTGGCAGCATCACAGAAGAAAATGTAAAAGCGGCTGCAGGACTGACAAAGACAAATGATGTCGACGTCGTACTGAAGCTTGCTTTGGGCGGAAAGATTACAGAGGCCAGAAACAAAATGATCGAACTAATCAAAGTGTATGGCATGTCGGAATCAGATTTTCTCAGATATCTCAATGAATCAATTTACAAGACAAAGACTGCAAATCTTGTAGACATATCAGAGATAATTGCAAAGTATGACTATAGAATAGTATCAGGTGCAAACCCAGAGATTCAACTATCAGCACTTTTGGCAGAGTTAAGCAAGTTTGGAAAATAGCGCCGCTGGCCCACAATGAAGAAAAAATTACACCATTTAATCAAGTGATAGTTTTATTCTAACCGAACTTCTAATTTAGTATAAAAACTGTTTTTGCTTTTTGACCATATTTTTTGTCATGAATTAAGGCGTTTAAAAACATAAATGAAAGCACATAGGCCGATATTTAGCTATAAGCTAGTCAGAATTAAAAACGACTTTTCATATTACTCTAATGTAAATGTAGAACAAATCTTTCTGATCTCTTCTTCATATGGTTTAACAAATGATCTTATTTCTTCATTTTCTGCTTTGCATTCTTCGGTCCTGTTTTCTTTGGTATTATGCCTTCCAACCCTTCAGATTCGTACGCTCTGACCCATCTTCTTAGAGTTCTATCAGATATCCCATACATCGTACAGATCTCTTTGGCCTGTTTCACTCCTTCTGTATGGAGCAGAACAGCCCTTGTTCTTATGTCCATATTTGCTTTCACCATATTCTACCACCAGAACGAGCTTGATGAAAGCGGACAAAAACTGTTGCACGCTTTTAGGACATAAACTCTTGCATTCTACACTTATTATAGTGAAATCATTGAAACAAGTCTGGCATTCTAAGATCTGATGGTAAAATTTCAAACATATCCATCGGATCGAAAAGCACCATTGCGCCATAATCCAGCATTTTTTCAGGCCATTTTAGCAGAGTGTCATTCAGAACGGACTTCCAGATAAACAGAGGTCGTCCAAGTCTTAGTGCCTCCCAGCCCTGATGCAAAGACCCGCTACTATTGCTAGCTTCTACAATCACTGTGGCATCTGAAATTAGTGCCATGGTAAGATTTCGGAGAACGAAATCCTTTGGAGTGGTTTGATGTTCTGCAGGAAATTGTGAAATGGCAAGGTGATTTCTCATGATTTCTTGTTGAAGTGGGGAATTTTTAGCTGGATACGCTTTGTTTAGAGGAGTTCCAAGAACTGCTATTGTTCTGCCACCAGTAGTAATGGCAGTTTGGTGAGCAGCCGTATCGATTCCTTCTGCAAGTCCGCTTACAACAACAGTTTGTTTTTCTACTAACGCTTTTGTGATGGTTTTGGATGCATCGAATCCACTGGATGAGGGTTTCCTTGAACCAATAATTGACACTCGTGGACGCCGTAATGGGATCTCCATTGTACCTTTGATGTAAAGTGTTCTTGGCGCATGTTTTTCTTCTATATCATTTAGCAGGCGGCCAAGGAGTTTTTAGACAGATATGGCAAGGTAAACAGTTCCATCGAATTTCTCCATCACCCTCATCTTGATCTGTTGTTTTAATACTTTCATGGTTTCTGCTTTAACCAAATCTGGCTACCTCAACATAATGCAGTATGCGAGAATGGTCATCCTATTAGGATGACTATTTATATTAGTCACCCCAATAGGATGACTGCCTAGGTGAGAAAATGCAGTGGATACCATCGTGGTTAGCAAAGTCATATGCAACGCTTTATGCAGACAAAGGCAATGAATGGTTTGATTTTAAAGAAGCAGGCAAAATACTCCGCATAGAGGAAAAAAAACCCTTATCCAGAAGGCTCATTCGACTTGAGGAAGCGGGTTTTTTGGTAGCAAAAAGAGACGCCATAGATAGAAGGAAAAAATATTTCAGAGTTCTAAAGCCTAATGACGTGTTTTTTTCATATGGCATTGTGGCGCATTTACCGACCAAAGACATCATGCAGCGCTTAACACTGGCAGCAAAAAAAATTGTTTTTGTTATTGGTGGTGCTTATGCAGCATATGTACACAGCGGATACGCCGTTCCAGGTAAAATCGACATTTATGTCAAGAAGAGCGATTTAGACAAGTTCATATCACTTGTGTCTGATAAATCAACATCCGTCTCAGTTGACGATATGCTTGCGGAGAAAATAAAGAAAACCAACTTTCATGTTCATTCAACATTAACTGAAGAGATGTTGAAAGAGTCAGTCATTATAGAAGACGTACGATATGAATCAGCGGAAAGTTTGGTAATAAATGGATTAAGAGAGCAATCGGATTTTTCTCTTGCAGACTCGTTTTCAGTGTTGATTAAGAAAAGGAAAGACATCGACTACAATAAAATGTTAAAGATCGCAAAAAGCGAGATGCTAGACAGAGAATTAGGTGCGTCTTTTGAATTGCTAAATAACGAAGCAAGAAAAAAAATCTTTAATGATAAAATAATACAAAGGATTCACTCAGAGGCAGATTTTTCGAGGGAGAGGATTTTCCCAAAACACAAAGCGGGAAACGATGACTATCCAGATATCGGAAGGAGATGGGCTTTAAGAATTACTATACCAAGAGCATTTGCATCCAAGATTATTACCGATTTGGTGAGATAAATGGCCAATCCAAAACCAGAAGATGTCGAGCGTGAGAGCCTCAAAGATCTCAAAGTCATTGTAAAAAATGCGAAGGGATGGAGGGTTGAAACAGTGGTGATAGGAGGCTACGCAGTAAGGGCGTTTACCAATGCCTACAGGCATACAAAAGACATCGATATGGCTGTGGCAAAGGAAGAAAAGGGGAAATTTACAGCCCTTCTGAAAGGGCTTGGCTATGAGCTAAGAGACACCGAATTTGGTCTTGCAGCAAGCAAAAAGTTCGACGCCGACTTTATAGATGTACATATCAGCGTTGGGAAAATATACGATATTTCTACGGGCAATTCTTATCCAATTACAAAACAATTGTTTGATGAAAAGAACGATTTACTAGTGCGGTCTAGGTATGATGAGAACAGAAAATTTGATACTACTGCGCCGATAGTTGATTTGAACACTCTGATAATACTGAAACTGATTCCAAAGGGTAGGCCTGAAAAGGATGCTATAGATATAATTTCTTTAATTTTGGATCAGCGAAAGCGAATAGACATTTCAAAAATCGTAAAACAGTGTAAAGAAACAGTGCTCACTGATCACATACGATCTCAGATTCAAGAATTTGCAAAAAAAGTAAACGATGGCGAAATGGATAAAGTTTGGTCTGGTGTTACTGGTGCGATACTGGCTGGCGTTCAGAGACGCAATATTCAGAAGTTTCTGAGAGAATTGGACAGTAGTTTGAGAAATTCCTAAAGGTATCTGAACCCATTTGGGTCTAAGAATCGACCGGTCCACGCGTACGCCACCAGATTCGCATTAGACTCGTTATTTTGTGAAGTCATTTTCTAACTTATTGAGATGTGAGTCAAGTATCGCTTGAAGAGCAGATTAAATATTATGACAGAAAGATTCGGAAGGAATTAAGAAGTCTCAAAAGGCTGCTCAAATCCAGTCAAATCTAATTTTAACACTTTGCTCCTCCAGAGGACTCGTCTAGACGTTACTTGTTTTTGTCACTGACGAGTTGCTCAATGAGTGACCGCTGTTCTATAATTAGTGATTCTAGACTCTTTATTTTCTTTGAGAATTTCCTTTCAAGGACTTTGACATCAGTGTTTTGCCTCTTTTCTAGGATTACCTGCTTTACCTGCACAAGTTCCTTTGAAAGCCCGACTCCACAATGTACACAATGGGATTTGTCGCTACTATTTCGCTGCTTGCAGACAGGACAGATTTTAGTGAAAAGTATCGAGTTTTCCTTGTCTTCCTTTTTGAGGTTATGTAGTTTTAGGACTGCATCTTCTTGGTCCGAACTTGCCAGATGTTCATAGATTGCCAGCATGTTGGATCCCTTGGACCAGTTGCCGTAGATTTTTGCAACATTGCCAAGCCTTTTGCTGTATTCGGTCAAAGCGGTATGTCTGAATAAATACGGCCATACTCGCTTTTTAATTCCGGCAGCACGTTTTGCCTTTCTAAGAAAAATGGATAATCTTTGGTATGGGATCAAGCCGTTTTCATTATCATGATAAAAAAGAAACGCTTCAGGGTCATCGCTATAGGGATGTTCTGCGAGCCATTCTTTTATTGGCCCATAGCTTGCTACAAGAGTCAGTGACTTTGGCCCCGTCTTTCCCGTGGTATGAATACGTACAAAATTTTCCTCAAATTCAATACCGCCTATTTGGATATTGAGAAGCTCTCCTGGACGATATGCCCCTTCAAGCAGAACAAAAATGATTGCGATATTTCTTTTTACGTACTTGTCTCCTAGCTTTTTTGCAGCTTGAATTAGTCCAAGTACTTCTTCGTCAGTTAGGAGATCCTTTGGTTGTATCTTGCTGTATCTGTCATCAAATGATCCAGGCGTTATCCATTCTACTAAAGGATCATACGACTTGCCTTTTTCCGCATCAGCTATCTCATCATGAACTGCAAAATGACATATCCTTTTTAGCGCCAAAAGAGTATCTTTTTTGACCGAATTTGTGTAGTCAGAGTCAGCAATTGTTTTGTGGATTTGTTCTATCTCTTCTTTTGACCAGTCTTGGATTTTTTTGTCATCTTTGATTTCCAAGATTCTACGTATGCATTCTGCATAGTTTGCTATCCTTCCATGAGATTTGTTATCAAGCCGCAATCTGTCCAAAAATCTAGAGGCTAATTTTGCATTGTCTTCTGAAAATCTTTTTTGAATAGTTAACTTGGCATACTCGATCCTCTTTTTTGAGTTATGAATATCGATTGTTCTCATTATTTCAAAATGTTGGTATCAGACTTAGGGTGCCAAAATTTTGTTTATCACGGATTGTCATTATAATGAGAAGCGCAGAGAGAGGGATTTGAACCCTCGGGTGCTTGCGCACACAGGCTCTCAAGGCCCGCGCCCTACCGAGCTAGGCGACCTCTGCGGAATTCGATGGCAGATACCACTTAAAATTTGTTAGTTCAGCTGGACACTGTATAGTTAGCGGTTGAAACTCAAAAATTAAAAGAAAAGAAAAGAAATTTGTTTTCTAGTCATGCGCGTGTGGATTTTCTCCACCTTCGAGCTTGACATATGTTCCTGCTGCTTTCTCATGGTGCTCCAAGTTTGATTGATCAACCTTGATAGCTTGAGGCGGGCAAACAGATACGCAAGCCATACACCAGATACAATCGTGTTCTCTGATTGGATCTGCTTTGTCTGTGTAGTCTTTGCGCTCTTCTTTTACTGAAGAACCAGTGCCTGCAAAGGTCTTTCCGACTACTTCGGTTGCCGGAATATCCATTTCAGTTCTATACCACTGGAACACTTGGACTGGACAAGCTTCAATGCATGCACCGTCTGCTACACAAGAATCCCAGTCAACCGCAACCATTGTACCGCTGACACCGAGTGGAACTTGTTTTTCACCGCGTGCTTTGTATGCTGCTATGACTTTTTCATCATGGAATGCCTCTGCATCGCTTCTGCCAGGTCCCCATCTGAAGTGAAAGTGCTCACCATCAGCGTGGAAAATTTTTCCCAATGGTTTTAGTCCTTGTGGGAAATGTTCGTCTATTGGCATAGGACTACTGTTAGTGAGATATTATTTAAAGCTAGGTGAAATTAGTGTAAACTAAATTTTCTTTGTCGCCAGATCATCGAATTATAACACTGTTTTTGTTTGATCGCTCCTTACGTTCATATTTTTTGGTTCAGAAATTGAATAGTGGATATTTACAAGTATGATGTGTATCGTGGGCCCAACATAGGCATCTACACCAAAGTAAACGATAGTTTTGTTTTTGTACCAAACGGTTTTGCGCAAACAAAAGCAAAGACATTATCAGAATACCTAAAGGTCCCATATGTGTTTGCATCAGTTGCCAACACAAGGCTGCTTGGCACCATGATGGTGGTAAACAATTACGGCATGCTTCTTCCCGCAACCTGCTCAGAGTACGAGCTTTCTTATTTAAAAAAGTCGACAGGCCTCAACGTTGGCGTCCTAGATGTGAAGATGACTGCACTGGGCAATCTGATTTGCGCAAATGACAAAGGCGGTGTTGTTTCACCCAAGATGCCAAAGGAGGCACTCAAAAACATACAAGACACGCTTGGGATAGAAACCATACAAAAAAAAGTGGCCGGCTACCACCAAGCAGGAGTAATGGTATGTGCAAACAACACTGGCGGCATAGTGCACCCTGAAACCGATGATGACGACATCAGAATCATTTCCGATATTTTGAAAGCAGAACTAGAGCCAGCAACCATTAATGGCGGGGTGCCATACATATCATCAGGCATCTTGGCAAACAACAAGGCAGTAGTGGTTGGAAATCTTACCAACGGCCCAGAAATCATGATGTTGACAAGAGCTTTTACACATTAAAAAGCAATTTTGTGTCAGAAAGCAACGAACTCAAATCAATTGAGTGTTCTTTGCCGCTTGACATATTTTTTATTACTACCTGATTTGATGAATATTCTTTTGGTGCCACAATTATTGCGTATTTTGATGCCGAAGCGTTTTCCATTTGTTTTTTGAACGGCTTGCCCACAAGATCAATGTCTACTGCAAGACCCCGGTTTCTCAGATTTGAGGCAAGTTTGATGGCAGGCCCTGCAAGTTCGTCATTTACATACAAAACAGAAATTACGTTCTCAGATTCGTCCTTTGCAAGGCCTTGATTTTGCAGTGACAAAATTATTCTTTCTACTCCACCTGCGACGCCAGTGGCCCCAAGGTCGTCTCTCCCAAAGGCCTTTGGAAGGCTGTCGTATCTTCCACCACCAACCAGTGCGCCTACGTCAAAAGATGTGTCAAAGGCCTCAAAAACTACACCAGAGTAGTAATCCAGACCGCGAACTATTCCGAAATTAATTCTGATGTTTGTTACGCCACGGTTTTTGAGCGAAGAGAACAGAGCTTTAAGCTCGCCCCATGCTTCAATGTCTGCTACGGAATAGAGTCTTTCGACCTCATCTGGCTGCCCTTTTATCTTGGAGAACTCTAGAATTTGTTCGATTTTTTCCTCAGAGTAGCCTTTTTGACTGTATTCTCTGAGTATTTCATCTTTTTTCTTTTTTTGAATTTTGTCTATTGCCCTGAATATGTCAGAAATCACGCCAGGTTCATCGGAGCCAAATATTTTGCTAACTATTGCTTCGACCAATTTGCGATGTGAGACATCTATTGTGATGTTTTTAAGTCCAAGTTTTGAGAAAAATTTTGACGTAAACTCGATTATCTCCGCATCAGACTCCAGACTCGGCTTGCCATAAATTTCCAGATCCCATTGATGAAAGTATCTGTACCTCCCCTTTTGCGGCTCATCGTACCTCCACACACCGCCAAACGCTGCGATCTTTGCAGGCAACCTCAAAGATTTTTGTGTGACGATATATCTTGTGAGGCCTACTGTGAAGTCAAATCTGAGGGCTACCTCCCTGTCCCCTTTGTCCTTGAAAAAATAGATCTCGTTTCTTATGTCTGGTCCACTTTTTGCTTCAATAACTGAGACAAGCTCGATTGGAGATGGCTCCATGAATTTGAATGTAAAGGTCTTGCAGGTCTCAAGGAATTTTTGTCTGACAAATTCTATTTGAGACTGCTCGTAGCTCTCAAAGTCTTTCATTCCTCTGGGAAGATTCAACTTGCAAAAGATTTCTATGCAATAGATTTAGGTGTTGCTACTTGACGAAAATCTCTTTGCATTAAATAACAGCTAAGCACAGTGTTACTAATTGAGCTACAGATACCTTGAGCATGCAACAGACGCATTCATCGAAGTTGAGGCTGCCAATCTCGAAGAAGCATTTGCGGTGGCTGCCAAGTCAGTAGTGGAGACCATTTTGGATACGAACACTGTGGAAGAAAAAACCACACGCAAGATAACAGTTAGCGGCAAAGATCTCAACTATTTGCTGTACAACTGGTTGGAAGAAATAATCATACTTACCATAACCGAAGGATTTGCAGTCAAGTCCCTCAAAGTCACCTTACAAAAAAACTCCGAGTACAGGATCTTAGCGGACATGGCGGGTGAAGACATCGACATTAAAAAACACCGCTTCAAAGTAGAGATAAAATCCCCGACATTTCACCTAATGGAGATAAGACAAAATGGTGTAGTTCTGATGCGCTATCTGCTCGACTTGTAGAAAGTGAACTACGGGACAAGTCCTGGTGATCCTCTCGTCTCATTCATATAAATACAGTAAGGTATTCTTTGTTTTTCATGGAAGATCCAGAAATAGAAAAGATAAAACAAAAAAAGCTTGCAGAGATGCTAAGGCAACAGCAAGCAGCATCTCAGCCGGATGTAGTTGATTTGAGCTCTTTGAATTTTGATCAAACTATCTCACAAGGCCTTGTGTTGGTTGATTTTTGGGCCGAGTGGTGCGGACCATGCAGGTTAATGCATCCTGTTTTTGAGCGGATGGCAAAAAAATACCGTCACATCAGATTTGCAAGAGTCAACGTGGATCTAAACCAAGACATCGCAATGCGATTTGGCGTGCAAGCAATACCTACTTTTATCATGTTCAAGGACGGCCAACCCGTAGAAAGAATGATGGGCGCAGTGGGAGAGCCAGGAATACACATGATTGCCAAAAAGTATCAGATGTAGCCGTAAGCGGAATCTTGCTTTCTTTGGATCTCCAGAATCTCATTTAGTACTGATTGTTCTTCTGGCGTGAGTTTATGCGAGAACCGTTCTACGAGTTTTTTTGCATCGCTTGAGCTTGGCAGTGAATAAAACACATCCTCCTCATTAATTTGCCTGCCAATCGTTACGTCTTGGATGGAACATGCGACTTCTTGGCCTTGCGTGGCATACTCGATTGGCTTTTTGCCGTCCTGAAGCTGATGAATGACGCCTATTCTCTTGCCGTGTTTGTTCATGATTGGCATTTTTTGTCTTACTTTGCCCACATCAACTCGGATTCCAAATACAGCAGGATTGCTGTTCCTAAACACATAACCTTTGAGAAAGGTGAATTTGGCAATTGGCGTTATCTCGGAAAATATTGCATTTTCCTCATTTGCGGTGTCTTCTTCTACCCAGAGTGTGTAAGAGTCAAGCAGGCTGTAGATCACTTTATCAGAAAAGATCTTTACGTGGCTTGTTTCTGCTTCTTCTTGCGCGTCTGGCAGGATCTTTACATTGAATGCCAAGACAACTCCCAAGTGTCTGTCATTTTCCTTTATGACTTTGGCCTCAAGGACGTCTCGTCTGTTTACATGTCCAATGTCCGCTTTGGCAATTGGAACTTGCTGGCGCCTCAGCATTTCGGTGAGCGCTTCAAGTGAGCCAATTGTATCGCATTTGAGGATCACACCGTTTGTTTGCGTGTCAACAAATACAGACTTCATTTCAGACTCGATTATTTTTTTGAATTCATCAACTTTGGAATCATCATCAGTTACGTATACTGTGCTTCCTGGAAGCACGCCATCCAAGTCCGGCGAGGCGATCTTGATTCCAGCTGCTGCTTCTACCAAGTCGACTGGTTTGAATTTGTCTCTTGGATCGCGCATCTCGTCAAGTGGTTTTGGCAACAACATGGCTTTTGGTTTTGTAACTATTACAGAATCGCGTTTTGCTACAATGACAGAGTCGCCTTTTTTGATCCGGCCGTCAATGAGGATCATGTTTGCAGTTGTTCCAAGGCCAACCTCATCATTTACTTCAAGAATTATTCCGCGGCTTGGCTTTTCTTCTTGTGCGAGCCTTTTTTGCATGTATTGTTGTGTCAGACCCACAAGGACGGTCAACAGTTCCGGAATTCCTACGCCGGTTCTTGCACTAACTGGAACTATGGCAACTTCTTTTGAGAAGTCCTTTACCCTGTAGAATGCCTCAGACTGAAATCCAAGAATGGAAAGTGTTCCAACCACATTGTAGATCTGCTCATCTAGTGTGGTCTGGGTGAACTGGTCTTGCTGCTTTATTGCCTGTGAAATGTACTGAGTGTCAGTCTTTTTCCAGCCCGGAATCATGTCCACTTTGTTTAGTGCTATTACGAACGGCACCTTTCTTGCCTGGAGTATCTTGAGACTCTCGTTTGTCTGTGGTTGAAAGCCTCGATTTGTGTCTACCACCAAGATGGCAATGTCTGCTGCTGAACCTCCCCTTGTTCTAAGGTTTGTAAAGACTTCGTGTCCAGGTGTATCGATTACCAGCAAGCCAGGAACCTCATGTTCGGATTTTGCCAGTTTTTGATATAATTGCCCGCACATTTTTTGTATTGTTTCAGTAGGCAGAAAGCTTGCCCCTATGTGTTGCGTGATTCCACCTGCTTCTCTGCCTTGGACGCCGGTTCCGCGGATTTTGTCCAGTAGTGAAGTCTTACCGGAATCTACATGGCCTAAAACGGCCACAATTGGCTGTCGAATTCGCAAGGTAGATCACTGAAATACTACCCTCGCTTCCTTTTCAAAACTTTCTTTAGAGTCAGATGCATGGATGATGTTATCGGATATTCCAAGACCAAAGTCTCCACGAATCGAACCTGGTGCTGCCTCGTACGATTTTGTTGCCCCGACCAGTAAGCGAGTCGTAGCAATTGCGTTATTACCTTCAATGACTGCGGCCACAACTGGACCTGATGTTATAAAGTCGACAAGCTCGCCAAAGAATGGTTTTGTGTTGTGCACAGAGTAGAACTCTTGAGCTTGTGCTTTTGTGAAGGTAAACATTTTCAGCTTGATTATTTTGAATCCTTTATTTTCGAATCTGGAGATAATTTGTCCTACGAGCTTTCTTGCTACTGCATCTGGCTTTACTATGAAGAGTGTTTGTTCGGTCAATTTCGTAAGCTACTTTTTGATGATGCCGCCTTTTTGGTACTTTTTGGTCCACTTGAGTGTGCGCGGGTCACGTTTTAGTACCAACATGTTCTTTTTACATTTTGGGGAGCAGAACCAGAGTACGGTGCCGTCGTTTTTGACAAGCATTGTTCCAGAACCCTTTGCCACAGGTCTGTCACAAAAACTGCACGGCTTTACAATTAAACTCAATGTGTGATCACTTTATTTTCTTGGCCTCACGTTCTGTTTCGCGCAGCATCAAAATGTCGGACATGCGCACGGAGCCTTTGACGTTTCTTGTTAGTATGCGGCCCTTGTCTCGTCCGCCCAAAATCTTAACTCTTACTTGTGTGATTTCTCCTGCAATGCCAGTCTTTCCTACAAGTTGGATTACTTCTGCAGGTACTGCCTCTTCTGTCTGTGAAGCGCTCATCGCTACTTGCCACCTTTAAGCTTCTTTATTGAAGATACGACTTCTTCGACTATGTGGGCGGCATCTCCTCCATCGATGATCGCAGCCGCTGCCGAGGTAACATCGATTCCAAGCGCCTTGCCTAGTTCCTGCTTGCTTGGAACAAAAGCATATGCTGCGTTCTGCTCCTCGCAAATGATGGGAAGATGAGCGACCACTTCGGGCGGCTCAACGTCCTCTGCAATAACTACGAGTTTGCTTATTCCACGCTCTATTGCCTTTGTGGCCTCGTTTGTGCCCTTGCGAACCTTGCCGCTCTGGGACGCTACCCGTACCGCCTCCAAGATTGGATTTACCAAGTCGGCTGGCGTCTCAAATTTTACATAGTAAGCCTTACCCAATTAAATCACCCTTCGGGATCATCTTCATTCCTTGAGTTTTTGTGCATCTCTTTATTAGTGTTAGCGTAAAAGGTTCTCCCATATGAAATCATCCCCAATCCTACTATGGATCTTTCTTGGTGTGATTTTCCGAATCAGGATGTCTGTGATTTGGATTCCATCTTCTTTTGCAGTGTCAACTCGTGATTCTGTGTACGATACTCCTCCATGTTACTTGGCATGTGCCAGATTATCTCAAGAATCTGCCTTGCAGCAGCTATCTTTGCCTTTTGCTTTCCCATTCTTTTAGCAATTCTCAAGTAAAATGATTTCATCCTTGGATCAAGTCGTATTGTGGTGTTAGCTGCCTCCACCATTGCATTACGCAACCATGACATAAAAGTTATCAAATGAATTACTTCCTGTAAGCAATAAATTTTCTATTAGTTCTCCAACCCTAGAATTTCGTGGTTGGTCTATTATCAATAAGCAGCTGACAATAGATGATGCTTAAAATATTTACTATAATCAATCAAAACTTTACAATTGATTCAAGTCCAAAAACATCACCCTAATTGAACAGTGTCTGGCAAATCACCCTAAGATTGAACAGTGTCGCATAAAAGGGTCCTTACTTTTGCGAGGTATTTCTTCATCAACTCTTCGAGCTTTTCTTGCGAGTCGGCCTCGGCGTATATTCTAGCAATCGGCTCGGTGCCACTTGGCCTGACCATCACCCAGATTTTTTCACCTAGTGT
>JBDUUJ010000046.1:0-31165 GCA_039938575.1 Nitrososphaera sp. | reverse complement strand
ACGTATTCTTTTTTCTGCTCGCTCTGCCTATTGCCCACAAAATTATCATTATGATAAACGCAATTATGAACGCAGCTACTGCAGGTACAACAAGCTCAAAGGCTTTTCCACGGGATGCCGCAGTGGGCTGCGGTGTTTCCTCAAGCACACACGTGCCGTCTTTGAAAACAGTTCCAGGACCACATCGCTCATCGAGTACGCACACTCCGTCCTTTAGAACAGTTCCAGGACCACACTGTGTCTGAGGCTCCTGTGATGGAGGCTCCTGTGGTGTTGGCCGTGGTATTTCCTCAAGTACGCACACTCCGTCCTTTAGAACAGTTCCAGGACCACACTGTGTCTGAGGCTCCTGTGCTGGCGGTTCCTCAACGGGAGATTGTTGTGGAGGTACTTGTGGAATTTCTTCTGGAATTTCCACTGGCTCTTGAGGGGCCACCTCGGAACCAAAACCGGACGCTCCTAGCGCTATGATATCAATAGAGTTTGCTCCTGGCGGAACGGAGATGGTCAACACTCGTGTAGTTTCGTGTCGGTCTTCAACAAATTCAGCCTCATCAATGCCTGCGAGAACAAAAAAGTCGTCGTCTACACCGTCTGTCTTTGAGTCAAAAAAACTCCGATCTAGTGTTATCTTCAAGACTGGTGACACATCTGTAGTAGTAATCAAGACAGTCAGAGTTGATGTCGAAGCGTCCGCCTCCATTCCATCTACTGTGAGGCCTGTAGCATCATAATTTACTTTAAAAGTTGAACCGTTTACTTGTACTGAGGCCGATCCTGGTTCGCCAAAGGCAATACTTGGAAATAACAGGCTGCTTGCCAGCAGTACAAAAACTAGGCCGCCTTTCAATCTAATTACGCCTCGCCAAATCTGTATTAGACCTATTATTTATCATATTAGTTACTTGGCACCTGTAAGTTAGGCTCACTTCATTGTACAAGCTGTGGAATTTTTGATAAATCTAAGGATAATTTTATTGTGATCTGTTTGTCAAAAGGGACTGTCAATCCTTAAAAATAGATAGGTACTAATGAAGAGTTCCGCAAGGCTATGGATTTTTCATTTAATTTTGTGTTTGCATTGATCACTTTTGTTGTGGTGTATGGATTGATCATTTTTAGGAATGTCAGAGGCGTAAATGTCCCAATCTGGGCAAGCATGAGTGCTGGGGCAATAACGGTACTGGCACTAAACATAGTCAAAATAGATGATGCATTCTCTGCCATTAATTTCGATGTCATGTTTTTCCTCTTTGGCATGTTTGTCTTGGTTTCTGGTTTAGAGTCCTCTGGAATGTTGCATCACGTCACCAACAGAATTCTATCTTATGCAAAAACACCAAAACAAATTCTGTTTTTGATTTTGATTGTGATGGGGTTATTGTCGGCATTCCTCATAAATGATACCGTTGCACTGGTCGCAACTCCTATCGTGATCGGTTTGGCAAAAACAATGAAGATGCGGTCTGCACCATTACTGATTTCACTTGCGTTCGGTATAACGATAGGCAGTATGATGACACCGATGGGTAATCCACAAAACTTGCTTGTCGCACTACACAGCGAAATGAAATTTCCGTTACTTAGTTTTCTAGGATATCTTTTCTTACCTACAATCACATGTTTGGTTGCTACCTATTACATTGTGACGCAATATTACAAAAAAGAACTTTGCTGTGCCATCATGTCAAACACAGTTTCTAATCAACATATCGCACTTGACAATGATCTCGCAAAAAAATCTTCAATTCTTTTAATTGCAACCGTCATGGGATTTTTCGCAATAGGAATCATAAAATTATTTGGCGTTTCTACAACTCTAAATTTTAGTCACATCGCATTATTCGGTGGAATTGCGTTGCTTGCAATAACTAAAAAGAAAAAAGAAATCATTAGTGGAATCAATTGGCAAATTCTGGTGTTCTTCGTTGCTATGTTCGTATTTGTTCAAGGGTTACTTGATGGTGGAGTGCTGGCCTTGTTTCAAGCATTTTTACCACTCAATATGTCTTCTGATGTTTCCATGTCTTCAATTAGCATAATCGGAGTGAGCGTAATAATGAGCCAAGTGGTAAGCAATGTTCCATTTGTGGCAATTTATCTACCGATTCTTCAAAACTATGGGTTCACAAGTGCTGATGTGATTGTGTGGATTGCTCTTGCAGCAGGAAGTACATTGGCTGGCAATCTTACAATTCTTGGGGCTGCAAGTAATGTGATAATATTGGAGGCAGCTGAACGACGCAAAGAACCAAGCTTTACGTTCAAAGAATTCTTCAGGATAGGGAGCGTGGTCACTGCAGCAAACGTTCTGATATTGATCTCATTTATTCTGATTTTTTCATTTATCTGACAATATGTCTTCATGTGCGAACTTGTGAACCAGATTTAGATAACGCCGCGAAGAATCTGAATTATTTTCTCGGCTATGACATTTGCAGCAAGCGATTGGGCCTCTTTTGTCTGGGCTCCAATATGTGGTGTACAAATGAAGTTTGGCAGCGTGGTAAGCTTGTTTCCTATTGCAGGTTCCTTCTCAAAGACATCAAGCGCTGCACCTCCGAGATTGCCTGCCTTGAGTGCCTCGTACAATGCATCTTCGTCAACGGTGCCACCCCTAGACGTGTTGATTAACTTTGCAGTCTTTTTCATCTTTGAGATTCTTTGCGCGTTAATCAGATTCTTTGTACTGTCTAACAACGGCACATGAAGTGAGACATAATCGGAACTCTGCAAAAGCGTATCTAAATCTGCTTTGATTAGGCCTACCTCTTTTGCAAATTCTGGGTCGATTGGTATGATATCGTATCCTATGACATTCATGTTGAGGGCTCTGGCAAGCCTCGCTAGTCTTTTTCCTATGTTGCCAAGGCCTATGATTCCAAGATATTTGCCTGCAAGTTCAGTGCCCATCAACTCCTTTTTGATCCACTTTCCGGCCCTCAGCTCCCTGTCGGCACGCGGTATGTCGCGCGCAAGAGCAAACATCAGTCCAATTACCAGCTCAGCTACTGCGTTCATTGCTCCTTCTACGGCATTGATGACTCGGATGTTTTTTGTTTTTGCAAACTCTGCATCTATGTTGTCGAGGCCGACGCCTACACGTGCGATAATCTTGCACTTTGATGCCTTTTCGATCAACTCTTTTGTGATCGTGGTTCTGCTCCTGACCACTATTATGTCATAATTGCCTATCTTCTGCGCAAGTTCTTGGGGCGTGATTTGTGGTTCATATGTTACTTGGAGGCCATTTTTTTGCAAAATGTTGTTAAGAATTGGATCGACTTGGTCGCAAATTAAAACCGATTGATTAAAACTCATTCAGCTTGGAATTTTGTCGTACAGAATATAATACTTGTGAGAATTCAGGGGTTGTTGCCTAATTCCGTGTAATATCTTGGATCCATGCTTAACTGTACAGAATGCCATGGTCGATATTACCGTTGAATGTCATTTACAGTCTACAAAACGAATAAGGCAACAACCACAAGAAATCATAAAAAGAAGAAAATAGAGGAAATTTAGATTCCTAGTTCTGCCTTAATTTCTTCAGCACGTTCATCAGTGTACAAGCCGTGCAAGTTAATCTTTGGATGCTCAAGTGAGTTCTTTCCTGCTGGAGGAATTGCATCACTTGGGTTGCCTAAGAGTTCTGCGTATGACTTTGCATTTGTACCCAATTGCTCGTTTAGGCCAAATGGATCGCCTACAACCATTACTGATGCTGCACCTGTGAAGATTGCAGCATAATCGTGGTTTACAGCTACGTATACGCCAGGTTCGTCAAAGACTACGTCGGCAATCATGCCTTGTGAGCCTCCGACCAACCATGTCTCAGTTCCCTTTGCTTGCACTACGTTTGCTTGTGTCACACGGTCGATGATTTCGCCCACGATGTGCCAGAACACTGGTTCGTTTCCTTGGTTCTCAACGAAGAACCTTACGTGTTGGCCTGGCTCAATGAAGAGCAGTTGTGACTGGTATTGTTTTAGATCCTTTGAGTTCCATGGCTGAGCTACAAAGATATTCTTCTTTGCGTCACCCTTGATCAGCTTGTTGTGATCCTCATTTGGTACATAACCAAATGACATACCGTTTACAACTGTCCATGTGGTCTCATGTCTGAACATTTTACCTTGATCATATCCGCCCTCATCATTCAAGTACAATTGGTTGTACTGGAGCTGGAATTCAAGGGCATCTGCAGAGTACGTCCGTCTGTCTTTGACGACTTGGCCGTCCTGAACCTTTGTCTTCTCAACAATCAATGGTTTGTAACCTTTGAGTGGATCGACAATGGTCATTCCGTACATGCCGGAGAGGACATGTTGATCCATTGCTGCTACGTCAACACCAGAGCAGTGGTACTTGAAGGTACCAGGCACTTGTGCAACATAACAGTATGTCTTGGATTCCCCTGGCAATACCTTGCCAAAGTTTCCTGCACTCATTTCAGATGCATGCATATCGTTTCCGTGTGGTGTTGGTTCATCGCTTGGGATTGTTAGGGTCATCATGATTACATCGCCTTGTGTGACTCGAACGGTCGGTCCTGGGACTTGGCCGCTAAAAGTCATGGCTTTGTATGTGCCGCCACCAATCACTGGGAGCTCTGCACTTTGACCTGTGAGGTCAACTGTGACCACATTTCGTCCCTCTTCGATGTTGTCGCAGTCAACTGCGGCAAATGCTTGCGGCATGACTAATCTCAAACCACCCATGTCGTGGATTTTTTGAGTCAAGTCACCGTTTCCTTTAGAAACCGCCATCGTTGAACCAACGATTTGGGATTGCGTGTATGTGCTTCCGAATAAGGTCGCTGCTAATACCGCTACTGCTGTAACGGAAAATAGCATACTGTAACGCTTATTCATTGTGTTTGAGACTTCGACCAGCCTATATAATAATTCCCATTATTTTTGGCAGAAATTTAGGAATTTATGCTGATAATCGTAGAATTTCCCGCTGAGAATTTATTTTAGTGGTATGAAGTTGAATTTGATTTGAAATACAGAATTGACAGAGACTCGCTTGGGGAAGTAAAGATACCTGCAGATGCATACTATGGAGCTTTTACTGGCCGTGCAGTAAAACAATACCATGTGACTGGCAAAAGATCGCACAAGCATCTGATATTGGCCTATGTCATGATAAAACGTTCTGCTGCAATAGCAAACATAAAAACAAAAGCAATCGACAAAAAACGCGGTGACGCAATAATCAAAGCTTGCGACAAAATTCTGTCTGGAGAATTTGTGGACCAGTTCGTAATTGAAGAGATTAACTCTGGTGCAGGAACTGCATTCAACATGAATTCAAACGAAGTCATTTGCAATATTGCACTTGAGATTCTTGGCAGAAAAAAGGGTGACTATGAGTACCTGCACCCAAACGATCACGTTAACATGTCTCAATCAAGCAACGATACGTTCCCTACCGCAATGCACGTTGCGATTCTGCTCAATGTCAATGAAATGCTTGAATCAGTAGACATTCTAATAAAATCGCTCACAAAAAAAGCAAAAGAATTTTCAGCATTTAAAAAAATTGGGAGGACTCACCTCATGGACGCACTCCCAGTAACACTTGGAAGTGAGTTTGCAGCATACGCCACATCGGTCACAAAGGCGCGCAATGCCATTGTCTTGGCGCGATCTGAGCTGGAGCATGTAGGGCTTGGTGGAACTGCAGTAGGCAATGGTGCAAACACACCAAGAGGATACAGAAAAATAGCAATTGCAGAGCTTGCAAAGATTTCAGGCCTAAAACTAAAACCAGAAAAAGACATGCAACATTCACTACAATCAAAATTTGCAGTAGCGAATATGTCGTCAGCTGTGAGGAACCTCGCCCTTGAGCTAAGCAAGATTGCAAATGATATCAGACTAATGGCGTCAGGCCCTATTGCCGGGCTCTCAGAAATTGGAATCCCTGCGGTGCATGCAGGATCTTCTATCATGCCCGGCAAGGTGAATCCATCACTTGCAGAATGTCTTAACATGATTTGTTTTAGTGTGATTGGAAACGACACTGCTGTTGCAAATGCTGCACAGGCAGGACAGTTTGAGCTCAACGTAATGCTCCCTGGCATGCTAAAAGCCGTACTGGATTCTACAGACATGCTCAAGAACTTTTTGCCAATATTCTCAAAGAATCTAGTTGACGGACTCACGGCAAACAGCGAACGACTTGCACAAAACATAGAAAAAAGTCCGGTGATAGTCACACTACTTTCGCCAAAAATTGGCTACCAGAAATCCGCTGACTTGTTCAAGGAATCGCTCAAGACAGGAAAGACGATACGTGAGCTTGTCATCTCGCAAAATCTGATGTCACAAAAGGAAATAGACGCCCTTTTTAAATAATATGGCAAAAATCTGGGTAGAATCATACGGCTGTTCTGCAAGTTTTGCAGATGCAGAAATGATCTCAGGGTTGATTGTAAACGGCGGTCACACTCTGGCACCAAGTCACAAAGAATCTGACTTGAACCTAATCGTGACATGTTCTGTTAAGGACGCAACGGCAAACAAGATGGTAAACAGGATAAAGAGACTTAAATCCAAACCACTCGTCGTAGCCGGATGTCTTGCAAAAGCCGAGCCAAAAATGGTGCAAAAGCTCTCAAATACCGCAAGCCTGATGGGACCTAACTCACTTGGCAAGACGCTCCAAATCATCGAGTCAACACTTCTTGGACGAAAGCAAGTTGAGCTTACAGATTATGACCAAACAAAGATAGGCCTGCCAAAAGTGAGGCTAAACCCAGTTGTGGGCATTGTGGAGATTGCAAGCGGCTGCATGAGCGAGTGTACATTCTGTCAGACCAAGCTTGCAAAAGGCGATCTTACTTCGTACAGAATCGGAGATATAGTAAGACAAGTACGCACCGAAGTAGCTGATGGCTGCAAAGAGATCTGGCTTACTTCAACCGATAATGGGTGCTACGGACTTGACATCGGAACAACACTGCCTGAGCTTGTCAACAAGGTAGTGGAAATCCCAGCAGACTTTGCGCTCAGAGTGGGCATGATGAATCCAATGTACATGCCAAGGATAAAAGACGAATTGGCAAAATCATTTGAAAGTAACAAAGTCTACAAATTCCTCCACATACCGGTGCAGTCTGGAAGCGACAGGGTGCTAAATGAAATGAAGCGGGGTCACACGGCAGGCACATTCAGGGACGTAGTAAAGAGGTTCCGCTCCAAGTTTGACAGATTTACTGTATCAACCGATATAATAGTTGGGTTTCCAACCGAAGATCAAGATGATTTTGAGAAAACCTTAGATCTGCTACGCGAGACAAAGCCGGACGTGGTGAATCTCTCAAAATACAGCCAAAGGCCTGGGACCAAAGCGGCGGACATGGTGCAAATCAATGTCTCGGAGGTAAAGAGGCGAAGCAAGGTAGCATTTGAGTTGATAAACAAGATCGCGTTGCAAAACAATGAAGAGTGGATCGGCTGGAAGGGCCAAGTACTCTTTAATGAACAAACAGAAGGCAGGATACGAGGAAGAAACTATGCATACAAGTCCATCTTTGTGGACGAACCAGTGCGCCTTGGCGACAAAAAATATGTCAAGATAATAGGAGCAACAAGCCACGGCCTACAAGGCCAGATCGTAAGCTAAAACTTTTAGATCGGATCTTGGATCAAAATTAAGTAAGAAGGTTTTTTATTCTATTTTGCAACGAGTTCTCATGGACTTTGTTCAGCCCGTCCTTTTGGTCGGAATAGGTGGCGCAGGCTCAAGGCTTGCAGCACACGCAAGCAAGTTGATTGGGGCTAACTACGTTGCAATAAGCCATGACAGCAACGACTTGGGCTCGCAAAACGACATCAAAATACACACCGAGTCATACGTCAATCCTTCCGCATATCTGATAAGGGCGCAGGCTCAAAAGTCGATGGACAAGATCCGTGGCACACTTTCAGACTATTCCACGGTTGTCATTTTTGCAAACCTTGCTGGAAAGGCTGGCACTGCAATCTCTCCTCTGGTAGCGATGGCTGCAAAAGAGGAAGGAAAAAGGGTCTTGTCTTTTGCAATTATGCCGTTCAAGTTTGAAAAAGAAAGACTATTCCTCGCAGGAGTCTCCTTAAAGAGACTGAGAACAAATTCGGACTCGACAATAGTGGTAGACAATGATGCACTGCTTGAGAGCAACCCTGACCTAACACTTGACAAATGCTACGAAATTACAAACCATGCCATGATGTATGTGGTAAACTCGCTTGGCTCTTCTTCGATTTCAGATAACCTAAACATTCTTTCGACAAGCAAGGATGTCAAGGATGTGGAAATATCGCTACGTGATTCTATCAAAATGCTATACGATGATGCACCACCGACGAGTATCAAAAAGACAATGTTGTATGTCTTTGGGACAGACAACGTCTCTGTCGGAAAAATAAACACAATTACGCAGACAATCAGTGGTATGTTCAATGAACATAGCACAGCCGTAAGTTTGGCCACGACTCAGGGCGACAAATCGCAGGTAGTAGTGGTGGCATCGGTCGAAGGCACACTCAAGTTTGACACCTATGACCCACTTGGCGTGATTCCACAAGAAAATGTCTTAGATTGGGATGAACCTGAATCAAGCATCAAAACTGGAATTGAGTTATACCAATTAGAATAATTATTTCTTTTTAGAGTTCTTAGAGTCAGACTTTTTCGCTTCTTTCTTTTTTTCTGATGTTGGTTTTTCGCCGCCTTTTTTTATCTCTGGTTTCTTTTCGGTCTTTTTTTCTTTTGTGGCTAGCTTTTCTTCATTTTCTTCAATTTTCTCTTGAACTTCGACTTTGGTCTCTGGTTTTATTTCCTTTGATGTTTCTTCTTTCTTTTCTTCATCGTATGGTGATACCAAGACATAGCCCTCTTCGGTCTTGGCCATCTTGACACGGATCTTTCTTGGTGGGCTTCGGATGCCGTTTTTCCAAATGGTCTGACTGAGATCTTGGTCGATTTTGATCTGTTCGGTTTTCATATGGTGTGTAGCAAACTCACGGATCATGTTGATGGCACGCTTTGCTCTGCGGTTGTTTGGAGAGAGCCACACTTTGCCAAGATTGATTGTGTAAACTCGTTCTGCCTCTTGCGACAATTTATCCTACCTCCACATCGGTCTGTCTCCACTGCCTTCGCTTTGGATTGCTTCGGACTTGGCGCTTGGTCTTTAGGATGATCCATGCCGGAACTGCAGAGTTTTGCTTGCGCTTCTTTAACAGTCTGATCTTTCGTCCGGAAGGTTTTCTTGCCGCCATAAAATCTCAGGCAATTTACCCTCTTTTTAAATGAATCTCGCAGAATTTTGGTTGCTTTGCCTTACAAGAGATTGTTATTTTTGAAAATGTCGTGGAGCTGTTTTAGAATTCTTGCCGAGGCGCCCCAAATTATTTGATTCTCAAAGGTGGTGATATATGCTTCAAAGAGAGCTTGGTGATTTGGGTCGTCGTCGACTCTGAGGCCTCTTAGCAACGGAATAAGTGGTATGTGCAGAATCATATCTACTTCGTCGTAGTTTGGTCGAAGCTCAGACACACCATCAATCACTGTCAAAAAAGGAATTATTGTAAATCCAGAGTTTCTGGTAGTTACAGGCTTGAGCTGGCCTATCACTTGGTTGCGCAAAATCTCAAGTGAAATCTCTTCTCTTGTTTCTCTGATTGCCGTATCAAGTAGGTCGGAATCGTCTTGTGCAAGCTTGCCACCTGGGAATGATATCTCGCCTGCATGTAACTGCATAGTCATTGGCTTTTTGATCATGATTGTCTTTAACTCCGGACCGTAGATCACCACCAAAACTGCGGCATGTTTTGTGTTGGCGTCATTGATGTGTGGGTTTATTTCCGTAGCAAGCAACTTTCTTAGAGTTTCGGCACTCATCAAACAATCAAAATGCAATCGGATTATTGAATTATCTCACATTGATTCACCATAAATCTCGTTGATTTTGCGCATTCATATTATAAACAAGTAACATGGAGAATTTACAAATGACAATAAGGTACGAGATCAATCCTCCACGAGTACTTCAAAATAGAGTTCTATCACACAAAGAGGTGAGAAATTCACTTGGCAAAGTACAAAAAAGGATACTTCGAGTAAGCAAGCTTTGTGACGGAATTCATTTAACTGATTCTGTGTTAGGGGTGCCGAGGATCTCACCAATTACGACTGGTGCAATGATTCGAAATGACGGCCTCAAACTCAACATTACAGCAAGTCTTCGTGTCAGAGACAGAAACATCACAGCACTCACGCAGTCAGTGTATGATGCAGTACTTCTGGGGCTGGATGGCCTATTGATACTCAAAGGGGACGAACCCCCAGATGGTCCAAAGGATTCTAAACTTGTACCAAGTGATGTAGTAAAACATTTTCAGGAACTGGGGTTTGGCAAAAATTTGGACTTTTTTTTGTCAATCCCGGCCAACCCGAACTTTGAGAAGATACAAAAAAAGATCGATGCACAACCAAAAGGATTTGTGACTCAGGTGGTGCAGTCATCAGAACAAGTTTTTCGCATTGTAGATGTACTAAAGCCACAGGGATTCAAGGTAATTCCATGTGTGATGATACCTTCACAAAATAATGCCAAGTCAGCAAAGATGCTGGGAATTGATTTTTCGAAATACGAGGAAAGCACACTTGAATTCATCAAAGAAATCTACAAATGCACAAAAGACATTCTGGTTACCTCGCCAAACGACTTTAATGCTGCTCTGAAGATTCTCTCCAAGATGAGGAAAAATTAAGGTGAATTGTGTGCAAAAAAAGAATTTTCTTGATGCATTAAAAGAAAAGATATTGCTCTTTGATGGTGCAATGGGAACCGAAATCCAAAAATTTAACCCAAAGCCACAAGACTTCCCTGACTGCAAGGATGGTTTCAACGACGGCCTCATTCTTACGCACCCAGAATGGATAAAGAAAATACACAAAAGCTACTTGGAGGCTGGCGCTGACTGCATCGAGACGAACTCGTTTGGCTCAAACAAACTCAAACTAGATGAGTACGGATACGGTGACAGAACAGTTGAGCTCAACAAAAAAATTGCAGAGCTTGCAGTGCAGACTGCATCCGAATTTTCCGACAAGCCAAGGTACGTCATTGGCAGCATGGGCCCGACAGGATTTCTACCAAGTTCAAACGATCCGGACTTGGGCCAAAAATCACTCTCGGAAATCAGGGAGGCATACGCTCTGCAAGCAGAAGGCCTCATACTTGGCGGTGTGGATGCGTTATTAATTGAGACAAGTCAGGATATACTCGAAGTAAAGCTTGCAATAGAGGGATCGCAAGAGGCAATGAAAAAAGTGGGCAAAAAGGTTCCACTGATTGCAAACGTCACACTGGATCAGTATGGAAAAATGCTTTTGGGAACGAACGTCCAAGCCGCATATACTACCGTATCTGATATGGGAATCGACGTATTCGGCCTCAACTGCTCAACTGGACCGATCGAGATGACGCCGAGTGTTCGCTGGCTAAACGAACAGGATGATCTAAACTTGCTTGTGGTACCAAATGCAGGCATGCCAGAAAATGAGGGAGGGCGTGCAGTGTACAAGATGACTCCAGACAAGATGGCAGAAGCACTCAAGGACTTTATCACAAAGTACCAAAAGGTTCGAATCATTGGTGGGTGTTGCGGTACAACCCCGACACACATTGCGGCATTGCGAAAGATAATAGATCAAAAAGAGTCTACAAAATAATCCTCTGTTTTCCTTCGTGTTAAACAAATATTTGATTATTTTTGTGACAAAAGAAATTTTCTTCATAAATGTTTGAAGTGAGTCTAGATATTCGAATGGATTTTCAGATCTTCAGTAAATCATGCTATATACGTTAATTGAGTACACAATCTCATGAATTGTACAAAATGTGGCACTGATCATCTTCAATGCGGAGGAGGTGACTGATTTGTCAACTGCTTATGTCTTGATCAACTGTGATCTAGGTTCTGAGGAGCGCGTTATGACTGAGCTCAAATCGATAAGTAGAATCAAGGAAATTCGTGGCGTATTTGGCGCATATGACATTCTGGCCAAACTTGATGCGCCATCAGATGAGCTGATTAAAGATATCGTTACCTCAAAGATTCGCAGAATAGACAGAATACGCTCTACACTGACTTTGATGGGAATAGAGGGACAAGAATAATGCATAGCCTAGTTCAGTACCCAGATTATGATGAAAAATGCAGAAAGCTCTGTGAAGAAAAAGAGATTCGCTTTGCAGGAATAGTGGACGAAAACGGCAAGCTGGTTGCAGGAGGATTCAAAGAGGGAATCATCCCACTTGAGAGGGACGAACAGCGATTAGAAGAATTCATGAGGTTTGTGTCACAGATCTCACTTTTGAAATCATTTGACGACACACTTGGACCTACGTGCTACATTGCTGCAAGGCGGGAAAAAGTGATTCTGATAAGCTTTCCATTCCCACTATCCAAAATTCTCTTATTGATTTCTGCGGAACCGACAATAGATATTGAGAATCTTGCGTCACACATTGTGAGTATATTTGACAGTGACGAAGCTAGATTTGCTGAGCGTTGAACCATAATGATCTTGATGGAAAAATCAAACGAGTACTGGGTATTTGAGCAAAAATGCCAAGAACTGCTCAAATTCGATGAAATAAGATTTGCAGGACTGATAGACCAAAAAGGGAGGCTTGTAGCAGGTGGATTCAAGGAGGGAGTGACTCCACTAGAAGATGCTGCAGAACGACAAAAAATGTACATGGAGCTTGCGTTACGTGTCTCGATGAGAAAGGAGTTTGACTACAGTCTTGGCCCTGTCAAGTATTCTGCGTCACGAAGAGACAAAGCAGTTATGATGAGCTTTCCAATTGGTTCCAATGTATTGCTTGTTTCTGCAAACGCTGATGTGGACATAGACAAAACTGCAAAAAAGATAATGAAAGTAGCTGGCATAAATTGAGCATGAAAAATCTTCTAAAACACTAACTACACGGTCAATATTAGAAAAACCAGTATATATTTAGAAAATCAAACTTCAAACTGATGAGGTTGAAGACTCCAAGAGTAAGCTCGGCACTCAAAGCAGTTGATCTGAGACAGGTGCCACCACCATTGCTGATTGGCGAGAGACTCAACACACAGGGTTCAAAAAAGGCAAAACAGCTAGTGCTGTCTGAGGACTTTGATGGCTTAATTGATCTTGCAAGAGCACAAGTAGAAGACGGTGCCCACTGCCTCGATGTCTGTGTCGCAACTACAGAAAGGGCAGACGAGCTGGAATTTATGAAAAAACTCGTCAAGCGCCTCTCACTCGAAATCGACGCGCCTCTTGTCATAGACTCAACTGATCCAAATGTAATAGAGGCCGCCATACAGCAAATACCAGGCAAGCCAATAATTAACTCGATAAATCTCGAAGGCGATGGAAGCAGGTTCCACAAACTTGCACCTCTGATGGCAAAATACGGCGTTCCAGCGATCGCACTATGCATAGGCCCAAAGGGTATGGCAAAGACACCTCAGGAAAAACTAGAGACTGCCGAATTGCTATATGAAACTGGAAAAAAATACGGACTGCGAGAAGACCAATTCATTTTTGATGTACTTACATTTACGCTTGCAACCGGTGAGGCCGAGTTTTTGGATGCAGGCAAGAATACACTTGAAGGAATAAGGTTAGTCAAACAAAGATTCCCAAACGCTTTTACAGTTCTTGGCTTGAGCAACATAAGCTTCGGTCTAGTTCCGGCAGCACGCAAGATCCTCAATTCTGTGTTTTTGTACCATGCGGTAAAGGCTGGCCTTGATGCTGCAATCGTAAATGCCAAGGAGATAATTCCATATTCTGAGATAGATGAAAAGGAACGCAAGCTAGTTGAGGATCTGATATTCAACAAACATCCAAACGCACTAGCTGAGGTAATCACGTATTTTGAAAAAGTTAGCACCAAGGCAGCAGAAAAGAAACTCGAAGTTGACCCAAGATGGCCAGCTGGCAAGCGAGCATATTTTAGAATCGTCAATAGACTCAAAGAAGGAATTGAGGACGATGTCCGGCAGGCAATTGCCGAAAAAATATCTGGTGCAACAAACATTGCGGACCTGCCGCGTAACGTAACTCATCCTGCCGCGATTGCAACACTAAATGACGATTTACTCCCAGCGATGAAGGAAGTAGGTGACAAGTTTGGAGCAGGCGAGCTCATACTTCCGTTTGTACTAAAATCTGCCGAATGCATGAAGGCGGCAGTCACTGAACTTGAAAAATATCTGCTAAAGGAAGAGGGTGCAAGCAAAGGCAAATTTGTACTTGGCACAGTATATGGTGACGTACATGACATTGGAAAGAATCTAGTCAAGACTATTTTTGAAAACAATGGCTACACAGTGTATGACCTTGGAAAACAAGTTCCTTTGCAAAGGTTTGTTGAAAAAATAAACGAAGTAAAACCTGACGCAGTAGGTCTTTCTGCACTGTTGGTGTCGACTTCAAAACAGATGCAATATTTTGTAGAATACGCAAAGCAAAACAACTTCTCAATTCCGATTTTATGTGGTGGTGCGGCAATAAACTCCAATTACATAAACAGGATTGCAAAGGAAGGTGGCATGTATCCACACGGTGTGTTTTACTGCAAGACAATGTTTGACGGACTAAAGACAATGGATAGGTTAGTCTCAGCGGATCGTGATCAGTTTATCAAAGAGTGGAAGGAAAGAATTGAAAAATGGGAGGAGACCAAAGTCGACAGGCCGGAAGTGGAGTTGGCACACTCTGGAATAAAGCCGGTTGAAGCACCGCGCCCACCAATACTGAACAAACCAATCAGGCTGGAACCAAGTGACATCGACTTGGAGGAGGTCTGGAAACATCTAAACAAAAAGTCGCTTTTTGTCTTGTCTTGGGGCTTGAGAGGCAAAGTAAATGCAGAAGCAGAAGGAGAAAGGCTCCTCAAAGAATGGAAGAAAAAGGTTCTTGATGAAAAACTCTTTGAACCAAGGGCAGTATACGGATATTTTGTCTGCCACAATGCCGGCAACAAACTCGTAGTGGATCACCTAGGCGGCAAAATCATATTCGATTTTCCTCGCTCAACTCAAAGCAAACATCTCTGCATTACAGATTATTTTGGAGAAGACGACATAGTTGCATTCCAGGCAGTCACAGTAGGTGACAAAGCACAACAAGTCATCGAAAAATGGAACAAAGAAGACAAGTACACAGATGCATACTACCTTCACGGCCTTGCAGTGGAAACGGCAGAAGCACTGGCCGAGCTTGTAAATCTTCGAATCAAAAAAGAACTAGGTCTTGATGGCAAAAGAGGATTGAGATATTCATGGGGTTATCCAAGCTGTCCTGATGTCTTGCAACACCATCTGGTGTGGGAACTCTTGGAACCGCAAAAATCTGGAATGACTCTTACAGAAGCAGGCCAAATAGTGCCAGAGCAGTCTACTGTGGCAATAGTTGTACACCATCCGCAAGCAGAATACTTTGTGTTGTAGATGCTTTGAATTAAATTATTCAGCATCTGAACAAAACCAAGTAATCACTTCATGCAACAAAAGTTAGGAACAAACAATCTAATTCGCGGCACTACATTCTTTCAACATGCTGGCGTATCAATAGTGTATGTCTTTATGCCGATTCTTGCTCAGAGTCTCACCACCAACATATTCGAAGTTGGTGTCACAATTGCATCGTTTTTTCTGGCACAGATTCTATCAAGTCTCTACTTTGGCAGGATTTCAGACGCAAGTGGCAAGAGGCTGATCTTCATCAAGATGGGATTCGTTGGATGCGCCCTCACATTCGGCCTGCACTATCTGGCGGACAATTCATTTTACCTGCTCCTAGTTAGACTCGGTGCGGGAGTCACAAGCGGAATGATGGTACCTGCAATGCTCGCGTATACCTACGAATCAGGAAAGGACAAGTCCAAGGTAGCATCAGTAATATCTTTTCACGCACTTGGTTGGCTTGCAGGAATAGTAGCCGCGGGAATTGCAAACAATGAAAAAACGATATTTCTTGTGAGCGCAGCATTGTTTTTGGCAGGGCTTGCGGTGTGCCTTAGGCTGCCAGCCTACACTGCGACAAAAGAGGGTGGTGCAGGCCTCACAAAACAAGTAATCTCACAAAACCGGTATCTGTTTTTGTCGCTTCTACTCAGACACATAGGCGCAACCTCTGTGTGGACCATACTGCCACTCATTCTTACTCAGGCCCTTGGAGCAAAGTTGTATGAGGTCTCTATTGTGTACGTCGCAAACACAGCTTCTGCCTTTGTCTTGATGAATCTGATGGGCACAAAGATATTAACAAAAAACATCACCAAATTCAAGATAGGTATCGGTCTTACAGTCTTTGTTTTTGTTGGAATGGCCATGATGACTGAATGGTGGATGGCAATACCGAACATGGCACTGGTGGGAGTGACATGGGCATTTCTGTATATTGGTGGAAGCATTCATCTAATGGAAAATAATCCCAAATCCACATCCACTGGAATATTCAATTCTACTATATCAATTGCAAATGTGATTGGGCCAGTGCTTGCTGGCACAATTGCGTTTTATTACAGCCAAACAACTGTGCTGTATTTTGCAGTAGGGATCTGCATCGTCGCGTTTTTGGTTTCGCTAAAAATGAAATGATATCTCAAATATACTGCTAACGTAATCCCCATCTTGCCATAACTCTGTCTTCTAGCTTCTTGAAGATGAGGCCGTCAATGAGAATTCCAATTAGCATTATGACTAGCATCATGGCAATAACTTGTGAGACATCGTTTAACTGGCGGCCCACATTTAGTAAAAACCCCAGGCCTAAAAATGAAAACAGTAATTCTGCGCCAATGACACCTCGCCACGCAAAGGCCCAACCCTGTTTGAAGCCTGAAATCATGTAAGGAAATGCGGCAGGAATCAGAACCCTTGTTATAAGTTGGCTGCCGCTGGCTCCCATGTTTTGTGCAGCTGCGACAAAGTCTGGGTTGATGTTTTTAACACCACTGTATGTGTTGATTGTGACTGCAAAGATTGCACCAGCTACTGTTACAAATATGACTCCTGCATCAGTGAGGCCAAACCATACTATGGCAAGAGGTGCCCACGCAACTGAAGGAATAGATTGCAGCCCAAGGATGATTGAGCCTATCGTCTGATTTACGGTGGGCACGCGCGCCATGAATATGCCAAGTACTATGCCTCCTGCTATTGCGATGGCAAGGCCTACAACCAGCCTCCAGAGGCTGGTTCCTATCCCAAACCACAAACTTCCATCTACGGCGCCATACCAAAGATCCTCGGCTACTTCATACGGAGAAGGAAAAACGTTGTTGGGCCAGATGTTTGTAGCATCAAGTGCTTGCCATACTAACACTATTCCTACATAGAACGCTATTTTTTTTAGTGTGACGTTAGCTCTCATGGTCATTCCTTTGCCTTTACTTCCGGTCGCAGCTCAGCTGAAATCACCTTCTGGTATTTTACAAGCCCATCATCTTCTGCAAGTCGTGGTCTCTTGTAGTCTATTTCGACTATCTTTTTAATTGTGGATGGTCTGTGCGTAAAGATAGCAACCTTGTTTCCCAGAATTGCTGCTTCTGATATGCTGTGAGTCACAAACACGATCGTCTTCTTTGTTTTCTGCCAGATCATCTGCATCTCAACTAGCAACAAATCTCTCGTTTGCGCATCAAGTGCTGCAAAAGGCTCATCCATTAACAACACTGCTGGGTCCATGACGAGTGCTCTTGCTATTGCGACTCGTTGCTTCATTCCAGTTGAAAGCTGATACGTGTACGAGTTTGCAAACTTGGTTAACTGCATCATGTCTAGGTATCTACTTGAGATCTCACGTCTTTCTGATTCGGGAATGCCTGCAATTTTGAGGCCAAACTCTACATTATCACGGACCTTGAGCCATGGGAATAATGCACCCTCTTGGAAAACCAGTATTCGGTCTGGCCCTGTGCGTGTAATCGGTCTGTTGTCCAAAAGTATCTCTCCACCATCTGGTTTTTGCAATCCTGCAGCAATTCTAAGAAAAGTAGACTTGCCGCATCCTGATGGACCTACAAGGCATACAAAATCACCGTCTTCGACTGTGAGATTTATTCCACCCAGGGCCTTTAGCTGTTGACCATCATGATCAAAATACTTGATGATGTTCTTTGCTTCTAGTTTGGCCATTGCACGCCTCCATAAAATATGTCTTCAAGATTGTACCCTGAACGGCCAAGGTAGCCAAGATCGTAAGCCCGTTCTGCAAAAATCCTAATAGAATCTGGTTTTGGATCGGATGTAATCACAATATTTGCAAATGATTTATGGATAATGTTTGGATTAAGTGATTTTCCTGTGTGCTTTTTGTAAAATTCTATAAACATGGCTTCTGTCTGGTCAGGGTTTTGATTGATCCACTGGATGGTGTTTTTGTGTGCAGTAATCCATTTTTTCACCCAATCTGGATGTGCTTGCACAAAGTCAGAACGTGCAACAAGCAATGCTGATGCAAACTCTTTTTGTGGCCAGATCTCTTCTTCTTTGAAGAGGCGTTTTCCACCAAGCTGCTCTACCAAAATGGTTGCAGTTGGTTCGGGTACCCAAGCTGCATCGATGTCGCCCTTGGCAAAAAGCGTAAAGATCTCAGGGTTTGCAATGTTGTAGATTATGACGTTGCCGCCTCTTTCTGCGGGAATGAGGCCGTTCTCTGCAATATAGTGGCGTAGAGATACATCTTGGGTGTTTCCGATAAATGGCGCGGCGATTTTTTTTCCTGCAAGATCGGCACCAGAAGATATTCCAGAATTTGCTTGGACTACAAAGCTTGCCCCGTTAGCTGCTGCACCTGATAGTATTTTGAGGTCATGGCCGCCGGATTTGATGTAGCCATTGACAAACGGCGCGGGTCCAACATAAGCAATGTCTGCCGAGTTTGTAAACAACGCCTCTATTGCTTGCGGTCCACTGTCTACAATTCTGGTTTCAATCGGAATTCCATCAAACTCCCTTGCAAACTCGCCATTTTGTAGGCCGATTATTGGAACGGCATGTGTTGGATTTGCGAAAAAGACTACACGGATCCTGTCTTGGTTTGCCTCAGAGTTCATGCCCAGCATCGCGCCAAGCATGATTGCTAATACAGCAGCTATTGCGCCTGCTAAAACGAGAATTTTCATAAAACAGCGTTATGAAACTTTGGTTAAATAGTGATCGGATTTTAGCTGAAGCTATTTGCAAATTTTTGCCGTAGAATTTTTTCTAAACTTTTGAAATGAGATTTTTCAGATCAACACAAAAGATAAATGCAAAATATATTGATGCAAAAGCTCTAATGAAGCAAAAAGCCGTACTTGCTTTTTCTGGTGGACTAGATACATCAGTTGTCGTGAAATATCTTCAAGAAGAACACGATATGGATGTAATTACTGTCACAGTAGATGTTGGTGAAGGAAGCGACCAGCGCAAAATTGCCGCCAAGGCAAAAAAGTTGGGCGTTTTGCGACACTATTCAATTGATGCAAAAGAAGAGTTTGTCAAAAAATTCATCCACCCTGCAATTAAGGCAAACGCTTTGTATCAACAAAAGTATTGTCTTGCTACATCCCTTGCACGACCATTGATTGCGCAAAAAGTCCTAGAAGTGGCAAAAAAAGAAAAAGCTGATGCACTAGCACATGGCTGTACAGGAAAAGGTAACGACCAAGTACGATTTGATGTTACGTTTGCGTCAGGTTCTAATCTTCCAATAATTGCACCTATTCGGGACTTGAATCTTGACAGGGCAACAGAATTGGAATTTGCAAACCAGCACGGCATTCCAATAGATACAGTGTCAAAGAAATTCTCAATTGATCAGAATCTGTGGGGGCGTGCAATAGAAGGTGGGAACTTAGAAGACCCATACAGTGAGCCACCATCAGATGCATTTATCTGGGTAAAGACAAAGAATCTACCAGACAAGCCGCGATACTTGGAGATTGAATTTGCAAACGGCATTCCAGTCGCAGTAGACAAAAAGAGAATGTCGCCAGTAAAACTAATTGAATACATAAACAAAGTAGCAGGCTCATGTGGCGTTGGCATAGTTGATCACATCGAAGACCGTGTTGTCGGCATCAAATCCCGTGAAGTGTACGAAACTCCTGCCGCTTTGTGTATCATTGAGGCGCACTCTGACTTGGAAAAAATGGTGCACACAAAACATGAAAACAAGTTCAAATCCATCGTGGATCAAGAATGGGCCTGGCTTGCGTACTCTGGCTTGTGGCAAGACCCGCTCAAGGCAGACTTGGATACGTTCATAGAGCAATCCCAAAAAGAAGCTACAGGCACAGACAAGCTAAAACTATACAAAGGCAACATGCGGGTAGTAGGACGCAAGTCCAAATACTCACTATACCGACACGACGTTGCTACCTATGGAAAAGGTTCGGCCTTTGATCAAAGAAAGGCGACCGGCTTTGTCGAGTTGTGGGGACTGCAAACGACAGAAGCTAATAAATTACTAGACAAGAGGTGAGAAGGATCGTAATGAACTGTTTAGAATGTGACGCAACAATCAACGTACCAGAAGATGCTGCTGTGGGCGAGATAGTCTCGTGTCCAGAATGTGGCGCAGACTTTGAGATAGCAAAGAAAAATGGCGCAGACGTTGAGCTGAAAGCGGCAGAAAGCGTTGGCGAAGACTGGGGAGAGTAGTTGTCCAAAGTCTGCATAGTCTTTGATAGACTCAGACTTGAAGAAAAGATGCTACAGGACGAAGCATCCAAGTTGGGTCATGACGTGATTTCGCTTGATGCGAAAATAACTCAACTCAGCACTGAAAGCAAACGCCAAGACGTTGATTTCGGCGACGTAGTCATAGAGAGGTGCGTCAGTTACTTTAGAGGACTGCACTTTACTGCATGTTTGGAATTTCTAGGGGTGCCTGTAGTTAACAGTTACGAGGTAGCTAACAGGTGCGGCAACAAGATGATCACATCGCTTTTGCTGAAAAAAGCAGGTGTGCCAACTCCAAAGACATACTTTGCATTTTCATCAGAGGAGGCAATGAATCTGATCAACAAGATAGGGTATCCTATAGTGATAAAACCTGTGATTGGTAGCTGGGGCAGGGGCATACTACCTTTGCGTGACAAAGATACTGCTGAGGCAATAATCGAGATGAGAGAAATAGAGGACGGCTCTCACGACAGAATATACTATCTGCAGGAGATGATTGACAGGCCCCCACGAGATATCAGGGCAATTACGGTCGGAGACGAGGTGGTCGCAGCAATGTACAGAAAGTCACAAGGTGACTTTAAGACAAACATTGCGCTTGGAGGGGATCCTGAACTCTGCGAGATAACCAAAGAATTAGAAGATGTCTGCGTCAGGGCTTCAAAGGCAGTCGGCGGAGGAATACTTGGGATAGACATCATGGAAGACAAAGTACGTGGATTTGTATGTCATGAGGTAAACAACACAGTCGAGTTCAAAGGACTGGCAAGAGTAGCAAATAAAAACATCCCACAAGAAATGATCAAGTACGTGCTGACCCTAATTAGAAAATAATTTTTTACTAGGTATTTTTTTCAACGTACTTTCTACGATACTTGAGGTAACGGTAGTGTTCTTTTTGGTACAACAAGTACTTGGTATGGTTTTTTTGATGATTTCTGCTTATCCGCTCAATCACTGAATCTCTGTTTTTTGCGTACCACTTTCTGTATGCTTGCTTTACTTTGTTTCTGAATTCTGGATCTTCGTTGTATCTGTGGCGGTTGTAATCGGCTTTTGCTTTTCTGCGGTTTTCAAGATCTGATTTTACCATTATCTGTGACTATATGAAATTGAATAAATTTTTTTCCAACTCAGAATACAATAAATTATACTGCATGCCGTCTAGGAACATGTTGCGAGTAGGAGTAGTTGGCGCATCTGGCTATGTGGGCGGGGAAATGTTACGCCTTTTGGTCACTCATCCCAAAGTGGAGATCACTATGGTGACATCAAGACAATATGTTGGAGAATACTTACACCGTGTCCAGCCTGCGCTAAAAGGATTCACAGAGCTTACGTTTTCTGAGCTCGATTATGATAAAATGTCTGACAAGTGTGATCTAGTATTTACTGCGGTTCCACATGGTACTGCAACAGAAATTGTAAAAGCGTTATACGATAGAGGCCTCAAGGTAGTTGATCTTTCTGCAGATTACAGGCTGCACAACCAAGAAGGATATACCAAGTGGTATGGCTGGGAACACCCACACCCTGACTATTTAGCAAAATCCGTCTATGGAGTCCCAGAACTTCATCGTGAAAAGATCAAAAATGCACAACTGGTGTCATGCCCTGGCTGCATGGCGGTAACTTCGATGCTTGCATTGGCACCTCTTGTCAAAAACGATTTGATTGATACTGAACATCTCGTAGTGGATTCAAAGATTGGTTCGTCTGGCGCAGGCGCAGGAAGTGTTGCAGGGACTCATCATGCAATGCGTTCAGGTGTGATTAGGCCTTACAAGCCTGCAAAGCACCGACACACAGGTGAGATAGAGCAGGAGCTATCTGAAATTGCAGGCAAACCAGTACATGTTTCAATGAGTCCACATGCAGTAGATATCGTCAGGGGCATACTGTGTACAAACCACACATTCCTCAAAAAAGAAATGACTGAGCTTGAGCTGTGGAAGGTTTATCGTGAGATGTACAAAAACGAGCGCTTTATCAGATTAATTCGTGATAAAAAAGGACTTTACAAGTTCCCTGATCCAAAGTTCGTAGTTGGCTCAAACTTTTGTGACATTGGATTCGACATTGACGAAGACAACCATAGGCTGGTCGCATTATCTGCTTCAGACAACCTCATGAAAGGGGCAGCAGGTTCTGCGGTTCAAAACATGAACATCATGGCCGGCTTTGATGAAATGGACGGCCTCAGATACTCGCCGCTCACACCAGTTTAAGAAATGATTACCATTAAGATAGGCGGGAGCGTGGTAGAAAACCTCCATCCTTCAACTATTCCTGACATCAAAAAGGTAGCGGAGCAGGAGGGGGTCATTCTGGTACATGGTGGCGGAAAGGAAGTCACAAAGACATGTGAACTTCTTGGCAAAGAACCAAAGTTCGTAGTCTCACCTGGTGGCATCAAGTCTAGGTACACAGACAAAGAAACTGTAGAAATCTTCACTATGGTGATGTCTGGAAAAATAAACAAGACAATAGTTCAAATGCTGCAAAAAAACGGAATCAACGCAGTAGGGCTAAGTGGAGTGGACGGCCAGATTTTCCAAGCTGAAAGAAAAGAAAAACTTGTCATAATTAATGAAAAGGGAAGAAAACAAGTAATTGACGGAGGCTACACAGGCAAGGTAAGCAAAGTAAACGTAGAACTACTAAAACTGCTACTCTCACAAGGTTACACGCCTGTCATCTCTCCAATCGCAATAAGTAAGGATTTTGATCTGTTGAACATAGATGGGGACAGAGCTGCTGCAAACGTAGCTGGTGCAATTCAAAGCGACAAGATATTATTTTTGACCAATGTGGACGGCCTACTTATGAACGACAAACTAGTCGAAAAGATGACAAACGCAGAAGCAAAAGAGATTCGTCCAAAGGTGGGATTTGGCATGGAAAAAAAGATCCTTGCTGCAACTGAGGCACTGGACATGGGAGTCAAGGAGGCACTCATTGCAAACGGCCAGCGAGAAAATCCTATATCTTCGGCTATTTCTCACACAAGGTGCACGGTAATTACAAAATGACTGAGGATGACTATCTAGGATCTCACCTTCAGAGATTCCCCGTCACGGTGGAAAAAGGACTTGGTGCCAAAGTTTGGGACATCAATAACAAAGAATACATCGACTGCATGGGGGGATATGGAGTAGCTCTAGTTGGGCACAGAAACCCCCGAGTAATTACAGCACTGAAAGCTCAGCTTGACAAAATAATCACGGTACACTCGTCGCTTTACAACAAGACACGTGAAGAATTCTTGGAGCATCTAATCAAGGTTGCACCAAAGGGACTCACACAGGTGCATCTGGGTAACAGTGGTACTGAGGCAGTAGAGGCTGCAATCAAATTTGCAAGAAAGTATACTGGAAAATCTGGAATGATTGCAATGAATGGATCATACCATGGCAAGTCGCTGGGGTCTTTGTCTGTTACATTTAACCCAAAATATCGCAAAGCATTCATGCCGCTAGTGGAAAAAGTAGATTTTTCACCGTTTGGCGACATTGAAACACTCAAGTCAAAGATAAACAAGGATACGGCGTTTGTGATCTTGGAACCAATTCAGGGCGAAAGTGGCATCAATGTAGCTCCACCTGGATTCTTACAGGATGTGCGCAAGCTTTGTGATGAGAACGGAATTCTGCTAATTTTTGACGAAATTCAAGCAGGATTGGGCAGAACAGGCAAGATGTGGGCGTCTGAGCACTGGAATACGACACCAGACATAATGTGTCTTGCAAAAGGGATTGCAGGAGGAGTACCGATGAGCGCCACGCTAGTAAAACCCGAGATTTTGGCCGCAATGAGCAAAGGAGAACATTCATCCACATTTGGGGGAAACCCACTTTCATGTGCTGCAGGAACCGCTACAATCCAAGCTTTAACACAAGACGGCCTAATTGAGAACGCAGCCAAAGTGGGCAAGTATTTCATTGATGGTCTTGAAAAGCTTAAACAAAAACACAACATAATTCGTGAAGTAAGAGGAAAGGGACTAATGATTGGAATTGAGATGAAGTTTGAGGTAAAGGATATTTTATTTGACGGAATAAAAGAGGGAGTGTTGCTTCTTT
The DNA here is from genome assembly GCA_039938575.1 of Nitrososphaera sp. Lineage (GTDB taxonomy): Archaea > Thermoproteota > Nitrososphaeria > Nitrososphaerales > Nitrosopumilaceae > Nitrosotenuis. The sequence goes on along the minus strand of JBDUUJ010000046.1, from coordinate 6,342 downwards.
ATTCTGGGCGAAACATACTCAGACTCCTCCCACCACTCGTAATTTCTGAAGCTGAAATTACAAAGGTATTAGAAGTACTAGACAGATTATTTGCTAGAGAGGCAGAGAGGAGAAAAAATGTACAAGGACAAAATTGACGATGAGATTCTCAAATTCCTAAAGGAAGACTCTAGAGAATCATTTGTGGATATTGGGAAAAAGCTCAAACTTTCCGAGTCTGCAGTGAGGCGTAGAGTAAAGAACCTGCTTGACAGCGGTATAATCAAAAAATTCACAATTGAAATAGGTGAACAAAACGCAACAAAGGCAATCGTACTAATTTCCGTGGAGTCTTCAATGGACACATCAAAGGTCTCTGCCAGGCTCACCAAGCTTGAGGGGGTCAAGACGGTTTATGAAATTACAGGACAATATGACATCGCAGTAATAATTTCGGCCCCAAACATAACTGAGATAAACACATCGATTGATTCATTACGCAAGATTCAAGGGGTCTCGGACACAAACACGGTAATAATTCTGCGCGATGTCACATAGCGAAATTCGGATCTCAATTTTTGTTTCAAGCCTAAAAATTACTAATTAATTCTGAAATTAGCCGTTTTTAGTACGAATATGTTTATAACTGGTAGATCCGACTAGAATCTCTGCAAATGAATGACCCAAATTACTATGCGCACTTGTACAATGAATATGATAAAAAACCAAGAAAGATCCGTGTATTAGACAGTACGCTCAGAGAGGGGGAGCAGCACCCAGGCGTCACCTTCACAAACAAGCAAAGGATCCAGATTGCATGGATGCTAGATTATTTTGGAGTTGATCAAATCGAGATATCGCCAGTTGTATCCGAGGATCATTTTGAGGCAACAAAAACTATCATAAAACAAGGTCTCAAAGCAGACATTGTCGCACATGTGAGAGCACTCAAGTCAGATGTAGATGTCGCACTCAAATGTGATCCAAAATGGACTGCAACATATCTTGGAATTTCAGACATTCATCTAAAAGATAAGCTTAGAATAACACGTGAGGAAGCACTCAGGAGAGCGGTGGAGACAGTTGAGTATGCAAAATCTCATGGCCTCAAAATGAGGTTCACAGTAGAAGATGGCAGCCGCGCAGACCCGGAGTTTCTGCTCAAAGTTTGTAAAGCAATAGAAGAAGCAGGTGTAGACAGGATAAGTCTTCCTGATACGGTTGGAATCATGCGACCGAAAGGAATGTACAACTTTGTCAAGATGGTGAGAGAAAAAATTAAGGTTCCACTTGATGTGCACTGCCACAACGACATTGGGTTTGCGCTTGCAAACGCATTTGCAGGAGTGGATGCGGGAGCAGAACAAATCCACACCACAATAGATGGAATTGGAGAAAGAACTGGAATTCCATCACTTGCCGAAGTTGCAGTAGCACTCACTTACTTGTATAGATCTCCAAACGATTTCAGGTTGGATATGTTAATGGATCTCTCAAGACTAATTGAGGACTATACCGGAATTCCGCCATACGACTCAAAGCCCATAGTTGGCTCATCAGCTTACAAGCACAAAGCGGGAACACATCTTGCCGCTATACTTAGAAACCCTGCGGCATACGAGCCTATTCCGCCACGTGTAGTAGGAAACAGAAGGCGAATTGTGTTCGGTGAACTTGCAGGTAAGACCGGCTCTGCATATCTGATGTCACTTTTGGGACTTGAAAAGAATGACGAGCAAGCAAAAGCAGTGGCACTTGGGCTTAAAAACCTCAGAATGGGAGATCTCCTTGAAATCCCGCTTGAAGGCAAGCTTGAAAGAAAGATAATTAATGACTCAAAGGGGACTAAAGAATAACCATGGCAAAATGCTCAGAATGCGATTCCAATATTTCCATCCCACAGGATGCCGTTGAAGGCGAGTTGGTTACTTGTCCAGATTGCGGTGCAAGTTTTGAGATAACAAAATCTTCAGGCGGATTTGGGCTAAAACCGGCCCAAAGCGTTGGAGAGGACTGGGGCCAGTGAGCCCACCTATTACGGTTCTCTACGACACTATCAGGCCAGAAGAAAAAGCCCTTGTTGATGCTGCAAACAAAAAGGGCATCAATCTTCAAATGATAGATTGTAAGAACCTTATCTTGGATCTTGATAAGAAAGCTCCCTATGACATAATATTGCAAAGGTGCGTCAGCTATTACAGAAACCTGCATTCAACAGCAGCACTTGAGGGGATGGGCGCACAGGTGATCAACTCCTTACATTGTGGGATATATGCTGGTAACAAGCTGTTCACCCACATGCTCTTGCAAAAGGCAGGAATCAAGACTCCGTTTGTTACAGTGGCATTCTCAAAAGAATCTGCACTTGGTGCACTGGACATTCTAGGGTATCCGCGTGTGATCAAGCCGACTGTTGGAAGCTGGGGCCGCATGGTGACAAAGTTGAACAACAAAGAGTCTGCAGAAGGAATCATCGAGGAAAGAGAGAAGATGTACCCAATTTATCAGGTGCATTATTTGGAAGAATTTGTAGACAGGCCGCCGCGTGACATCCGTGCAATCGTAATTGGTGACACGGTGGCAGGAGCAATATACAGAAACTCTACGCCGGATAATTGGAAGACGAACACTCATCTTGGAGGGACCGCCGAAGTCTGCAAGGTGACAAAAGAGCTCGAAGAAATCTGCATAAGAGCAAAGGATGCAGTAAAAGGCCAAATTGTGGGCGTTGACCTGATGGAAAGCAACGAAAGAGGGCTCTTGGTTCATGAAATAAACAACACGACAGAGTACAGAAATGTGGCTCGTGTGACAGGAATAGACATTGCCGCAAAGATTTTAGAATACGCAGTAAATGCAGGAAAATAAACCAATGGACTCTTCATTTACAATAACCCCTAGATTCTCAATTAAGTTGCTTGAAAAGGCGCTTAGGTTGTACACGCCATCACTAGCGGAAAAACCAATGGCCGAATTTCTGGCAGACAAGTGCGACGACTTGGGATTTGAAAACATACACACAGACGAGGTAGGCAACCTAATTGCTACAATTGGCAGTGGCTCGCCACGCGTGTTGCTGTGTGGTCATATGGACACAGTGCCTGGCAAAGTCAAGGTGCGAAAGGAAGGAGACTTTCTTTATGGGCGTGGTGCGTCAGATGCAAAAGCTCCCCTAATGGCACTGCTTCTTGCAGCTGCGACAATCCAGAAAAACAACGGAACAATAATTTTCGTCGGTGCAGTGGACGAGGAAGGAAACGCTACTGGCATCAAGAATCTGGCAAAACAAAAGCTAGACATAGACTATGCAATATTCGGTGAGCCAAGCGGCGTCACAAATGTCACAATAGCATACAAGGGGAGAATAGCAATAAATCTCAAAGTAAATGTAGGTGACTCTGCACACGCATCTGCTCCCTGGCTTGCAAAAAACGCAATCGAGGAGGCCACCAAGTTCACCGCAGAGCTCAAAAAACACCTAGAAGAAAATCAGGAAGGAAAATCAAAAGGCATGCTACTCACTGCAACAATTACTGAGATCAAAGGAGGGGACAGCCACAATGTCACACCAAAAGAATGCAACACCGTAATGGACATCAGAATCCCAGTAAACATGAACTGCAAGATGATTGGAGAAAAAATTGCATCAAAGGTAAACGAGATATCGAAAAAACAGGGAGTGGAGGCAATATACTCTGTAATTGATGAAACAGAGCCGTTTGAGGCTCCATTGGACTCGCCGCTAATTCGTGCCTTTACGCTTGGTGTGATGGATGTGGAGCATACAAGACCTGCACTTATTCGCAAGACAGGAACGGGTGACATGAACATTATTGGTTCACTTTGGAATATTCCGGTAGTGACGTATGGTCCTGGTGATCCGCATGCATCGCACACAATAGATGAACGCGTCTCGATGAGTGAGTATCTGAGAGGAATCGAAGTGATCAAAAACACGTTGCACCACCTAAAGCGACTACATGATTCAAAGAAAAGATAGCAATGTTGTGGTTTGTAGGCCTCGGAATCGACGGAACTAATTCTCTATCCGAAAAAACAAAAAAACTGATCACATCTGCAGATGTAGTGTATCTTGAACAATTTACGAGTCCAATGTCTGAGCAGGATACAAACTCGTTAATGCAAATAGCAAAAGGTCAATTCAAGTTTGCCCCAAGGTGGTTAGTCGAAGATGGCAAGGAGATTCTAGAAAACGCAAAATCAAAGAATGTGGTACTCCTTTCGCTTGGTGACCCATACATTGCAACTACGCACATAGAGCTTAGGGCTAGAGCAGAATCTGAAAAAATCAAGACTAGTACTGTTCATGCTTCGTCCGCAGTGACTTCGTTAATTGGAGAATGTGGCTTGCATTACTACAAGGTGGGCAGAACCGTGACAATTATGAGCGGAACACCTGCCACAAGTGCCTACTATGCCATATATGACAACCTCAGAGTGGGGAACCATACTGTTGTTTTGTTGGAGTATAATCAGGACAAGAACTTCTTTTTGGATCCAAAGGAGGCACTTCAAAATCTACTTGCAACAGAAAAAGAGCAAACAAGAAAAGTGATCTCAGAATCCACATATGCCATCGTGGCATCAAGGATAGGCTCAGAGGACCAAAATATTGTGGCAGCAAATATCAAGAACCTCCTTGACGTTGATTTTGGCTCGCCGCCACACTCAATTGTAATTCCAGGCAACCTCCATTTTACCGAGTCTGATGCGCTAAAGGTATTTGCAAGATGCCTCGATGAGCCTGTTGACAATGCCTCAAATCTAGAAAAAATTGCAGCACAGATGATGAAAAAATACATCCCAATGGTGAGACGTGCACTGGATCAGATTGCGCCATACTACAAGGATACCCCAGAGTTTGCAAGTGTGCTTGAAAACGCCGAGCTTTACATAAAAGATGCTGAAAGATTCTTTGAGGATGGGAAAGATGAGCTTGCAATACTTTCCATTGGATACGCAGACGGTCTAGTGGACGCACTAAGAATAGCAAAAGGAATAGAGCCAGAGCTAACTTCATAGAGTAGTTAGGCGAAGAATTTACAGTGATCTTTGTTTGGACATAATTGACAAAAGAATTCTTGGAATATTCTATGTTTGCTCACTCACAAAGGAAGCACCACTTGACGTGTGCATCAAACGGATGCAACTTTCAGCGGAATATCTTGATCAAAGATTCAATAACCTTGTCAAAAACGATCTGATAACAAAGAATAAAGATGCACTTACCGAATTTGGGAGAACAACGATACGTGTGGTGCTTGCAGGTGGGGTCTTCGATATTATCCACCCAGGCCACATACACACACTCAATGCAGCAAAGGCACTAGGGGATGTTTTGGTGGTGGTTGTTGCTACTGCAAATACTGCAGTAAATCTCAAAAAAAGAAAGCCACTCCACACTGAGGAGCAAAGAAAGGAACTAATTTCGTCTCTCTCTATGGTGGATTTGTGCATCGTCGGACATGAAGGAGATATATTCAAGACGGTAGAAAATGTGAGGCCTGATATCATAGCTTTAGGCTACGACCAAGTGCATCAAGAAAAATTCATAGTCGATGGCTGCAAAAACCTAAACCTTGATGTGCGCGTCGCAAGATTGCAGTCGCCAGTACCAGAGTTTTCAAGTTCCAAAATAGAAAAAGAATATGGCGAGGCACTACATGGTTTATAGATGGTTCTGCGGTTCTGTTGACGGGGGCTGACCAACGATGTTTACCGTCGGGTGCTACCCAACAACCAACTTGATTCCATCGACTCTGAGGATTAGTGGTTCAAATAAACCCACATCCCCCTTCACTGCTTCAACTAAAAGCCCTCGAGGATGGCAAAACCTACTCCACCCCTTGTATGCTATATTCATGGATGCGACAATGTCACGATCCATCAATTTCCCACAATTAATGCACCACAATTTACGACGGTATGGCCTGTCCTCTTGAGTGTCCCTCCACATACTGGACAGAGCTGGCTGATGCGTTTAGGATCAACAAACATCACAGGAACGCCTCCCCATGCTGCTTTATACTGTAACTGTCTTTGAAACTCGTAAAATGACCACGAGTTCATCTTTCGTCTGAATTTATTTCCATGACAGTTGCCTTTTCTGTATAGTTTTCTGATGCCCTTGATGTCTTCAAGTATTATGGCAGATCTGGTTTCTCTGGCTTTTTGTATAATGTCTTTGGTTATCTTGTGCAGGTATTGATTGACATGCCTTGTCTGTCTGCCTTTTTTAATGTCTTTTTTCATTTGAGCTAATTTACCTGCCGCTTGTGATATGGCAGTGAGTTTGTATTTTGATTGGATCTGATAGTCTTTTAGGGTATGGTATGAGAGCAG
>JBDUUJ010000045.1:0-5505 GCA_039938575.1 Nitrososphaera sp. | reverse complement strand
GCTCAAACCATTAAAAAGAATCCAAAAAAAGATATCAAGAAGACAGATAGGCTCAAACAACTACAAAAAAGCAGTACGATTCTACCAGATAATCCAGGAGCGAATCAAAAACCAAAGAAGGGACTTGGTGCACAAACTGTCCATATATGCAAAAAAATACGACATTGTATTTGTTGAAAAACTACACAAGCTCAACATGGTACAAAACCACAGATTGGCAAAAAACATCCTGGATTCTGGATGGGACACATTCAACAAAATATCGCACTACAAAACAAGGTTAGAGGTTTTTGAAAAAAATTACCTACCGTGGGAACCACGGGAAGTTACGCCTGCAGAGATCGCAATGCGGTCAAGGAAGCAGGAAGAGGCTACCTATTGTCCGGTAGTAGTTCACAGCGGTTTGAAAGTCAACTAAAATGGATATTGCGCAAAAAATAGAACTCATAATGAGGCCTCCGACAGAAGAGGTTGTAACAAAAGAAGAGCTCACCACACTGCTTGAGACAAACTCAAAGCCTAGACACTACATTGGCCTTGAGATCTCTGGATTTTTGCATCTTGGGAGCCTCATCAGCACCGGTTTTAAAATCAACGACTTTCTCAAGGCAGGCGTAGAGTGCAACGTATTTTTGGCAGACTGGCACACGGTGATCAACGACAAATTGGGAGGAAGCTGGGAAACTGTCTCCAAAGTCTCAAAATATTATGAAAAGGCGTTTCAAATAGTCTGTCCAGGCGTAAAGATAATCCGTGGAACCGAACTGTACGACACACACAAGGAATACTGGAAGGACTTTGTCCAGTTCACAAAACACATGTCACTTGCAAGAACTATGAGATCCCTTACGATAATGGGGAGAACTGAAAGCGAAGAAAAAATCGACCTCTCAAAACTCCTTTATCCACCGATGCAAGCAGTAGACATTCATACCATTGGAGTCGACATTGCGCATGCAGGCATGGACCAAAGAAAGATCCACATGCTTGTACGCGAAATCTTCCCAAAAATGAAGTGGAAGGTGCCAGTAGCAGTCCATCACAGTCTGCTTCCTGGATTAACAGAACCTGCTTCTTCGGATCAGGCAGGAACAAAAATGTCAAAATCAAAACCAGCATCCGGCATCTTCATTCATGATTCAGACGATGAGATACGCTCAAAAATCAAGAAAGGCTGGTGTGAAGCAGGCAACGTAAACAACCCGATCCTACAGATAGCAAAACATATCGTGTTCCACGAGTTCTCCGAAATCACAGTAGAAAGACCAGACAAGTTCGGCGGAAATGTGACATACGCAAGCTACTCTGAGCTAGAATCGGCCTTTGCAGCAGGTAAGTTGCATCCATCCGACCTAAAGCAGACGGTTGCAAACTACATGGTAAAGATAATCGGCCCAATCAGGGACAAGATCGCCCTCAGTCAAGATCTCTATGACGCAATAAAAAACTCAGTCTAGTTGGTTTGCAGGTTGTATTTTGAGGTGTACCCCCGCGGGTTTATCATAAGATCTTTGAAGACGTATGTCGATGAATTTCCAATAATTACCGTACTTATCATGCCAAGCTTATCTGCAAAGTTTTCCATGTTTTGAAGATCTGTTAACACAACTGACTGCGAGTCACGGTATGCACCCTTGATTATTGCTACCGGTGTGGTGGGTTTGCGGTACTTGAGGAGAATCTTGCGTGTGTCTTGGAGCTGGTGTATTCTCTTTTTACTTGAGGGGTTATAGATCACAATTACATAATCGCCTTGCGCCGCAGCTTCTACTCGCTTTACGATTATTTCCCAAGGAACCAAAAGATCACTCATGCTTACTACTGCAAAATCAGTCATCAGTGGTGAGCCAACTAAGGAAGCACAGGAATTCAAAGCCGAGACTCCGGGAACTATCTCTACTTGGAGACCGTTCTTTGGATCCCAGCCGGCCTCTGCCAGTGTTTCATAAATTAGGCCCGCCATTCCGTAAATCCCTGGATCTCCGCTTGAAACAAGTGAGACGATTCTTCCCTGCTGCGCAAGCTCGATGCACTGCTTTGCGCGCTCTACCTCTTGAGTCATCGCATAACGGTAAACCTCTTTTCCTTTGATGAGATCCTCTACTAAGCTGACATACGTGTCGTAGCCGACAATGGTGTCGCTTTCCTCAATCACTTGTTTTGCCCTAAAAGTCATGTGATCGTGGCTTCCTGGCCCTACGCCTACAATGTAGAGTTTTCCTGACAAGCGATTCTAGTCTTTTGAAAAGATATTTTATCCTTTGTTGGATTTTGGTAATTCAATTACTGGGCAGTTGACTACATGATCCTCGCTTAGTGGTCTTGCCAGCTGAACTCGGATTTTACCTTCTGACTGTTTTTTGCTGATGTCATTTACAGTTTCAAGAACTGTGGCTTCTCCCTGATCCTTCCATTCTACAATTGAGACTCTACACACTGGAATGTAGTTAGTGTCAAGCTTTGAGCTCAGAATGCTTTGCTGGAAACCTAGCGGACCTGCACCTTTGACTCCGTTTTTGAACTGGTACATATCAGAAAACACATTTGCCGATAATGTGTTTGTAAGCTTTGGTGTAACAGGAACACCAAGAACTCCTGCTGGACCAACTGGTGTGGCGTCGGTAATTATGTAGTATAAGGTCCTTCCATCAGATCCCCATCCGCGGTGTGCCACAAATGTGACTTTTTTGGAGTCTTTATCTATTTTGAGAATCTGTGATTTACCAAATTCGTCTGAGATAGTTTGATTTGTTACATCCATCTGGCCTCCAGGCCAAACTATCTGAGGTGCATTGATTGTGACGTTTGTGGGTGACAGTCTGATCCTGCTTTCCTTTTCTGCTTTGAGAATTGCGTCAACTGAGTCAAGCAGCTGTGGTTTTTGGCCCGACTTCCATGAGACCAAAACCACATTGCGTAGTGGACTGTAGCTGTCCTTTTGAGACGGCGTACTTGCAAAGACATCTGCCTGGTACCCGTAAATGCCAGCCCCCTTCTCGCCATTCGTAAAGACATAAAGTGGATCCTGTGATGATGCAGGAGCCCACCTAAGCTTTGGCGCAAACTGCACATTCCACTCACGCGAAATTCTTTCTGCAAGAGTCTGGTTGCTTGAGTCAGTAATGATATAGTATACAGGCTCCTTTGCAAACAAGCCTGTTCTCATAGGGATCGTGACACTGAGGTGTGAATCAGGCAAATAGAATGATTTTTCTACAGGCTTGAGCTGTTGGATGACTACTTCGGTAGGTTGGCCTCTGATCCAGCCATCCACACTTGCTGTGATAGTAAACGGTGTCTTGCTTCTGAACGCCACAGCAGCTCCGGTGAATTCAAACGAGTTAGCTCTACTTGGGGGCTCTATGACACTCATGGCGTATACCGTATTACCATCCACACTCCACGTAGGCTGCCCTTTGTCATCTGACTTGTCAATCTCGTGTAACACTACAAATTCCACTGGAATGGTGGCAGTAAAGGTGACAGAGCCATCGTAGATACTCCCCTGATTTGGAGACAAAAGAATAACCAACTGGTTTCCGGCTTGACCCATTCCGGGATCAGGCGTAGATGAAATTGTCTTAGTAAAATGGATCTTGCTTTGCGGCTTTGCAGTGGCAAATAGATCAGAAAAATACAACGACGCGATTATTGCCACAACAATTACAGCTGCAAAAATTACGAGCTTGTTCACTGAGAACTGTGCTATGGCAAGATGTTTAAGCGTTTTTAGATTATCTGGTCTGCCAACCCAAACTCTTCATGCAAGGCGTTGACTGCCGCTTCACAATCCTCGTCTTTGACGACAAACGCCAGATTCAGCTCAGACGAACCTTGCGCAATCATCATGACGTTAACATTGTTTCGTGCAACGGCTCCAAAAACCTTTGATGCAACACCAATGGTTCCTCGCATTCCAGAACCAATCAGAGCAATTATTGAAACATCTGCGGTGACATCAATTTTCTTTATCATCTTGCCAAGTAGGTTCATCTCAAGTGTATTTACTGCCTTGTCCAGATCGTTTTTCTTTACCACTACCGATATGCTTGACTCGGAGGGACTCTGCGAGATCATCATTATATTGACTCCAGCTTTTGCAAGCGCAGAAAATATAGTGGCCGCAGTTCCAGGCGCCCCAACCATGCTTCCACCCCGCATGTCAATTAGGCCGTTGTGGCGAATGACACTAACACACTTGACCGTCTTGTTTGTGGCCTCGTCAGGAGTAGCCGTGACAAGTGTACCTGGGTTGTCTACATTGAAGGTGTTTCTGATCCGCATTGGGATCTTTTTTGACAATAACGGCTCAAATGACCTTGGATGGATCTGCTTTGCACCAAAAAGCGCCATCTCCATTGCTTCTACATACGAAACTTGCGGAATCACTTTGGCGTCCTTGACTATCTTTGGATCTGCAGTCATGAGGCCGTCCACGTCGCTCATCAACCATACTTCATCAGCTTTAACACATGATGCAATGATGGTGGCAGTATAATCAGATCCACCTCGTCCAAAAGTAGTGATGTGGCCGTGTTGGTCAGCTCCGGCAAATCCACCAATTACTGGAATTATTTTTTTTGCAAACAGCGGCTCCAGATTTGTGGAAACTCGAAGGCGCGTAGTGTCCATTAGTGGCTTGGATGATCCGAAATTTGAATCGGTTACAATACCCACCTCCTTTCCGGAAAGTGCAACTGACTTTAATTTCAAATCCATTAATGCGTGGGACACTATCTGGATGGAAAGCCGTTCACCAAAGGATATCAGATAGTCAGACGATCGTGGAGTCACCTCACCCAAAAGAGACATGCCATGTAGCAGTCCTTGCAGCTCTGATAGATCTGCTTGCAGCTTTGTCACTAGACGCTTTCTTATCTTTGAATTTGAAACGGTTTCTTTAGCAAGCTGCAGATGTTGCTTTGCAAGCTTTGCAAATGCCCCATCAGCTGCATTCTTGTTTGCTTTTTGCACCGCTTCTGAGATTTGAATGAGCTTGTCTGTTACATCGTTTACGGCAGAGCAGACTACTGCCACCTGATTACTCTTGGCAGTGGAGTGCACAAACTTGGCAACGGCACTTATTTGCTTTGCAGTGGAAAGTGACGTGCCACCGAACTTTAGTACTAATCTCAACTTTGACATTGTGACTCAAACCATAATTTAACTGGTTCTGTTGACGGAAGCTGCCAAAAAATGAGCTTACAAGTTATGTCAAGGTCAACACAGCCTGTAGCAAACATGTTAAATAATTACACAATACGTACAACACAATTTGCCATTCAAATCCATCAAACAGCAATTCACACCGAACACAGAACAACTACAATTTATCAAAAAACCATATCTTGTGTCATGGTATGGATTCAAAATCAACTGCATGTTGTTATTCTTTTCCTATATCAAACAGAGAATTTGCCAACATTCTGTTAAACAACCTTGTGGAACGAGCAAAAGAAACAAAATCGGCTCTTGTCCTTGAAGATATCAAAGGTATCAGAAAAT
>JBDUUJ010000044.1:0-21837 GCA_039938575.1 Nitrososphaera sp. | reverse complement strand
AGAGGTTTTTGAAAAAAATTACCTACCGTGGGAACCACGGGAAGTTACGCCTGCAGAGATCGCAATACGGTCAAGGAAGCAGGAAGAGGCTACCTATTGTCCGGTAGTAGTTCACGATGCCATACTCTGACTTGTAGTTGCCAGACCTCTCATTTGTATTCCTCATCTATGCTTTTGACCTCTTTGGTACGATGGCATTTGCAGTAACTGGGGCATTCAAGGCAATTGAGCATAAATCTGACATAGTGGGAATAATCATTCTCTCCATAATCACCGGAGTTGCAGGTGGAACGATACGCGATATCATAATAGGCAGGTTCCCGCCAAACTCTATTTCAGATCCGACTTATGTTGGAATCTGTGTTGCGTCTGGTGTAACACTTTTCTTTTTGTATCCATATTTGCAAAAACACTGGAATCTGTTTTTGAAATTTGATGCAATCGGATTAGGTGTCTTTTCAATAACTGGGGCCACCTTTGCCTACAATGTGTTCGGTCTCAATTTTTTGGCAATAGTCTTTGCGGGTATACTTACTGCAGTAGGGGGCGGAATTCTCCGCGATGTCTTTGTCAACGAAGTCCCAATCGTCTTTGTCAAGGAGTTGTATGCTACAGCAAGCTTTGTCGGAGTAGTGATATTTTACGGCCTACTTGTTACCCAAGTTCCACTATATGCAGCTTCAATAATTGGGATAACGGCAACCACACTACTGAGATTGGTAGCAATGAAATACAACTGGAATCTGCCACGGGCCAGAGAAAAATAGTTTTTACTGTGGGGTGTAACCCTTTGCCTTTGAGGCAAGTGCAGTTGCTTGCGCGTTTGCTTTTTGCAGTATTGGCTCTTTTGTTTCGTCTGTGAGGTAACCTGCCTCGATTGCGACTGAGCGCGAGCTCTGTGCCGCCTTTGCGAGAATCTGCTGTATGTTGTCTTTTGTGACATATGCTGCCTCAATTGACAGCGATAATGCTTCTTGGTGAGCTTGTGCAAACAAGTTCCTGTACTGCTCCAAGTCGATTACTAGCTCTTCGCGTCCATACTTGGTTCCTTCTTCCAGAGCAGCTTCTAATGCAATTCCTGCCTCGACTGTCTTTATGTCGAGTTTTTGCAGCAGCGTGGCAAGCTTTTCGCCTATGACCCCGCCTTTTTTGACCGGAGTTGTGTCTTTGAGAATCCAGATTGTTCCTTGGTCAATCTTTGTCGGAATTCCTGCTTCTTTGAATTCTGTGAGCATAGGCCCTGGTGCAATACCGGTGTTTTTTGCTGGAACCACAACATCTACACTCGCAATGTCTCCTCCACGCGCATACATCATTATCTTGTTTTTTCCAAGAAGCACGTTTAGCTTAAACGGTGACATATTTGTGAACATCAAAACGCACTGGCCTTTCAAAGACTCGATCATCTTTGAGATGCCTGGTACATCGAGCGTGGCAAGTGCCTTCTTTGCAACCTTGTCTTTAATGCTGATTATTTCTACTTGTCCTAGGAATTTTTTTCTTAGTGGCAAGAGCTGTGAGGATCTCACCTTTTCCATTTTGACAAGTGCTGTCACTTTGTATTTTTTTGGTAGCTCTTGTAGCTGTGCGTACATCTGTGTTTTTTTTGCTGGATATTGGGTTCTATTTTGGTGCATTTACTTTCTTACCTGTTGTACTTGTTTGATTGGCTTTCCCATCGATGTCTTGATCATTATTCTGCGGATGTTCTTGTCTCCACTTGGCAGCTTCTTTTCCACGGCGGCCAGCACAGCATGTGCATTTGCAGCCAAGTCTTCATCGGACATGGATTCGTCTCCTATCTTGCAAGAAATCGAAAGTGAGTTCTTTACCTTTACTCTGATTGATGACCTAAATCTGTCCAAAAACGACTCTATTGGCGCATTGAATGGGACAGGCACTGGCATCTTTCCGCGAGGACCCAGGAGTTGGCCTAGGACTTTACCCACAGTTGTCATGAGTTGTGTGTCTGCCAAAAAGAAATCATAATTATTAATGAATTTGCGGGCCTGGCGTTTGTTTGCAGCAAGAGTGTTTATTTCATCTGCGCTTACGACACGGTCTGCATTTGCATTCTTTGCCTTCAGGCCCATATCGCCTCCGGCCATGACACACACCGTAGTTGGCGTGCTGAGTCTCTTTGGAAGCTGGATGGTCTCATTTATGGAAAATCCTTTTTTTACATCAATATCCTTGAGTATGATGTACAGCTCAACAGACTGCTTGAATTTGCGTTCTTTGTCTGTGGACTTGGCCTCTGCAATCATCTTGGTTAGTTCAGCTTCGCTAATCAATGGAGTCATTCCAAGAATGCCTACTTAAAATCGTTTGTTGGAGGTGGAACAAAATTTGGCAAAAATTGCAATTTTTTGAAATTTAGCAAGCTACCTTTAGAGTATGTGCAATTTATCGGCACAAAAATTACATTTATTAACTTCAAGTCCATTATCACCAAGACATTGCACAAGCTGGACGATCTTGACATGAAGCTTCTCTACGAACTTACCAAAGATGGTAGTATCTCTGTACCGAACCTCTCAAAGAAGATGGGCATCAACGCATCTGTGCTGTACAGCAGAATCAAAAGACTCACAAAAAAGAAGATAATTAAAAAGTTCACAGTGCTAGTCGACGAAGCCCAGCTTGGAATAGGAGTCAAGGCCACAATAGGCATAAACCGTGATCCTAAGCTGAAGGATCAAATCCACAAGCAACTACTGCAGACTCCAGAGATCGTTTCAATATCCGAAGTCACAGGTAGATTTGACATTATGGTGGGAGTACACGCAGAAAACCTAGAAAAACTACACACAATTGTCATCGACAAAATAGGTAAAATTGAAGGTATTCAAAGCACAGAAACTTTTGTAGAGTTGCAAAAAACTGATAAAGAGCCTTCTTATCTGGTGTCCAAGTAATTACTTTAGCTTGTCGTCCCATTTTCCTGCGTTAATTTCCGCAGTGAATTCTTTTGGATTCTTGCCTTCAATTTTTATTCCAAGTGAGAGGCAAGTACCAGCTACCTCCTTTGCTACAGACTTGATCGAGCTTGCATAAGAGGATTCAAGCTTTGCCTTTGCCACCTTGACAAGCGAGTCTACTTTGATGTCACCTACCCAAGTGGAACCAGAAGTACCTGAGCCTTTCTGGATGCCTGCTTCCTTGAGGAGCAAGGCTGCCGCAGATGGAATTCCAACTATTACCTCCCATTGCTTTGTCTTGGTGTTTACGGATACCGTGACTGGTACCTTCATACCCTCAAAATCCTTTGTCTTTTCGTTTATGGTGTTGATTATTTGCATAATGTTGACGCCTAGTGGACCAAGAGCAGGGCCCAAAGGTGGACCTGCTGAGGCTTGCCCTCCTGTTACCAGTGCAGAAATTGATTGTGTATCGGACATAGGTTGACTCGCTTGCGTGAAGATTTAATCCTTGCTCAAGAAGAAATCTTCAGATAGTTTGTGTCTACGGTTACTGGTAGTTGGTACGGTGCGTCAAGTAGTATGACTGTTGCCTCTTGTTTGTCGTTGTCTACTCTAGTTACAGTTGCTTTCATGCCCTTAAATGGACCACCAATAATCTCAACTACGTTATCCACCGCTATTTGTGGTGCGGTTGTCTTGGTTACCAGATATCCCTCTATGTCTTTGAATTCTAGCTCGCCTCGGAGCTGGCCGCGGATATGTCTTATCCCTTGGAGTGCATCAAAGGCCGCATTTGCGTCCTTTGCCTCAATTACAATGTAGCCTTTGAGGTTGTCAACTAAAAGTACAGATAAAATATTGATCTTGTTGGTCTTTATCTTGTTCTGAAGCAAGTTCATTACCACTTTTTCTTGACCTCCTGTGGTCCTAACTGCAAAAAGATGTGATTTGATTTCCTGAGACAATTCCATTCTATCTGAAGACCGAAAATACAAACTGAATTATAAATCCAATCGTCCCAATTGAGGCAACGCCCAAAAGAACCAATCTGAGATGCTGCATATAGTCTTCTTTGTCAGACTTTTTGGCAAGCTTGAGTGTGTTTACCATGTTCTTTAGAGTGATTTTCAGATCCATTGGTGGGAATGGACTAGGTGTACTTATATCTCTAATGCTCAAGACGAGTCAGCATGGAGCTTTTAGTAGCATATGAAAAAGACCCGGCAGGCTACAATATGGCAAAATCTCTGAGCCGTCAAATGCGAAAAGAAGGCAATACATACAAAGGGAAAAATTTTGACTTGGTGGTTATCCAGTCTCCTGCCATTTCTGCGGATTGGCTTGAACAACAGTATCATTATGACGGATTCGTATTTTTATCAAAACACGCAGCCCAGTCAGGCGAACTTGCACTTACATGTCATAGTACAGGCAACTTTGCCGATGCACAGTTTGGAGGCAATCCGCATCAAGTTGCGGTGCCGCACCCACACCTCCAAAAAGCATACCTGCAGAACCTTTGGAAGCACAGAAACGAGTATGCGGAATTTCAGATCACAATTGAAGCTACGCATCATGGTCCCACTGCACTTTCCAAGCCTACATTGTTCATTGAAATAGGAACAACAGAAAAAGAATGGAACAACGAATCTCTTTGCAGCTCGGTAGCACAGATTGTCTTAGATACTATGTGTGAGCCGCGCAAGGACTGGCCGGTCGCAATCTGCTTTGGTGGAACGCACTACCCTGAGAAATTCACAAAAGAACTCATAGAAGGAAAACATGCACTTGGCACGGTGGTTCCAAAACACGCATTGGAGTTTTTAGATGAGCGGCTCTTTGGGCACATACTCGAACAAAACAGGGGAGCTACGACAGCACTTGTTGACTGGGCCGGACTAGGACCGCACAAACAAAAAGTACTTGATTTACTAAAGACTACCGATCTTGAGGTAGTGAAGCTTTGAACGAGCTTGAACGTCAAGTCTACAGAGCTCTCTTGAAGGTTCCAAAAGGGAAGGTGACTACTTATGGTGAACTCGCAAAGGCTGTGGGACTAAAAAACGGACAGCGCACCATAGGCCGTATAATGAACAAGAATCCATTCCCAGTGATAATTCCATGTCATAGGGTAGTCAAGTCTGATGGAAAGGTTGGTGGATATTTTTACGGCCAAGAAGTAAAAACAAAAATGCTCTCAGCTGAGGGCATCAATGTACAGAATGGAAAGATTCAGGAGTGGGAAAAATCTATCTTTAGGTTCTAGGTCTTTCTGTGCGCCTTGATTTCCTCGATTAAGCTCAACAAGTGAGCTATGTTTCTTACAGTGTTTCCGCTTATCTTACGGTAGAGATCCCAAAATTCGGGATTTGTTATCTCTTTTCGGTCTTTTGCTACCTTGAGTCTGCGTCGCAGCGCGCGTACCTTTTTTACGTAGACTTGCTTTTTGCCTACCCGCGCCCCCTTTCGCCCCTTCTTTGATCCTGGTTTTGTTCCACGCTTTTTCTTTTGCATTTTTTTGAATTTGGATCTTCCACGCGATGTGCCTTTTGCGGGCTTTATTGTAATTGCACCGGATGTAATGAGGCTTCGTATGTTTGCTCGCGTGATTGCATCTGCAATATCATCTGATCTTTCTGGATCAAATTTGATTCTACTTAGTCCTACGCCTACTACTCGTGAGACAAGGCGCTTCTTTGTTCTAAGATTTACTACCACTCGTTCTCACTCTCGCATTAAAAATTTTGAATTTCTGTTCTAATGCTTTTGCAACTATTTCGATGCGCTTCTTTTTTCCTACACCATGTGCAATTCTGACGCCGTCTGTCTTTGGATCAAGTTTTTGTAAATCGGCCAAATTGTGAACCAAATTATCTGTAAATCCTGAAGGGTGCAAACCGCGAGCGATCTTAGGACCGCCGTATCCTATTTTGACTAGGCCTGGCCTTCCCCGAAACTTTTGCCTTCGCTGGTGGTTGTCTATGCCTTTTGGTTTTCTCCATGCAAGGCCGACCCGCTTGTATCTCCAGCTCTCTTGTCTGACAAAATCAGGCCTGTGCTCGGCGACTTTTTGCCTTAGCGCAAGTCTGTCCTTATTTATGGTCAACACAAAGACTCTTAGATTTTACAATAAATAGGTTACTTAGAGATCAAAACAAAAAAAGTAAGAGATAATAATGAATCTGAGTCGACTTGAGTATTCAATGAACGCTTTGTTCCTTGACTGCGTGGTGTAAATGAACGAACCTAAACCAACTCTTACTGCAAGGTTTATCTCACAAATAGAAGCCTTTGGGATTTCGCCATCAAAAATTCACAGAAATCTAAGCCCAGAGAAACTAGTCGAAGCAGCAGTACAAAGAAACGAAGGTATCATAACAAGCACAGGCTCCCTTGCCGTAAAGACTGGCAAATATACCGGAAGATCCCCCGATGACCGATTCATAGTGGACGATGACGAAACACACGACAATGTTGATTGGGGCAAGATAAACCACCCATTCCCAATAGACAGATTTGACAAAATACTGCAAAAGATGAAAAAATTCGTCGAAGGAAAAGAGATCTTTGTCTTTGACGGCTTCGTTGGGGCAAGCAAGGAAAACAGACTTGCCATCAGGGTCATAAACGATCATGCTTGGCAGAGTCTTTTTGCGCGACAGCTCTTTGTGAGGCCATCTGCAGCAGAGCTGGAAGCACACGAACCTGAATTTACATTGATGTGCATCAATGACTTTGAGGCAATCCCCGAAGTAGACGGCACTGCGTCAAATGTTTTCATATTGATCAATTTGACAAAAAAACTAGTCCTAATTGGGGGAACAAGTTATGCAGGCGAGATGAAAAAGTCGATGTTTTCCGTAATGAATTACCTGCTGCCAAAGAAAGGAGTATTTCCGATGCACTGCTCGGCAAACATCGGCAAGAACGGCGACACCGCGTTATTTTTTGGGCTTTCGGGCACAGGCAAGACTACTCTATCTGCTGATTCTAACAGGATGCTCATAGGTGACGACGAACATGGATGGTCGGACACCGGTGTGTTCAATTTTGAAGGAGGATGTTATGCAAAATGCATCAACTTAAACCAAGAATCGGAACCGCAAATATGGAACGCAATAAAGTCAGGCGCGGTGCTAGAAAACGTAGTGATTGACAAACAGACGCTCAAACCTAACTTTGATGATGGTTCACTTACTGAAAACACAAGGGCTGCGTATCCGCTTGAGTACATCCCAGCTGCAGTGTTTCCAAGTGTCGGCGGCCACCCAAAAGTAATTGTATTTTTGACAGCTGACGCACTAGGAGTACTTCCACCACTTTCAAGACTCACAAAAGAGGGAGCTATGTACCACTTTATGTCGGGATACACAAGCAAGCTTGCGGGCACAGAAAGAGGAATCAAAGAGCCAAAAGCAACATTCTCAGAGTGCTTTGGCGCCCCCTTTATGCCTAGACCTGCATCAGTCTATGCAAAACTGCTTGGAGAAAAAATAAGAAAACACAACACAATTGTGTATCTAATCAATACAGGATGGTCAGGAGGTCCTTACGGCGTAGGCAAGAGAATCAGCATCAAGCACAGCAGGGCGATGGTTACAGCTGCCCTCACAGGTGCACTAGACATAGTAAAGTACAGACACAACGATCTCTTCAATCTCGATGTGCCTACAGAGTGCCCAGGTGTTCCACCAGAGGTGCTTGATCCAAAGTCAACTTGGCAGGACAAAGACGCTTACGACCTATCGGCAAAAAAACTGGCGCAGATGTTCGTAGACAATTTCAAAAAATTCAAGGATGTCCCGCCAGAAATCATAGACGCAGGCCCAAAACCATGATCATCGCTTAACTACAAGACCTACTACGACAACAATTACGCCTATTGCAAAGATGAGCATTAATGGTTGCATTGGCAAGCCAATATCGATGATGTCTTGAGGCGGCCTGGGGGATTCCACTTTAACAGTATTGTAAAGATTTACTGTTTCTTGGTCTGATCTCAACTCTGCTTGCACCCAGTATGTGCCAGTCTCTCGTATGAAAATAGGACTGCTTTTTTGCGGAGTCATAGATACGCTGTCGACGAATCTAGAATCCGTGTTAAAGATTGAAATCTTTGCATACGACCATTCTCTTTGCGAATTTATTACAAAGTCTAGCCTACCATTTTCTTCTTTTACATTAATTGAGCCATCGGCAACTCGGAGGAGGATGGGAATGTGATAGTTCGTCTTGTTATCTGAGATGACCAAGTAGCCTTCATACTGGCCAACGACATAATCTACAAGCGTTGCATTCAGGTACAGCTTGTTGCCCACTGTATGGTATGCAAATCTTGCTACATTTTGCTCAAAGTCGGTGCCTATTTGGATCTTGGGTTCTGTGCCATCGAGTGTCCTTAACTCAAAAGTTGCACTCTGTGTTTTAGTAAAAGGCGACAGGTCAAAAATGACAAAATGCGGAAGGATGATTGTGTTGGCGTTGAACGCTTTTGTTATATTGAGTCGTCCAACACCGCTTGTCTCCTGAGTGAATCTGGTGCCAAATGTATCTGTGATGGGATCGGCGGTGGTTGAAATTATGGAGGCCACATCTTGCGGCGTCAAATTCTTATTTTTTTGAAGCAGGATTGCGGCGGCACCTGAAACGTGAGGTGCTGCAAAACTGGTACCACTGGTGAAATTGTACCCGCCAAGAATCGAAGTTGTGTTTACAAAGACTCCAGGCGCAACAAGGTCTGGTTTGATATAAAATGGAGAAACGGGGCCACGCGAGCTAAAAAAGGAAACAAAGTCAGGATGATAAAATGCGTTGAGTATTCCAATTGTCTTGTTTTCAAGCATAGACTTGAGGTGCAGGCCATCCTCTCTTGACATGGAGACTGCAGGAATTCTTGGTTTGTAGTCTGGCCCTTCTAGCTTGTTTTTCAAATCACCAAGAAAAATTCCAGGTTCGTTGTTGTACACGATTATTGCTTTTGCACCTGCATTCGCAGAGTTTTTCTCTTTTTCGGAAAAATAAATAAGCTCATCCTTGTTGTCACTACCGCGCTCAATTAGGAGGATCTTTCCTGCGGCATCGATGTCTTTGAGGTCTGCCACTCTCCCATACTTGCCAAAAACAATTTGCGATTCGATAGGTTGCGAAAGAGGTTCAGTGCCCACCATGGGCAACACCTCAAGGCGTTTGCCATCTATTTGAAGCGTTGCAACAAGGCTCGCAGTCAAATTGTTGTAGGTGGCACCAACTGTTATTGCATGCGGGTCTTTTCCCGGACTCCCAATAGTTTTAGGATCAGGACCGCTGTTACCTGCAGCTGCAACTACCACAACTCCACTATTTACCGCATGATTAATTGCATCTTCGATCTTGTCGTTTGTCCTGTTTACACCAAGACTTATGTTGATGATGTCTGCGCCGTCTTGGACTGCACGTTCTATTGCCTTTACTATGAGGTCGGAGGATACTGACTCACCTGTGGCCGATACTCGATACGCGAGAATTTTGGCCTTTGGGGCGATCCCTTGCATTTTACCATCTGCAGCAATGATGCCAGCAACCTCGGTGCCGTGACCGTTTGTATCTAACGGTGAGTCGTCGTTTTCAACAAAATCGAATCCACCAATTACCTTGCCGTCTGGGAAGCCAAAAAGATCTGGATGTGTATAATCGACGCCGGTGTCAATCACTGCTACTTTGATGCCGCTTCCGTCATATCCTAAGAGGTGCGGGTATGCTGCACCAACGTACTTTGAGCTTTTATCTAAGAGTATATTCAAGTCCGGCTCTTGTTGTATTTTCTGCAGTGCCATCATTGCGCCAACAATGACTATGATAAAGCAAAAAACCAATTTTGCAAGCAACTCTATCTTGGTATTTGATGAGTCAATTTAGGTTCTGCGGATTGTCGAAACCTGAAAGGTACTAATTAACATCCGACACAATCTCCATTTACATTTTATGTCTGCCCATTATTTGTCAAATTTGGACACAATCATTAAATTATGAACACCTGCCAATGCTCACATGGGAAAGTTCACACTTCCTCAAGTCCCGTATGCTTACGATGCATTAGAACCACACATAGATGCAAAAACAATGGAAATTCATCATACAAAACATCATCAAGCATACACAAATGGCCTTAATGATGCATGGGATAAACTTCCAGCCGATCTTCAAAGCAAAGACCTGCTAGACGTACTAGCAAACATAAACTCTGTACCTGAGGCAATACGTGGCGCAATCAACTTCCACGGTGGTGGTTATGATAACCACAAGCTATTCTGGAACAACATGAAGCCAAATGGCGGCGGACAACCAGGAGGCGCAGTAGCAGACGCAATAAAGAAGACATTTGGCGACTTCAACGCGTTCAAAGAACAATTCTCCACAAAGACCACGGCAATCCAGGGTAGTGGGTGGGGCTGGTTGGTTTTCAACCCAAAATCCAAAAGCGTTGAATACAAATCGATGCCAAACCAGACAAGTCCAAGAACTGAAGGACTAGTGCCGCTTCTTGGGCTCGATGTTTGGGAACACGCATACTACCTCAAATACCAAAACAAAAGAGCCGACTATGTGGCAGCATGGTGGAATGTGGTCAACTGGGACGAAGTAGAAAACCGCTTTTCTAAAGCAAAATAACTTCCTTCTTTTTTGTTTAGCTTTCCATCCAGATGTTGTTTATCTTGGACTTGGTTCCGATAGCAAACGCCACGCCCTCCCACGGCCTTGAGAATTTATTGTGAAAGCGGTGTGGTACTCTTGGTGGAATAAAGACGATCATGTGTGGCAAAATTGTTCTAGTTGTCCTACCTACAGTTACGGAGCACTTGCCACTCAGTGAATAAACTATGACGTACTCACTATCATGTGTGTGCATCTGATGCACCTGGCCGGCCTTTATGAGAGCTTTGAGGCCAACTATTCGATCTCCTTTAATTTTCTCATTTAACATCAATTTAACATTGAGCTTGTCCGTTGGATGTTCTTTTTTGTAAGGTTGACTCCATCTCGATTTAGGAGTGATAAACTTGCCGTGTTTTTTTGAGATCATCTAAATGCGATTAACAATGAACGCATTTATAGACTCCTAAAACACTTAACTGTTAAATGAGTGAAGAACAGGCCCAACAATTTCTGTACCAGATGCAAGTTCTAGAATCGTATGCAGCAAGTCTTGATCAGAAGGAGGGAGCAATCATGACGTTTTTGCGTGAAGCTATGGCGTCGATAGACTCGATCAAAGCAATCTCACAAAACCCGCAGGCTGACTCACTTGTACCAGTAGGGCTTGGAACATACATCAAAGCAAAGATGTCCGAGGACTCTAAGGTGTTAGTAGAGGTAGGAGCAGGCATAGTAATAGAAAAGGATCACGACTCGGCAATCAATTATCTGGAGTCTAGAATAAAAGAATTACAAATGGCTCTCAATAATACAATGGCACAAAAACACGAAGCATTGATGCGACTTGAGCAACTAAAACAACAAATGAACAATCTTTTGCAGACTGCGAATCCACAATAATAAGTGATTTCCATGTTTGATAAATTACGAAGTGCTTTTTCGAACGTTGCTAAGGCGTTAAGCGAAAAGGAACTAAAAGAAAGCGACATAGATGATGTTCTGTTTCAACTCGAGATAGCATTATTGGAATCCGATGTCGCAACAGAAGTAATCGACTCGATTAAAGAGGATCTAAAAAAGAGGTTGATTGGTACTTCTGTGGACAAAAAACAAATAGAAGAGTTTGTAAAAAACAATCTAATTCAAGCTGTTTCAAGCTTGTTTGATGCAGCTGGGTCAACCGATATTTTAGAAAAAATTAAAGCAAAAAAAAGTAAGAGTGAGCCATGCGTCATACTCTTTGTTGGAATAAATGGTACTGGTAAAACTACCACGCTTGCAAAGATTGCGCACCTCATAAAACAAAACAAATTTTCGGTTGTTATTGCAGCAGCAGACACATTTAGAGCCGGCGCAATTGAACAACTCAGGGAACATGCAGACAGACTGAGCATAAAGACAATTGCCCAGAACTACGGGGCAGACCCCGCAGCAGTGGCGCGAGACGCAGTACTCTACGCAAAAGCACACAAAATTGATTGCGTACTCATTGATACTGCAGGAAGGATGCAGACAAGCAAGAATCTCATGGAACAAATTGAAAAAATAACCAAAGTTGTCAATCCGGATCTTAAGATCTTTGTGGGAGACTCGCTTGCTGGAAACGATACGGTAAATCAAGCTCGTGAGTTCTATCAGCACACTAAATTCGACGGAGCAATTTTGACAAAAAGTGATGCAGATGCACGCGGCGGCGCAGCACTATCTATCGTCAAAATCACATCAAAGCCGGTTCTGTATGTTGGAGTAGGTCAAGAGTATGGAGACCTCAAGCCGTTTGATAAAAGCGTCTTTCTTGAAACTGTATTTGGACAAA
This sequence comes from Nitrososphaera sp., assembly GCA_039938575.1. Taxonomy (GTDB): domain Archaea; phylum Thermoproteota; class Nitrososphaeria; order Nitrososphaerales; family Nitrosopumilaceae; genus Nitrosotenuis. Next base: position 9,465 of record JBDUUJ010000044.1, on the reverse strand, counting down.
GTTCTCTAACACAGATTTCATCATCACAAAAAGAATCAGCACCTCAACCACAAGAAATCAAAGCTGAACCAAAACCAGAATCTAAACCTGAAAAGAAAAGCTCGGATCCTTTCGAAGGGATCAGCGACAAAGACATTTCACTTTTTGCAGAATTGTATGATGTCGCACCGCCAGAAAGTGATGATGAAGCATTTGCAATGGCAAAGAAAATTAGAGAGTGGATAAAGCAAGGGCGACCAAAACCTGGCCAAAAACCAGAGCCACAAGAACCTCAAGAAGAATCACAACAACACAAAGAAGAAAAAGAAGTTAAAAGGGACAAAGAAGAAAAACCAAAGAAAGGACTTTTTGGTTGGTTGAAAAAATGATTCAAACTAAAGACATACTGACTTTAGGGGAACTCGACAAAAAAGAGATACTGCAAGTGTTGGATCTCGCATTCAAACTCAAAAAGGATCTCAAAAATGGCATCTCAAAGCCGCTACTAAAAAACAAAACACTTGCCATGATATTTCAAAAACCTTCAACACGTACACGTGTGAGCTTTGAGAGCGGTATGTTCCAGCTTGGTGGCCACGCAATACATCTTTCCGCACAAGACTTACAACTATCAAGAGGCGAGACAATAGAGGATACTGCAAGGACATTATCAAGATACGTGGATGTTATAATGGCACGTGTCTATGAACATGAAACAGTAGAAGTGTTGGCAAAAAACTCAGAGGTTCCAGTGATTAACGGCCTCTCAAACTCATTTCACCCCTGCCAAATTCTGGCTGACCTGATGACAATTAAAGAAAAAAAGAAAAAACTCGACGGCTTGAAGCTTGCTTGGATTGGAGATGGTAATAATGTGTGCAACTCGATGATCTACGGATGCGCCAAGGTGGGCATCTCAATTTCTGTTGCAACCCCAAAGGAATTTGCGCCAGATTCCAAAGTAGTAAAAGAATGCAAAAAAATTGGAAACGTTGAGCTAACACAAGACCCCCACGAAGCTGCAAAGGATGCGGACATCATAACAACAGACACGTTTGTCTCAATTCACAACGATGCAAAGAGGTTAAAGAAATTCCTCCCCAAATACCAGGTGAACTCGGCGCTTTTCTCAAAGGCCAAAAAAGATGCAATTTTTATGCACTGTCTTCCTGCAAAAAGGGGACAAGAGGTGACCGCTTCTGTGATCGACGGGCCAAACTCAGTGATATGGGACGAAGCAGAAAACAGACTTCATTCCCAAAAAGCGTTACTTGCGTCTATGCTCATCTAACGTTTATAAGAGCATTGGAAAAATCTCACCAATATCGATGGCATATTCAACCATATTACGACGCTTACGTGAAGAAAAGACCAACTACAAAAAGCGTAAGCTATTACTCATGAGTAGGCGTGACTTTGTCACAGTCCAGATCTCAAATGAAAACACCCTCGTCCAAATTCACAAACCACAATTGACAGGCGACAAAGTTGTAGCATCGGCGCACTCTAGATTTCTAATATCCAAAGGCTGGAAGGGATCAAGAAAGAACGTCCCGGCAGCATATCTTACAGGCTACCTGGCAGGCAAAAAAGCTCTCTCTCAAGGAACCAAAGAGGCGATCCTTTACAGCGGCACAAGAAGGTACACTCAAAGAATGGCTGCTGCACTAAAAGGCGTCATTGATGCGGGCCTACAGATCCCCGCAAGCGAGGACGCACTACCAAGTCAGGACCGAATTAATGGTGATCATCTCAAAATAAAAAACGATGTTGCAAAAATAAAATCAGCAATAGACAGTGAGGTCAAGTAGATATGAGCGAGACTGTTGAACAAAAACCACGAGAACGAAGATCATCCAGACGTGAAGAAGAGGAATGGATCCCTCGAACCGAGCTTGGCAAGAAGGTAGCGTCTGGACAAATCACGACAATGGAAGAAATATACTCCAACGGCCTGAGAATCCAAGAAGCTGGAATCATCAAAAAACTTCTTCCTGATCTAAAAACCGAAGTAATCGATGTTGGCATGGTACAAAAAATGACGCCAAACGGGCAGCAAACAAAATTCAAGGCCATGGTAGCAGCAGGTAATGAAAATGGTTGGCTCGGAATCGGACAAGGAAAATCAAAACAAATGAGAATCGCAATTGAAAAAGCAACAACTAATGCTTATCTCAACGTGAGCCCAGTAAAGCTTGGATGTGGAAGCTGGGAGTGCAGATGTGATCAAGCTCACTCTGTACCATTCAAAGTACGTGGAAAAGGCGGAAGTGTTGTGGTAGAAATCGTGCCGGCGCCAAGGGGACTGGGTCTTGTGGCTGGAGGAAAAATCAGAAACCTCCTCAAACTTGCAGGCCTCAAGGACGCATGGACCACGGCAAAAGGTTCTACTGCAACAATGAACTCTACATCAAAAGCAGTTTTAGAGTGTCTAAGACAAACATTTAGTCAAGGTTGATTGATGATGGCAAAAGCGTATCTTGTTGTGAGAATGAGAGGACAAATTAATGTACCACACTGGGCAAAGAACACACTAAATCTCTTAAAACTAGAAAAAAAGTTTAGGGCTACAATAATCCCAGCAAAAGACAACACCGATGGCATGCTAGACGCAGTAAAACACTACGTCTCATGGCAAGAAGCCAATTTGGACATCACAAAGGAGCTTCTAAACAAAAAAGGAAGAAAATCAGGCTACAAAAAAATTACAAACGAGGATCTCACCAAACTGGGATTTAAGACAATCGATGATCTTGCTGCATCTATTTCTGAAGGCAAGGTTTCTATGAATAAAATTAAACCAATCAAACCTTGGTTTGCACTGTCTCCTCCAAAACACGGTTTCAAACGCAGCACAAGAAAGACCTATGGTGAAGGTGGAATGCTTGGCCAAAATAAAGAGCTTGCAGAACTAGTAAGGAGCATGATGTAGCTTGGCCACGCGACTCAGAAAGACAAGAAAATACAGGGGTTCAAGAACCCACGGCTGGGGGCAAATAGGACAGCACAGAGCGAGTGGTCACAAGGGTGGTCTTGGCAAGGCAGGGATGCACAAGCATCTGTACAGCTCACTGCTCAAGTATGACCCAGATCACTTTGGTCATGATTCTACTCATCCACCTCACCCAAACATAATCCGAAAATGGGCTAGCATAAGAGATCTAGACGACCTCTTTGCAAAACATGGCAAAGAGGAGGGAGGAAAAAAGATACTCGATCTTGACGGCCTTGGCTACGATAAACTTCTTGGCGGAGGGCAACTAAAGACTGCCTACTCTGTTAAAATACAGCAGTATACTGCATCTGCTGAAGAAAAGATCAAAAAGGCCGGGGGAGAGGTGTTGGTAGTTGAGTGAAACCACTGCAACCGGACTTATTAAAAGAATAGTGGAAAAAACCGAACCGTACCTAGTCCAAGTTCCAAAACCAAAAAAGAAACTCTCATTACAGACTAGGCTCGTCTGGTGTGGGATCGCACTGTTGATTTACCAGGTAATGGGACAGACGCCACTTTTTGGCGCAACAGCACCAGAATTTGACTTTCTCAAGTTTGCAAGAGTGATTTTCGCATCGCAACAAGGCACACTAGTTGAGCTCGGCATTGGACCAATAGTCACAGCAGGATTACTCATGCAGCTTCTCAAGGGTTCTGAAATTCTCAAGTTCGACTTTACCAAGCCAGACGAAAGAGGAGTGTTTCAGACTGCGACCAAGCTTGTCACCTATGTTGTAATAGTTATTGAATCAGTAGTGTATGCCACAGCAGTGTATGGTCATGGAATCTCAAATCCAACTGTTCTGTATGTGATAATAGGACAACTGATCTCAGCATCAATAATTATCATGTTCTTAGATGAACTCATTCAGAAAGGATGGGGGCTTGGAAGCGGTATCAGTCTGTTTATCATGGCAGGTGTGGCACAACAGATCCTATGGAGTCTCTTTAGTCCACTACCTGCAGGAGATGGCAACATGATCGGTGTAGCACCGTTTATAGCTCAATCAATTTCACATGGTACAATTGCCGACGTGTTCTTTAGATCAAATCAACTGCCTAGCGTGTTTGGTTTGTTAATCACTGGGGGAATCTTGCTTATCTTAGTGTATACACAAGCAATCAAGGTCGAAATTCCAATAGTGTCTACAAAATACAGAGGATTTTCCGCAACATATCCAATCAAACTGATGTATGTCTCCAACATTCCAGTCATCTTGGCTTCGGCGCTTACGGCAAACGCCGTATTCATTGGACAGATGATGTGGGCAAACATAAATCCAAGAAACAATCATCCATTCTTTAACATACTTGCGCAGTTTGACCCAACCAGTCCATCTACACCAATAGGCGGAATAGTCTACTACATCACACCTCCAAGAGGACTTGACCTTGTGGCCCTTGATCCAGCACGCGCAGTCATTTACGTTCTGTTTATGATCGGAATAGTTGTGGTGTTTGGAAGGCTCTGGGTGGAGCTTGGCGGACTTTCTCCAAAGAGTGCAGCAAAGAGTCTTTTAGATGCAGATGTCCAGATTCCAGGATTTAGAAAATCAAACCAGCCTGTAGAGTCACTGCTTGCCAAATACATCCCGTCTGTAACAATAATTGGCTCTGCCATACTTGGCGCACTAGCTGGCATCTCTGATGTACTTGGAGTATTTGGATCTGGTATAGGCATACTTCTCATGGTGGATATTCTGATCAACTATTATCAACAACTGATCCGCGAACAAGTCGAAGTCGTCATGCCTCGTCTGGGTGCACTACTTGGGCGAAAGTAAAAAAGTTGTCATAGTGGGAATCGCCGGAGTCGGCAAAACAACACTAGTTTCAAAAATTGTGGAAATACTAAACCAGCGAAAAAAAAGTGTAAGTGTGCATAGTTTTGGAACTGTCATGTTTGAGGAAGCAAAAAAATTAGGCATAGTAAACAGAGATGAGCTAAGAAAGCTTGCAGTAGACAAACAAAGGGAACTCCAAAAAATGGCCGCAAAAAAAATTGCAGGATTTAACGACAACGTGGTGATTATAGACACGCACGCATTTATTTCCACAAAGGAGGGTTTCTATCCGGGACTACCATACCATGTCCTCGAAGAACTCAAACCTGCGAACCTCATTACAGTATCTGCGAGGCCGGAGGAGATCTATAACCGCAGAATGAAGGACACCACAAGAGACAGGGACATTATATCAATTGATAAGATAAAAAAAGAGCTTGCAGTACAGGATGCGATGCTTTCAAGCTGCGCAGTACTAATTGGCTCCCCGATGAAATCAGTCCTCAATTCAGAAGGAAAGGTTGAAGAAGCGGCAAACGAGGTAATAAACGCAATAGGTCTTTGAGATGGAACCAATTATTATCTTACAATTTTTGGAATCGATATTTTTACAAGGTGATTTTTTTGGGATACACAGAGGACCATTAGGCAGCGCAGATCCAATAGTAAAGGGTATGATTCCTTCAATGTTTGGAATTTTGGGATTCTCAATACTGCTCAATCTGTTCAACGCCGTAGTTAGAAGAAAACTAGTTGACCAAGAGAAACTGCAAAGAATCATGAAGGAGACGCGCGCTTGGCAGAAGGAAAGGATGGCCGCATTTAGGGCAAAAGATTCAGCAAAACAGGCAGAGCTTGACAAAAAATCTGCCTACATGACAAGGTTGAACCAAGAAATGATGCAGATGAATATGAGGCCGATGATGATCACGTTTGTGCCATTGATCCTGATCTTTTATTTTGTACTTCCACCACTATTCCCATACATAGTTGCAGTCTCTCCAATATCACTAAATGTAATTCCTGGAGATTTCTTCCAGCTCACGTGCACAGCCGAGTCGATAGAAAAGACACCGGGCATTTGCCATAATGTCAACGATGTCTACTTTTGGGCTTGGTATTTTTTGGGCTCGATTGCATTTAGCGGAATAATAATGAAAATTACAAAAACATCAATGGATCTAACATAGCATTGCCAAAATCAATAATCATTTCAGGGCCTCCTGCTATTGGGAAAACTACAATCGCAAAAGGACTGGCAAAAGAGTTCGGCATGAAGAGTCTTAGTGGTGGCGATGTTCTAAAGGAGATGGCACACGAACAAGGCTTCAAATCCGAAGGTGATGACTGGTGGGACACAAAAGATGGCATGAAGTTTTTGGAACAAAGAAAAAACAACTATGAGTTTGATAAAAAAGTGGATCAAAAACTAATTGAGATCTTCTCCAAAGGAGGTGTAGTAATTACAAGCTACACTCTGCCATGGCTGGTCAAGGGTGGCATCAAGATCTGGCTTGCAGGCTCACGTGAAAACAGTGCCAAAAGAATGCAGACACGTGACAAGACCACACTCCAAGAATCATTACAAATAGTCAAAACTAGATACGAGGAAAACAAGATGTTGTACAAAAAACTCTATGGCTTTGATTTCGGGGACGACTTATCTGTATTTGATATCATCATAAACACCGACGGCCTTGACGCTCAAAAAGTATTGGAAACGGCAATAGAAAAGGTAAGGAATCTGCTGTGAGTCTGCCCCAACTGCAAAATTTGGTAGTAATAGACCAAGACGTAACAAACGACCAGTATGGAGTATATTATGACAAAAGATCGACTAAAGACCTTCTAAATTATGGACTGATTCTTTTGGACAAGCCGCCTGGGCCCACAAGCCATGAAACCGTTGCGTGGGCAAAAAGAATCTTGCAGATTCCAAAGATTGGACACAGCGGCACACTAGATCCACAGGTATCTGGTGTTCTACCTCTGGGTCTTGGGGAGGCAACAAAGGCACTTGGCGTTCTCCTGCTTGGACCAAAGGAATACTACGGTCTTGGCAGACTCCACACACTGCCAAGCAAAGAAAAACTCCAAGAAGTACTTGATATGTTCAAGGGTGAAATATATCAAAAACCACCGCAACGCTCTTCTGTATTGCGACAGACAAGAACAAGGACAATATACGAACTTGAACTAGTGGAGCAAAAAGAAAGATTGCTGCTTTTGAGAGTTTTGTGTGAGGCAGGAACATACATTAGAAAATTATTTTATGACATAGGTGAGATCCTCGGACCAGGAGCAACAATGATCGAGTTGAGACGCTCACGTGTTCATCAATTCAACGAAAACGAAAAAAAACTAGTCACACTGCATGAACTGGCAGATGCGTTTGCGACATGGAAGGAAAAAAACGATGACTCTAAACTTCAGAAGCTTATCATGCCAATCGAGTATGCATTGACTGAAATCAAGGCAGTAGTGATACGTGATTCTGCGGTGGATGCATTGTGTCATGGAGCGCAACTTGCAATTCCAGGCATACTCGAAATTTCATCTGGTATCAAAAAAGGAGAACTCGTTGGAATTTATACTCAAAAAGGTGAAGTTGTGGCTCTTGCAGAATCACTCATGACCGAATCGGAAATCAAGGATGCAACAAAAGGATATGCATTTCAGACAAAAAGGATAATCATGGCGCCAAATACATATCCAAAAAGCTGGCGCTCAAAAGAATCAAAATCATCTAGCACACAATGATCCCAAAAAGCCTTGTAATATCTGTCGCAACCGGTGTTGTAGCAGCTGCTATTATGGGCATATATCTACAAAGCCTTGCATCACAAGGAGTTGTTTATGTGCAGGGGCCGTCGATCTCCGTGTATGCAGAAAAACAGCATTACAAGCTTGGAGAAACCGTCCAAATTCAGATAATCAATACTGGCACCACGGAGATTTCGTTTGCAAATGATCTGCCTGGGTTGAGGATTAGGGCACTTGATGGAACCGTCTTTTTTTCAACCACATTTGAAGACCTAAAGCTTGCACCAAAGCAAAAACATGTAATCGAGTGGGCGCAGCAAAAAAACGATGATTCCAAAGTAATACAAGGACGTTATGTGGTCGAGTCGTTTGCTTATGCAGACAGCAAGAAGGTAAGTGACAGCTTTACACTCGATATATTCCAGTAGGAAAACTTAAAACGAGTTCAGCGAGACTCCAAGTTAGGTTTGGCAAAAAAGATCAAAGTTGGGCTGGTCGGCATAGGGAATTGTTTTTCAGGATTAATACAAGGCATCGAATACTATAGGAAGAATCCGTCGCAAAAAGTAATCGGGATAATGCATGAAAAAATTGGGGCTTACTCTATTCATGATTTGGAGTTTGTCGCAGGCTTTGATGTGGGAAAAAACAAGGTCGGCAAGACAATCAATGAAGCAATTTATGCTTACCCAAACATGGTTAACTGGGTTGACAAAAACAAGATGCCAAAGACAAAGGCGTTGGTGTACGAAAGCCCTGTACTTGATGGTGTTGGAATATGGGTGCAAAACAGAGTAAATCCGATCAAGAGCAAAAAATCAAAAGAACAGATCACCAAAGACATCAAAAAGGTAATTGAAAAAACAGGTACCGAAGTTATAGTCTCGTATCTGCCGGTAGGTTCTGAAAAAGCAACACAGTATTGGGCGCAAATTTGCCTTGACACAAGTACTGCTTTTGTAAATTGCATTCCGTCGTTTATTGCATCCGACAAAAAATGGGGAGAAAAATTTGCGGCAAAAAAACTTCCGGTGGTTGGAGACGACATCAAAGGCCAAGTGGGCGCCACCATAGTGCACAGAACTCTGGCAAGGCTGTGTGATGAGCGTGGCACCAAGATAGAAAAAACTTACCAGATCAACGTGGGTGGAAACACTGACTTTTTGAATATGAAGGAGCAGGAAAGGCTGGTGAGCAAAAAGATCTCAAAGACGGAGAGCGTCCAAAGTCAGCTATCTGAGAGACTGGCAGACGACCAGATTTACGTAGGTCCATCAGACTTTATCCCATTTCTGGGCAACACCAAGCTGATGTTCATGAGAATAGAAGGAAGACAGTGGGCAAACATACCGTATAACATGGAGGTAAGACTCGAGGTGGATGATAAGGCAAACTCTGCGGGAATAGTAATTGATGCCATAAGGCTTGCAAAGCTTGCGCTTGAGAGAAAGATGGGTGGTCCAATCGTGCCTGCATGTGCGTATTTGATGAAACACCCACCAAAGCAAATGACCGACCCGCAAGCAAAATCAGAGCTTGAAAAATTCATCAAAGGTTAAGTCATATTCTCGGACAAATACTCACAAACTAATGATCAATTTTTGTGATTCTGGCATTACTTCCATAAGCTTCTAAAAAATACCCTAAAAAATTCTTCACTGCTCTCCGATTCTGTGTCCTAATGTATCTTCCATCATGTCTGGTGTCTCAATTATGGATGCCATCTCGGAGCTTATCTGAATGTTGAAAAAAGTCCAGTCTGCCTGCAGCTTGCGATATGGCAGTGAGTTTGTAGTATGATTGGATTTGATAGTTTTTTAGGGTGTGATATGAGAGCAGTGACAATTTTTTCATACTGGAGCAATTGTTTTCAAGGCCTACTTTGATGCAGCAATTTACCATGTCTTGGAAGGTCTCCATCATTTTTAGCTGTTCTGTGTTTGG
>JBDUUJ010000043.1:0-27068 GCA_039938575.1 Nitrososphaera sp. | reverse complement strand
AGAATGCACAGGAGGATGCTGCAAGGCTTTTGAAGAATGCACAGGAGGATGCTGCAAGGCTTTTGAAGAATGCACAGGAGGATGCTGCAAGGCTTTTGAAGAATGCACAGGAGGATGCTGCAAGAATTGAAGATTCCACAAGTACCACAAAACACGATATAAGCTCTTATGGTGAAATCAATGGTAGCAAGGCAATAAAAAAAGACAAAATGTATACAATTGGCGAAATGGCATCAAGACTTGCTCATGACTTGCAGAATCCATTAACAATAATTAAAAACACAGTCGAGATTCTCAAGCTTAAACACCCAGAGCTAGACGAAAAAACACAAGAAAACTATGAAAGAATCGAGCGTGCGACATCAAGAATGTCACAGCTCATACGTGACATCCTAGATTATGTTAGAACCAGCGGCCCATTGAAGGATAAGTTGTCACTTGTTAATTTGTTGAAAACCGTGACAGGAGATCTGAATGTTCCAGAAGACATTAAAATAATTTTGCCAGACCACGATGTTGAGGTTTACGGTGATGTAAAACAACTCGAGATTGTCTTTTCAAACTTGATCCTCAACTCCATTCAGGCAATAGAGAAAAAAGGTAAGATAATGATCCAAGCTTCAGAAACAGACGATTCAATAGTAATCGATGTCATAGATAATGGTCGTGGAATAGAAAAGGAAAATCTAACAAAGATCTTCGAGCCATTATTTACAACTAAACAAGGAGGGACTGGACTTGGACTTGCTAGCTGCAAATCAATAATAGAAAACCATGGTGGCACAATAGAGTGTTCAAGCATCGTTGGTAAAGGAACCGTCTTTACCATACACCTTCCAAAATTCTAAGTTACCAAAACATAATATTCGTTTGACGCTTCAAAAAATCTGAGACACTTGCTTAACTTGGGGATTTTGATTTCTGGGCGCGGAAGCAACATGGAGGCAATTCTCAAAGCAGTAAAACGCCAGAAGATTCCAGTGAAGCCGGCCATAGTCATTTCGAATAATCCAGATGCAATTGGCCTCAAAATAGCTCAAAAACTAGGAGTCAAGACCCAAGTAATACCAAGCAAGAATTTTAACGGAACCCGTTGGGAGTACGATCAGAAAGTTATCAAAGTCCTCAAAGAGCACGGTGTTACAGAAAAAAACGGCCTAGTTTGTCTTGCCGGCTTTATGAGGATAATCAGTCCAGAGTTTATCCGAAAATACAAAAACCGAATTTTGAATATTCATCCTGCCATCCTACCTTCATTTCCAGGCCTACATGCGCAAAAACAGGCACTTGAATATGGTGTCAAATTCAGTGGCTGCACAGTTCACTTCGTAGACGATGGAGTAGACACGGGACCCATCATCCTTCAAGCAGTTGTCAGAGTCAAAGACGATGACACTGAAGAATCGCTTTCAAAGAGAATTCTTGCAAAAGAACACAAAACATACCCACAGGCAGTGAAGCTTATTGCTGAAGGGAGAATAACAATTTCTGGTAGAAAAGTAATAATCAAGAATCAGGGCCACTAAAAAAATACAACACGATTAGCTCCTTTGTATTGCCAAAAAATTTGTGTGGTACGTTTTTTTGTACATAAAATGCCTTGCCTTCCGACACCTCGTAATCTTTGTTGTTTATCTTAAGATGCCCATCTCCACTTACAACAAAATACACTTCATCTGCATCATGTGGCGTTTGAGAATCTTCTTCACCAGGTTGTAAAACCAACACACCTGCTGCAATGTTTTGACGATTAAGAAAAGTGTGAAAATATCCAGTCGAGTTCCTAATATCGTCGATATATTTTTTTACATCAAATTCCACTTTCATTAAATTCACTTTTTCTTCTTTTTTGATCCTTTTTTCTTTTGCATACGCCTTACCATCAGGGAGAACAACGTGCCTGCAGGTATGCCAATCAAAGTTCCAAGGCTTACATAAGGAGCCAAGAAAAATCCTCCAATCCAGATGCCCCCCTCTGTAGTGAACTCCATAAACGTCCTTGGCCGCAAAAGAAGAGGTATTATTTTTGATGTTGTTTTTTCTTGACCCGAGTCATCGGTGTATTGAACTGTTACTTCGAATGGCAGTTTGTGTTCTGTTGTAACGTCGGTCGGATTGGTGATTATCTGAGTGTGGATTGAGATCGGTTCATCTTTTTCAACAGCGGAATAAGAAAACGCAGTCTGACCACGTATCGTGATATCGTCTGGAGGAATTATTCTTACGACGACATCGCGCAGAGTAGCATCCTTTGAGATAATCTCCACACCAAACGGAAATTCAGCATTTGGGAATATAGTAGATGGAGCAATGGTATTGATCTGGATCTCAGCCGCTTCTTTAATTTCGATTGGTATTGCTATGTTTTGTTGAAACCGAGGCATTGGAGTCTCATTGTTGCTTAGAAGAATTTGTGAATACAACGCATTTATGTAATGGGTTCCAATCTTGGAATCCTCGGATGTCGCAAATTCGAGAACTCCTCCAAATGAACCTCCTTTTGAGAGTCTTTCTACTGCAAGTGTTTGATTCATTATCTTAATTGACCCATCCTGAGATGCTGCTGTAAACTTGATGTCTTGTTTGTCTTCCCAGCCATTATTTTGTATGAGAACCGAGATCGAAAATCCTTTGCCAGCAATTACGGCGTCTGGATACTCAATACTTACGTCTACTCCACCCTCCACCGTCTGTTTTATTGTTGCAGCATAGACGCCAGGAGTAGTAACAAACAACAACCCAAAGACAAGAATTACGATTGTTTTTTCCATTTGAAGACTGAACATTATTGTAATGACGAGTTGAAGAGTTTTTGCATTAATCCATGTTGTCTTATATGCATTTTGTCTTTATCGTTTTTAGTTAGAAAACAAAATTTCAATAATGATATTTGAGTCAAGATTACTTGCATCTAAAAATGAATTCTAGTGCCCCGAATTTAAATTCTAATTTGTTGGACGTGCCTGCAGCGTTGCGGTAAGTCCGACTGTCTCACCGTTTCGATTTATTTGTAACAATACAGAGTCACCAACTTTTTTGTTGTCAGCAATGTAGATAATAAGGTCGTCCATGTCTCTTATCTGATGCCCGTCCAGTGCGATTATGATATCACCGCCTTTTAGACCACCATTTGCCGAGTATGTTGCTTCTTGTAGCCCTGCCTTTTGCGCAGGTCCACCATCTACCACAGTAGTTACAAGAACACCTTTGTAATTTTTTGGTAAACCAAGCTGTTTTGTGATATCTGGCGTAAGACTTGTTCCTGCCACACCTAACCATGGATGTTCATATCTTCCCTTCTCGATGAGCGATGGAACTATTTTTTTTATTGTGTTTGATGGCACTGCAAACCCAATTCCGGAAAACTCTCCTGTTTTTGATTGAATAGCGGTGTTTATGCCAATTACGTATCCTTGAAGATTTAGCATGGGACCGCCAGAGTTGCCAGGATTGATTGCCGCATCAGTTTGAATCACGTTTGGGATGGAAAATCCTGATTCTGTATTTGGCAAAAGCCTCCCGATTTGACTCACTATCCCAGTAGTCATTGTGTTACTGAGTCCAAACGGATTTCCTATCGCAATTACCTGTTGACCCACTTCGAGTTCAGATGAGTCTCCTATTTTTAGTGGCACCACATGTTCTTCTGAGAAATCATCAATAATTTGTAAGACTGCAATATCGTTGAAGGGATCCGAACCAATTACTTTGGCAGAATAAATATTACCGTCTACAAATCGGACATCTACTTCTTTTGCATCTGCTATGACATGATGGTTTGTTATTATGTGCCCTTCTGCATCATAAACAAAACCAGAACCAAGCCTCGTAGATTGACTTTCAAGTGGCATTCCATTAATTATGATGTATGGATTTATTGTCGAGACCTTGCTAGTTATTTGTACTACTGAATTTTCCACCTTCTTGAAGATGGTCGTAAGTGGACTTTTTGTTTGAGTGTCAATGGTGAGTAGTGCTTCTTGGACTTTATCATCTGTGAGAGGCTCATTACTTATTTGAACAACTTTGGTCTGCGTTGATTCTGATTCCCCAACAATCTTCGAGTCAGGATAAACGCTTCCAAAATTAGTCGTAAAGCCTGTGACTAACGTGGCGGAAAGCACACCAATTATAATTAAGAGTATTTTTTCGCGGATATTCATTCCTGATCACGTTGCGAAATTTTTTGATAACATACTGCCTATAACCATTACGTAGAAATCATAGGTGTAAAGCTGAGTCATTGGATTTTTAGATCTCATTTTACATTATTAAAATTAAATTAACAAAGTTCTTTTTATTTTACGTGTTTTGTACAATATCGTAGCCAACGGCTCGACAGTACTTTAAATTAGAATTACTTTGCATGAGTTGTGTGTCAGGGACAAAAATAGATGGCATCAAAGTAGCTGCTGTAGTAAGAGAACGGGTAAAAAAAGCAGTAGAAGAGCTTGCAGCAGCTGGAACACAGCCTTGCCTTGCCACTGTTCTTGTAGGTGACAACCCCGCATCTGCAACATATGTAAGAAACAAGCAAAAAGCATGCGCCGAAGTAGGAATACTTACTAAAGACCACAAGCTACCTGCCACACTCACACAGACAGAGATGAATGTTCTTATTGATTCACTAAATCAAGATAAAGAAGTACATGGGATATTGGTTCAGCTTCCACTTCCAAAGCAACTTGATGAGTTTGAGACAACCTCGAGAATCTCACCACTCAAAGACGTAGATGGACTTACCCCCCATAATGTAGGGTTATTGGTAATGAAAAAAGCTGTTCTTAAGGCATGTACGCCTTCCGGCATAATAGAACTTTTAGATCATTATGAAATACCAATCGAGGGAAAAAACACCGTCATAATAAACCGAAGCAACTTGGTTGGCAAGCCATTGTTCCATCTCCTCATTGAACGAAACGCGACTGTAACTATGTGTCATTCAAAAACCAAAAATCTTGCAGACATATGTAGATCTGCTGACATTGTGATCACCGGTGTTGGTGATAGAACCAAGTTTGTTTTGACACCGAACATGATAAAGCAAGGGGCCGTAGTAATCGATGTGGCCACAGGACGCCATAATGGTAAGCTGGTAGGTGATTCGAATTTTGATGAAATAATTCAAAAAGCATCATACGCATCTCCTGTGCCAGGCGGCGTTGGACCGATGACAATAGCAATGCTTTTAAAAAATACAGTAACTGCTGCATCACTGAGCAAGAGCTTTGAAAGAAAATAACGAAAAATCAAGTCTGCGCAAGCTTTTGTTGGAAAAACGCGATGGGCTTTCTGCAGATTTTATTGACATAGCAAGCAAAAAAATTCAAAAAAACCTCAAAAAGATGCAAGATTACAAGATTGCAAAAACAATTGCTGCATATTATTCGATAGGCAGTGAGGTAAGAACGCATGACATACTGCAAGACATACTAAGCAACGGAAAGACTTTGGCATTGCCAAGAGTGGAAGGCGACCACTTAGTTTTTTGTAATGTCAGCAGATTCGAGGATCTTGAGAAAGGAGAGTTTGGCATAATGGAACCAAAGCAAACGTGCCCACAGATAAATAAGTTTGATGTAATATTGGTTCCAGCCATTGCAATGACAAAAGATGGACATCGACTTGGGTACGGCAAAGGATTTTACGATCGATTTTTGGCAGGTACAGTGTGCACCACGATTGCACTCACCTACTCAAAGTTTGTCGTAAAGAACATTCCCTTTTCGGAAGGCGACATAAAGATTCGCTTTATAATCACAGAAGACGAAATAATTAACTCTGATATTTGAGTCCTTTTTTGCCAATATCCGTTCTGCAGTACTTGCTTTTCCAGCTTATCTTGCTTGCCGCATCATATGCATTTGAAATAGCATCGTGTAACGTATTTCCAAGAGCAGTTACGCCGAGGACTCGACCACCGTTGGTTAGAATCTTGTTATTTTCTGTTTTAGTTCCTGCATGAAATACAAAAACAACATCACTGTTAACAGACTCTAGTCCCATGATTTGTTCATTTTTTGGATAAGATTCTGGATAACCCTTTGAAGCCAAGACGACACAGACGGCACTTTGCTTCTTCCACGATATCGGTGGCATCAACCTCAGATTGCCTTCTACTGCTGCATCAAGATACTCATACAGGTCAGACTTCATACGCATCATAATAGGCTGGCATTCCGGATCTCCCATCCTAGCATTAAATTCAAGAACATACGGCTGTCCATCCTTTATCATCACTCCAGCATAAAGAAACCCCTGAAATGGGATGCCATCTGATTTCATCGAATTTATTGTTTTTTCTATTATGTCTTTTTGGATTTTTTCTGCTAACTTGTTGTTTATTACTCCGGTCGGAGAATACGCTCCCATTCCGCCTGTGTTTGGGCCTTTGTCGCCATCGAAGATGCGTTTGTGATCCTGACTTGTCGCCATTGGAATTGCAATGTTTCCATCAGAGAGAGCTATATAGGATGCCTCAATTCCATCTATTCGTTTTTCTATTACGATACTTTTACCTGCATTTCCAAACGATTTTTTTACAAGAATTGCATCTATTGCATCAAAAGCTTCTTGCATAGTATCGCAAACTATTACACCTTTGCCGGCAGCCAAACCGTCGGCCTTTATCACTACCTGGTGATCAACCGACCGGACATACTCTTTTGCGTCAGTTGCATTTGAAAATACATCAAAAGGTGCAGTCGGTATGTCGTGTTTTTGCATGAAGAGTTTTGCCCACACTTTGCTGGATTCAAGCTGTGCTGCCTGTTTTGTCGGTCCAAATATTTTGAGATTCCTTTTTTGAAATGCATCAACTATGCCAAATGCAAGTGGCGCTTCTGGACCCACCACCGTAAAACATTCATTTTCATCAGCAAAATCAGCCAGTTTGTCTATTTCATCTACCTGTATTGGCACATTATTCTTTGTACCACCATTTCCAGGAGCGTGGAAAACCTTGTTCACGTGTGGCGATTGTGAAAGCTTCCAACCAAGTGCGTGTTCACGCCCTCCACTGCCGACCACTAGGACATTTACCACACTGCGCAACCCAAATTCTCGTATATAATTCAAGTTTCACGACAAAAAATCCTACATTAATCTAACTTTATAAAATGAGATCAGATACCACAATACTATTGCAGTTAGAAAAAGAATTTAATTCAAAAAAAATTGAGACACAGATCAGGGCACATTTAGAAAAAATTGATTTGAAGCAAATGCTTGCAAAGTCAAAAGCCGAAAAGATTTTCTTCATTGAGGGCCCTCCCACCATGAATGGTACCCCCCATGCAGGCCATTTGCGTGGTCGCGTCATAAAAGATCTGTGGTACCGATACATGACACTAAAAGGTTACAACATAGTATTTAATGCAGGATGGGACACTCAAGGCCTTCCAGTAGAGTTGCAAGCAGAAAAAGAATTGGGCATCACCGGCGGCAAGACTGAGATCCTCAAGTCATTTGGAATTGAAAAGTTGGTAAATGAATGCAAAAGAATAGTCAAAAAGTACAATGAAAGATGGGTCGAAGTTGACAAACTTCTTGCTATGTCATTTGATCAAAAAAACGCTTATTGGACATACAAAGATGAATTCATAGAAAGAGAATGGCAGTTTTTAAAAAAAGCACATGAATCAGGCATTCTAACTGAAGGTTACAGAGTAGTAGCCTATTGTCCAAGCTGCCAGACATCACTTAGTCATGCAGAAGTCAATCAAGGCTATGACATCGTCCAAGATCCTTCATTATATTACAAAGTCAAATTGGAGTCAGAAAACGTGTATCTGATAGTTTGGACCACTATGCCATTTACTCTGGTAACTGACGCAATGGTCGGATTCAATCCAGATGAAAACTACCACTACGTCCAAATCAACAATGAGACTTGGGTTGTAGGCGAAAAACGCCTCGAAGAATTCATAAAGGAAATCAAGGTGGAAAACTACAAAATACTCAAGACAGAAAAAGGTTCTTTCTTTGAAGGCAAAAAGTACATTCACCCACTTTTAGACAAGATTCCAAAACTAAATGAGATTTCAAAAGAACCCACCATGCATGTTGCAGTAGCCGAACAATTCGTTGACGCAAATACTGGAAGCGGAATTGTACACTTGTCTCCTGCAAATGGAGAAGAGGACTATGAGATTGCAAAGAAACGAAATGTCACCATCTTCAATCCCATCAACGACGAGGTAAAATTCACAGAGGATGCAGGAAAGTACGCTACGATGTTTGTCCGTGACGCCGACAGGCTAATCATAGATGACTTGAAATTAGCTGGCGCATTGGTTCGAATAGGAAGAATAAAGCACAAGTATCCCCTTTGTTGGCGTTCGCACCATCCAATTATCTGGCTTGCAAGAAGAGAGTTCTTTTACATGTTAGATAGGCTTGGCGATAAGGCAATACAAGCAGCAGAAAGCGTCGAGTATTTTTTTGAGCAGCCAAAAAACAGGTTCCTTGGAATAATAAAGGAAAAACATCCATGGTGTATTTCACGTGAAAGATTTTGGGGCTGCCCTCTTCCTTTCTGGACATGTAGTGGCTGCGGGCATGTTGAACGATTCTTTTCAAGAAAAGCAATAGTCGCTGCCGCGTTGGAACTTCCAGACGGGCCAAACTTTGAGCTTCACAGACCATGGATCGACAGAGTTGTAATCAACTGCAAAAAATGTGGCGCAAAGATGGAACGCGAGAAGTTTGTCCTAGACACATGGCACAATAGTGGCTCTGCGCCTTATTCTTCGCTTACAGACGAAGAATACAAACAGGGTATACCCGCACCGTTCCTTACCGAAGGAATAGACCAGACAAGAGGTTGGGCATACACACTGTTAATTGAAAACGTGATCTTAAACAACGCTCCAGTTTCTCCGTTTAAAGCTTTTTTGTTCCAAGGTCATGTTCTTGATAAAAATGGAAACAAGATGAGTAAAAGTCTTGGCAACGTAATTGATGCCCATGAGCTTCTCACAAAATACCCAGTAGATCTGGTCAGGTTTTATTTCATATGGAAATCAAGTCCAATTGAACCAATCAATTTCAGCACCGATGAACTAATGTCAAGGCCATATCAAATACTCAACACCCTTTATCACATACATTTGTACTTTAAACAAAACAGTGAATATGACAAATTCGATGTTTCAAAAACCACAATTTGGGCAAAGGAAAAGAACCTTTTGTATCCGCCAGACATCTGGATCCTCTCTAAGCTCCAGAAGCTCAAAGTCGATGTACAGAAAAACAATGATGCATGCAGATTCCATGAAGCAGCACGTGCACTTGAGGATTTTATCATCAACTCACTAAGTCAAGTCTACATTCCAATCACAAAAGCCGAATTGTGGGAAGAAGATGGGGAAAAGACCGAACGCCGTTTTGCAATATATGCTGTGTTACAGGAGGTTCTTAACACTCTTGACATTTTGATTCATCCTTTGTGTCCATACACTAGTGAATACCTCTATCTGAATACATTTGGCGACAGTAGTATTTTGATGCAAAAATGGCCCGCATTTGAGCCCCAACTTGTCAACGAGTCAATTGAGGAATCGTTTGATCTTATGAAGGAATCTGTGTCGGTCGCTGCAGCAGCTAGAATGAAGGCTAAATTGAAACGCAGGTGGCCCTTGACTGAAGCAATTGTTTGTGTAAAAAAGACACAAAAAGCCAAGCTTGAAAAGCTTCGTGATTTGTTATTGGGACAGCTCAACGTAGAAAAGGTCAAAATAATAGAACTTGACTGCTTGGAGGGACTTGAGATGGTGGCACAGATGCAAAAATTAGAACTTCCAATAAAGCCAATAGTCGAGCTTGAACGAAAGCGTATTGGCCCAAAGGCAAAACAGCACATGAACGCTCTCCTTGGCAGTTTTGCTGCTACAAAGCCACAGGACATAGTTGCAAGCCTGCTGGCTCATGGCACGTATGACTTTGATGTAGATCAAACAAAGGTCACTTTGGATAAAGAAGACTTTATGGTGAGTTTTGATGCCAAAGATGGTTACGCTTTTTCCCACAGGGATGGTTTTTTGGTGTTCATCTCCACAACAAGAAACCGAGAGATGATGGCACGTGGTCTGGTAAAGGATCTTGCCAGACGCCTCCAGACACTTAGAAAGGAGCGTGGCTACAATCCGACAGAGGTTTTGCAAACTGCATCGATTTTGGATCTTGATCCCGAATCACTTGAGATGGTCAAAGAACGCTCAGATGAGCTTGCATTTTTAGTGCGTGTAAAGCAGATAGATTTTAACGGGATTGCTAAAAACTACAAAGAGGACGACATAGACGGTCAAAAAATTCGAATATCAGTAGAGTAAGAAGCTAGCTTTTCGCAAATAACGGCGGTTATATAGCAAAAAGCGCATATAGTTTTGTGGTAAAACAGATCAGTTTAGACGCCTGGCAAATACAGCATTTAGAAGAACTATTAAAGAAAGCCGCAGACATAGTTGCAAAGACTGGAACCCCAATTGTGTTGTACCGCCAGACGCTAGAAGAAGAAGACAACTCTTATGAGGAAATTGTTTGCACGGTCACAGACAAATACGTAATCGAACAGCTTGTAATATCCGGTGGTGTCTTGCCCCCCACATTCCGACAACAAATGGCGTATACATTAGAAGAGTTCCCACAAAGATTGATCAAAAAAAGCAAAGAACTTTTTTTGCACACAATAGAATTGCTCGAAGAGCAGACAAATTAGCATACAGAATATAAAGACCCATAAAAAAAATTCTGCATGCGACTTTTGGAATATCAAGCAAAGGAATTATTTGCTCAATACGGCATCAGGATTCCAAAAGGAATCGCTTCAAAGAACATAGAACAGGCAAGAAAGGACGCAGCTGAGCTTGGATTTCCTTTTGTGATAAAGGCGCAGGTTCCAGTTGGTGGTAGAGGCAAAGCAGGAGGAATTCAAAAATGCCACAATCAGGACGAATTTGAGCTCAAATACCCACAAGTTATGTCCATGTCGATAAAAGGTGAAAAAACAAGGGCGATTTTGCTTGAAAAGATGGCAGAATACGAAAAAGAACTATACTTATCATTATTTTTGAATCGCAGTAAGAGGTGTTACACAGTTATTGCATCATCGGAAGGCGGAGTAGAAATAGAATCAGTTAAAAACCAGATAATTCGCGAAGTAGGCTTAGGTCACGTAGATAAACAAGTTGCCGAAGAGATAGCAAAACAAATTGGCCTCGAAGGGAAAACTGTTTCCGATTTTGTAGATATGTTGCAGAAGCTATCAAAGCTTACAGTTGAAAAAGAAGCTGAGCTTGCAGAGATAAATCCGGTGGCTCTGCTAAAAGATGGTTCACTTCTTGCATTAGACGGCAAGGTGATCACAGACGACAATGCAAACTTCAGACATCCAGAAATGGCAAAATACCAAGAAAAAACCGAGCTTGAAGAACGCGCAGAAAAAAGTGGATTTACGCTTGTCGAGCTTGACGGAAACATTGCAGTAGTAGGCAACGGTGCAGGACTTGTTATGTCAACCTTAGACATGCTTGCAGACAACGGTGGCAAGCCTGCCTGTTTTTTGGATGTGGGCGGTGGCGCGACAACAGAATCAGTGTACGAGGCATTGACTCTGATTAGCAAAATGAAAAAAGTAAAAGCTATTTTGGTTAATTTGTACGGCGGAATAGTAAAGACAACTACTGTTGCGACTGCCTTTATCAAAGCATATGACGACAAGCTAATCGATCTTCCAGTTTATGCAAGACTCATGGGTGCAGAGTCAGAGAAATCAAAAGAAATGCTCAAAAATACAAAAACAAAAATGTTTGACTCGGTCGAAGATGCCATAAATGGTGTCGTAATGGAGGTAAGCAAGCGTGGTTGACATTTACGAAATTCTCAGAGGCAAAAAAGATCCTTCTGGAAATTACGAAAAAGTACCTGTTATTGTGCAAGGGATAACTGGAACCTTCGGCTCGCTGCACACAAAGCAAATGATAGAGTATGGTACAAACATTGCTGCTGGAGTCACTCCTGGAAAGGGAGGTCAGAAATTTGATGGCAAAGTTCCAATATACAACACAGTAAAAGAGGCAGTGGATGCAACAGGTGCAAAGATCTCAATTGTGTTTGTTCCTGCCAAGTTCTTTTTGGGTGCAGCAAAAGAGGCACTAGAGGCAGGAATAAAGCTGCTCGTAGCAATACCAGAGCATGTGCCTGTAAGAGACACAATGGAGTTACTGGAAATTGCAAAGAAAAATGACGCGATAATTATTGGTCCTAACACGCCTGGCATTATGATCCCAGGCTTGATCAAAATAGGGATCATGCCGGCAAGCCCCTTTAAGCCAGGCAATATAGCCGTATTATCGAAAAGCGGCACTCTTCTCTATGAAATCTCTAACACGTTGAGCCGAGCCGGCTTTGGCCAAAGCATCACTATTGGAATAGGCGGTGATCCAATAAATGGCACAAGACTCATTGATGCTTTCGATATTGTAAAAGACGACCCATCATTAGAAGGGATGGTAGTAGTAGGTGAAATCGGGGGTGATTCAGAAGAGATACTTGCACAGCACATCATAGACATTAATTTCAAAAAGCCAGTAGTCGCTTATGTTGCCGGCCGACGTGCCCCAAAGGAGAAGAGAATGGGACACGCAGGTGCAATCGTGATGGGCAATTATGGCTCTGCAGAATCAAAGATCTCCATGTTTAACAAGGCAAACATCCCAGTTGCCAAAAGACCAAATGAAGTAGCCATGCTCTTGGCAGGCAAGCTAGAGTCCAAAGGTTAAAAAGTACTCAGAACGAGGTTGTAAAAATATGCCAATTACTGACCCAGAAAAGAAACGAATCGCTCAGGCAGCAAGACTTCACATGAAGATCTGCCTACATTGTGGCGTCAGAAACTCAATGGCTGCATCAAGATGTAGAAAATGCAGGGGGAGCTTCCTCAGACTAAAGAACAGAACTCTTGGCGCCAAAAAGTAACATTAGTGTCTTACTTCGCGCAGTATTGTGTATGGTGTTTTTTTAGACTCGGTTGGAAGAATCAATCCAGTATTTCCGGAAAATATTTCGATTTTGTCAATGACTTCCTCAAAAGCTTTGTCTTCTTCTAGTGCTTGCAAGTATTCTTCAGTCCAACTCCAGTTGCTATGGGGATTGCACGAGTAGATAATCCAGTAGTATTTGTCATTTATTTTTAGTACGTCGAATGGGTATGCTCTACAATCAAACGGCCTTTGTTGATATATTGAGCATTTGGAATTTACTTCGTCCCAAAAAACACAAATTTGAGAGTTTTTCTTTTTGTTTACCGCCTTTATCAAGACCCCATTGACATTTCTGTCATGCAGGAACTCATCGCTTGCTTTGTTTATTGATTTAAGATCTTCGAGATCTGATGAAAAAACCAGTGGCACTGCAGAATTGGTACAGCATCCTTGTGCCTTACAACTCCTGCAGAGTCCTGAAAAATCCACCACGTAGTTTATGCGTAATAATCGTATTTAGTCATTTGATTCCTTCAAAGATTGGCCGTTCTTTTTTGCCCGAACAAAGGAGAAAATGAGTGCGACGCCCAATATCCCAAGAACCACCATAAGCGAAATCATTGTAGAAATCTCGATTTTCTCTGCTACCATCATCTTCACTCCAATGAAAAGCAGTATCGCGATGAGGCCGGGTTTGAGATAGTAGAATTTCTCCATGACTCCTGCCAAAAGAAAATACAGACTTCTAAGACCAAGTATTGCAAATATGTTCGAGGTTATCACAATGAAGGTATCTGTTGTAATTGCCAGTATGGCAGGAATTGAGTCCAGTGCGAAAAGTAGATCAGTAAATTCAATTATCACCAGTGCAACAATGAGTGGTGTAGCATACAGGACGCCGTCCTTTCTGAGAAAGAATTTCTGTGTCTTTAGTTCAAAATCTATTGGCATGAATTTCCTCAATGCACGTATTGCAATGTTTTTTTCAACTTCGATTTTCTTTTCCTTTCTTTGAACCAGCATTCTTAGTGCAGTAAATATCAAAAATCCACCAAACAAGTAGATCATCCAGTGAAAGCTTTCAAGAAGAGATGCACCTACAAGAATCAGCGGAATCCTCATAGCTATGGCGCCTATTATCCCCATAGAAAGGACGCGGTGCTGGAACTTGTGGGGAATATTTAGTGATGTGAAGATAAGTAAGAATACAAACATGTTGTCAACGCTAAGCGATTTTTCAAGCGCATAGCCTGTGACAAACTCTGCAAGCTTTTCTTCACCCATATCAACATAGATAATGCCGGCAAAGATTCCTGCAAGAGATATCCATACAATGGTCCACTTTAATGCAACCTTGAATGGTGGTGCTTCGTGCTCCTCGGTTTTTTTCTTTCTCAGCTTTGAAAAAACACCAAGATCAATTGCAAGTGAGATCCCAACAAATAGTGAAAAAAGAGTCCAAAGCAGGACAATATCATTCATGTGTTAATTCTGAGACACAGAATACACATAATATAGATACTGTCAGTATTTGTTAGCTGATTATGTATCAGTAATGATATATCCACACTAAGTTTTTAGAATGGATTTTTTCTTGCTCGCATTACCCAGTCTTTGAATTATCAGTGAATGCCATCCAGTCGAATAACCTTCAAAACCAGGAGACTGTGCGTGAGCAATGCAACAATCTACGCCACTATACTCATCGAAGATGTAATTTCTTTTTTCTGAAAATAGGCTTGTTTTTTTGTCAAATTGGATTGTTTCTTTTAACATCTTGTTGTCAGAGTCTGCCAAGACAAGGCCGGTATCATCAACGATACAAATTCGTGTATTTTGTTTTTCATCTTCGCCTATTGGAGTGTGTTGTATTATTGTCTGTGAGAGTGATTCCCACTTGAAGATAACTCCTAGTACTCCAATGATGTTTCCTTTGTTGTCACCATTTTCACGTACAGCGCATGAGTAGATTAGAGCCAAGTTGTTATTTACCAACGGAGATCTGTGGACTGTCTGAAAACCAAACTCACTACCACTTTTTGTTCTCATAGCACTTGTGAACCAAACAGAATCAGAAACATTCGTATTCACTGAAAGGAATTTTTGCGGGTTCCCGTTTGCCACAATGTTGCCCCCTGTGTCCACCAAAACCAGATCATAGTAAACGGTGTATGCCTGTAGAATCACCCCAAGTCTCTTTGATGCAAAATCATATGCAGCTTGAGTTTTTTTGGCCAGTGCTTCAACTACGCTGCCGTCAGTGGCCCACCACCTCACATCTGCAGTTCGTTCATAAAGATTACGATCGATCAGATCAATATTGACCAACGCCATATTAGACAATCTATTTCCTCTAAAATCCTTTGACTGGGATTTTATCATGCTGCCCACACGTAGTATTTCTTTTGTGTCACTTCTCATCCTCTCGGTGATCTTTGATGTCTCTTCAGATAGTTCCGACATATTTGATGCCACAATACCAAATGGTCTACCATAAGTACCTGCACGCGCAGCCTCAATCGATGCATTCACAGAAAGGACATGTGTTTTGTGGTTGATGTTATCTACCTTGTCTATTGCACTGTTTAGTTTTTCGGCGATAAGGTCTGTAAATTCTACTACTTCTTCGAGTGTAAAGTTTTTAGTTTGTTGATCTGCAGTTTGCACGAATTATTCTTAATGGATTTTCAATAGAACGCTTGTATTGTTATTTTAAACAAACATAGTATTTTATATCAAAAATAAGCACAAACGCAAAACTCCAGTTCAAAATCTCAGAGCGAGTTGTTCATCATGTTATAATCGAAAAATGATAGAAAATCTATTTTCTTGTACAAGCTGATACGCTTTGTCATGATTTTCTCTCAGAAGCACATCAAATAATGTTTTGAAAAAAATGTTTCCCGTATAACCCATCTGATGATTTATTGTAAAGTAATTTCTGCCTGCTCTGAAATATTGCTGAACTTCTAGTGTGGGTATCTTCGCTACAATGTTTTCCAAGATCAGCTTGATTTGATTCGAATCTTGCTTAAATGTAGAGCTTGCAAGCAGTGATTGTGCCACAGGAATCACGGCCTTTGCAATTCTTTGTTCAACTAGTTGCATTACTTCCTCTTGGGATTTAAAAATGGGCCCAATGGTGGCCGTATCAAGTTCGTCTTGATTTAGTCTTTGGAGGCGGGCAAATTCCGATGTCGAATTATCTGATTTTGCAAGATTTAGTATTTCTTTCAAATAACATTTATTCAAGCATTGACACCGGTATTAGCACATGTGTGTTTTTTGCAGACACACAAAATAGATCTATAGTGGAATTATAGGGACTTGATGGATTTTGTAAATAACATGGATGTTTTAAAGTGGGCCTCAAACTCGGATTCATTTTTGTCATATGTCGTTTTTTTACTTCCACGCCTTTGGTAGTCATGATCTCGCACGCACATACAAAGGATACGCCTTTTTGAGAATATAAAATAGTTTCAAAGTTTTGGGAAAGCTATGATAAATGTGGTTTCTTGCTGCTTGGTTCAACACTCCAACAAGGCATCTCATGTTGACTGCCAACACATCATCGTTACAGATGTTGTTGTAAGACAATAAACAAAATTAGACAGTTTTTTTGTAACGAATTTATCTTCTTATTTTCATATTATTTCTTGTTGGAGTGTTTTTGACAAACAAACACCTGCCTATATTCCCAATTTGCATAGCCCATAAAGATGAAAAACGTTCTGACAAGATCATTGAGTACAAAGTTGATCTGTCTGTTCCTTATTGTCACCATGATTCCAATGGTGACAATATCAATAGTCAGTTTCAACAAGTCTCAGGAAGCACTTCAAAAACATGCATTTGACCAACTAAGATCACTTGCAAACGACAGAGCAAAAGCCCTTGAGCAGTTGCACGAGTTTAGGATCCAGCAGCTCCAGCAAATAGCAGGCATGCAGGAAATTGTCCAAACAGCAAAATCAGGAGAGGCAGTTTCATCACTTAGCGAGGTGCTTGACAACGTAAGAGAATCCACAGGTGGGCAAAACGGCTATCACAACTTTAAGCTGGTCTCACCAGATGGCATCATAATATATGCTCAAGACAAATCGTTAATTGGAACTGATATCTCCTCGGATAATACATTTCAGATAGGCCTCAAGCAGCCGTATAGAACATATGCACAGCACGATGGAAAACGAGTTGCGGTCACCTCCGTTCAGATCATAGATACACAAACAAAACAGATACTTGGCGTCTTGATTGCACAGACAGGCGTTCCTGCCTTGGATGCAATACTACTCGACAGAGAAGGTCTTGGTGAAACAGGCGAAACGTATCTTGTGAACTCTGAGGGAATAATGATCAGTCCCTCTAGATTCAATGAGGGCTACGAGTTTACCAAAAAGGTAGATACACTGGCAGTTCGAGAGTGTTTTGAAAACGGCAAAGACATTTCTGCATCAATATATCCAGACTATCGTGGAGTACCGATCATCGGGGCAACAAAATGCGAATTGGAATTAGGCTACGTAGTGATCGCAGAATTTGATGTTGCAGAAATTGTTGCGCCGGTAGTGGCACTACAAGATATCTACGTGATCACCGGAAGCATCATTGCTGCTGCAGTTGGAACGTTTGCCTACATAATATCAAAATCAATTTCTCGTCCAATCAAGTCTGCTGCAGAAGTTGCCAAAAAAATTAGTGAGGGTAACTTGGGAGTCAGAATTGATGAGTCCAAATCAAAAGACGAAATAGGTGTACTCGTAAATTCTCAAAGGCAGATGGTCGACAACCTAAGAAATGTCTTAGGTAACGTTCGTGGTGCGTCACAATCTGTTGCATCCAATGCACAACAGCTTGCGGCTTCTGGCACTGAGCTCAATAGCGCAATTCAGCAGATCTCAACAACTGTAGACCAGGTATCGAGGGGCTCGCAGTCACAAGCTCAACGCATCGAAAAATCAAAGCACATAGTAGAAGAGCTTGCTAAATCTGTAAATGAGCTTTCTATGAGTGCAAAGGACTCAGTTGAGATATCAAACCAAGTAGGCATGCTATCCGAAAAAGGTGCCGAATCCGCAAAAGAGGCCGGTCAACGAATGAATAAGATAATGGAGGTAACAAACGAGTCTGCACAAAAAGTAAAGACATTGGCAAACAAAACAGGCGAGATCACGGCTGCATTGCAAGTAATTAGGCAGATTGCGGATCAAACCAATTTGTTGGCACTCAACGCCGCAATAGAGGCGGCTCGTGCTGGCGAGGCAGGACGTGGTTTTGCAGTAGTAGCAGATGAGGTACGTCGCCTAGCAGAAAGCTCAGCCCAGTCTTCTGACGAAATTGATGCAAAACTCAAGGAAATTCAGGAACACGCCAAAGAAGTGGTTGGCGAGATCGAGGCAAGTGCAAATGAGGTAAACCAAGGAAAGTTGGTAATTGATTCGTCTTTGAAGACATTACAAGAAATTGCAACAAACATCAAAAACGTATCAGCTACAGTCAAGATGCTTTCAGACGCAGCTTATGAGCAACTCAACAAGGTAAAGACCGTATCTTCAGACACTATCGAGATAGCTGCAATCTCAGAAGAAAATGCATCCGCTACAGAAGAGGCATCTGCAGCAGTCGAAGAGCAGACAGCGCAGACTCATGAAATATCCAATGCGGCAAATCAATTGGCAGAGCTTGCATCACAACTACAAAATGCAATATCCAAATTCAAGATAGACATAGAAACTGAGGCAATAAGCGAGCAGAAAGACTCAGACACGTTACTTGCAAAAATAAAACTGAGAAAAAACTAATCATTTTTTCTTTTTTTGAATATAAATTCAATTGTTCATTGATTTGCGGTACTGCAACCACTTGATGTTACGTGATTCAGCCAAAGATTTAGAATCATTTTGTTACATTATGAGAATTAGCTCAAAACTTTATATCTAGAAAAAAATTCATGTCTGCTAAAAATGAAAAGAATTGAGGCCTTTTTTGAATTTGGTAGACTCGAAGCAGTTGTAGAAGCAGTAGAAAGAGCAGGAGCACAAGGCATCACAGTCATTTACGCCAGAGGTAGGGGGGCAGCAGAGCGTCTACCACTTCATACAAATAGAGGAACAGTCATGCAAAAGCCGCTTTTCAATATAATAGATGGTATTGTTACAGTTGTAGACGACCACCTAGTTGAACCCATAGTGGAAGCAATCAAAAAACACACAGTTGTTGGCTCCAAAGGAATAGTAATAGTGTCTGACGTCAACAAAGTAGTCAAACTTTGAAATGGTTGTTTGTGAATGCGTCTTTCATTTTGGTTCTATGAGAGTTGAAAATTCATGAAGCTGGGACCATATCACGTACAACTGATGCGTTACTATGATGAGGTGCTCACCCAATCGGCAAGAAACTATGCATTTACTGCAGACAAGAAATGGGAGACTCGGTACAAAGCAATAGAGCCTCTTTCCGATAAACTGCTAAAGGATGCGATTTTGCATGCCGACGAAAATGTGAGGCCATTTTTTGTTACAATGGACAATGCAAACTCGAAGCTGGTACAGATGGAATACAAAGCAATAGAGCTTGTCAATAAGGGAAGGCCCGATGAGGCTGTAGCACTGCTGGACAGCCAGGAATATAGCAAAGAAAAAAAGATTCTAGCTGAAGGTCTTGAGAATTTTGTCACGCAGCTTGAATCAGAGCAAGGAGGCGCAGATGTACTTGCAAACGTAATGACCCCTTCCGTTCAGCAAATAGTTGAGCTTGAGCGTAAGATGGCTCTGCTTGAAGACAATGCAAAAAGAGAAAAGCTGTTTGTCATAGGCGAGCTTGCAGCAAGACTTGCACATGATATTCGCAACCCACTATCCATCATAAAAAATGCTATCGAGATGCTTATTGTGAAGGAAGATAATACAGATCCCAAGACGCTTGAGACATACACAAAGATACAACGCGCCGTTGACAGAATATCTTACCAGATAGACGATGTTCTTAATTTTGTCAAACCAAGAAAGATCTCATTAAGTAAAGCATCACTTAATTCGATTTTGAGTACAGTCATAAGCAGACTCAGAGTTCCCCCTACTGTCGATATCGAGTTACCAGAAAACGACATTAATGTAGTAGCAGATGTTGCAAATTTAGAGATAGTTTTTGTCAACCTCATAACCAATGCCATACAAGCTATGAACAATGTGGGTAAGATAAAGATCGAAGCACAACAAGACGGCAATAACACCATAATCAAAATTATCGATAATGGGCCAGGCATACCAAAAGAAAATCTTTCTTTAATTTTTGAGCCGTTATTTACCACAAAACAGACAGGTACTGGGCTTGGACTAGTAAGCTGTAAGACAATAATTGAGCAACACGGCGGCTCAATCTATGCGGAAAGCAGCTTGGGCAGTGGAGCCACGTTTATTGTGAGATTGCCTTATCGCAGGTGAGCTAATTTCCATTAGTTTTTGGATAGCGAATTCAAACCAAATCATTCTTATTTGGACTTTATTGTGTGCATGTATGTCATACGACAGAAAGATGTACCCATGCACTTGCTCAGATTGCGGCAAGGAAGCAGAGGTGCCATTTCAACCAAAAGAAGACAGACCAGTCTTCTGTAAAGAGTGTTTTCCAAAGCACCAAAAACCAAGATTCCAAAGAAGATATTAAGATTAACCAGATCTTTTAGTTTCTTAATTTTGGCAATTCATTTTTTATTTTTTAAATTAGTTCTAGATAGGTTGTCCTAGAAAAGCGGTCCGAAGTGAATGTATGAGTGGACCGAATGGGATCCACAGGGAATGTTGGGTTCGAATCCCTCAAAGACCGGCAAAAAGCCATGTGGGTTTCCAATACACCATCTTATTTTTTCTGCGATCTGTTCTAATATCTACATCTACTTTGTTGACTAATTACGAAACTCGTCATTAGCGTTATAATTTTTACAACGTCATTCTTCTAACATGGTGTTAAATTTAGCAGAAAAAAGATAGGAATTGTTAAGAATTTTTTCATACCGCGAGTTAGTCAACAAAGCATCTACATCAATTATCGTGTTTATTCTGGATTCTGCATTTTGCTGAAATGTTTTTTATCATCAACGCAGACGTGATGGCCAAAATTCCTACGGCTGCCAGCCTGATTGGGATCTCATAGATCTCAATTAAGGACAGAGCGGTTGCACCAACGACGCCAAACGTTGAGACAACAAAGATGCCAACAGAACCACAAGCTGTGCAGACTCCTGCACCTGCGCCCATCAACGAGCCTGCAACGCCGGTACCTACTTTATTATGCGCTCTAAACTCCCTTATCTGATAAAATGCAATGCTCAAGACAAATGCGGACAGAGCAGAAACAGCTACTATGAGCGAAAAGTCAGGCAAAAGATCCTCTGGCAGCTGGAATACAAGGTACGGCTCAAAGAAGAGAAACTGTCTTGCGTTCAGCATTGAAACCACAAGTACTGAAAAGACCGCAACCGAGGTCACTAAATAGAGAGGCTTGGAAAAAATATCTTTGATTATCTGTCCTCGTCTCTGTGTTTCTGGGTACATATCTACTCCATTCTTCCGTCAAGCTTAAAATCGATTCTAGGTGTTCTCTTGAATCCACCCATCTTGTTTATTGAGAATACGATGATTCCAATAGATACGAACAAAAACAAAGGAGAATAGTTCGAAAGAAAAATGCTACCACTTAGCGGTAGGAGGAATCCTATAAATGAAAAGCAGGCCGGGCATACGCCTACCACGAATCCGAGTGCCGTCCCCCCAATTCCTGCCTTTGCATTTGGCTTGCAGTCTATGCATTTGTTTTTAGAATACTTGTACAGAGCAATGAAAAGGCCAAAGAGAACAGAGAATGCCATGTAAGGAATCGAACTGAGCGGTTTTTGGACAATGTCAGCAAACCATATATCAAAAGCAAGGTTTGTGTTCACAGTTTGAATGAGAGGGCCAAGAAGAAAGATGCCAACTGCAGCAGTTATTGCAATCAGAGGTCTTTGCTTGAAAGACTCGACAAGAATCATCCCCATCTTCTCATCCCCCCAGTATCGGTCCCAGGACTGGCTGTATCGCAGAGTATGTGAGCGGTTTTATGTCAACCCATTTTATTATGCCATTTTTGTCAAACACGTACTTGGTGTCAAGGTACTGTACACTGTATGTCTTTGCCATCTCGACTCCTTTGGCCACATACCAGTCGTCCCTACCGTATTGGTTCTTCCATTCTATAAACTGCTGGTCGGTTTCTCTGTCGTCAACAAACACAATCAAAACATTAAACGCGCTTCCTCCAGTCTCGTCATCGTATTTTGCCAGGTTCTGCGCTCCAAGCTGACAGGGAGTGCACCATGTAGTGGTGAAAAAGATGAACAGTGGCTTTCCTTCAAACGTCTGTTTCGTTACAGCGCCTTTTTCAGGATCTACAAGTTGGAAGTCCGGGGCAACGTTTCCTATGGTAAGGCCTTGCACTCCATTTGCAACGCCGGAATCTACAACAGTAGTTGGCGTCGAATAGTTACTTGACAGCCCAACAGCTATCGCAATGGCTACTACCACTGCGACTCCCGCTCCGACATACTTTGCCTTCTTCATTAAAGCCATTTTGTAATATCTTCAAAGTGCGAATTGTCGGCTTTTCTTAATTTTTTGCAAGGCATTGGACTATTCATCGTATCACTCAACGCAGCAACTGAGTCTCTTCAAATCTTTTTTGAATGATGTGGCAACAAGCTTGATCGATTCACTCATGGTAGGAAACACGTGGGTAGTATCAACAATATCATCAACTGTGAGGCCTTGCTTTACGGCAATTGTGGCTTCGTGAATTATGTCTGCTGCCATGCTAGAAATGATGTGTACGCCTAAGATTTTCTGGGTGCTTGGCTCCACTACCATCTTTATCATACCTTTTGTCTTGTTGACTATCACTGCCTTTGGGACATCCTTCATCAAAAGCGTCCTGCATACGCACGTTCCATACTTTTCCATGGCGGTTTTTTCCGTGATACCTACGCTTGCGACTTGCGGAGAGGTAAATACAGCATGAGGTACCGAGTTGAAATCCATACTCTTTTTTGTGCCAAATAGCGCGTTGGATGCGGCAATAGCACCTTCCTTTGCAGCTACGGTCTCAAGCATCGGTTCTCCAGTCACATCGCCGGCAGCAAATACGTCTTGGTTGCTTGTCATCATCTCATCGTTTACAAATACCGCGCCGTTTTCTCTTACAGCTATTCCTGCACTTTCCAACGACAGGTCGGCGGTATTTGGTTTTCGTCCCGTAGCCAAGAGCAGCTGCTGAGCTTCAAACTCCACCTCCCTGCCACCCTGCATCGCCTTTATCTTGATGAGATCGCTTTCCTTTCTTACATCTTGAAACTTGAGGCCGGTATACACCCCCACACCCTCTTCCTCAAGATATTGTTTTAGTAGTTCAGATATCTCCGGCTCTTCTTTTGGAATTATCCTCTCGCCCCTTTGCAGCAATGTAACCTTTGTGCCAAACCTTGAATACATCTGCGCAAACTCGACTCCAAGCGTGCTTCCGCCCACTATTATCATAGAGTCAGGCCTTTCTTTCAGATCCAACGCTTCTACATTGGTAAGATAGTCTACATTCTCCATACCGTTGATTGGAGGTATCATTGGTGATGACCCTGTAGCAATTATGAACTTTTTTGCCTTCAGTGTCTGACCGTTGACTACCACCTCGTTTTTTGACCTGAATTTTGCGTGTCCTTGGATCAGCTCTGTGTTTGGCATCGAGCCAAGGACATCGACGTATTTTTGCTTTCTTAGTGTCAGTACAAGGTCATTTTTGTTTTCAATTATTTTTCTAAAATCTGAAAAACCATCAATTGGGAATTTCTCATTCAGTCTGTTTTTTGCGCATTCATAAAATAATTCTCCAATGCTCAGGAGATTCTTGCTTGGAACGCATCCCACGTTAACGCACGTACCTCCAATTGTCCCGCCCGCTATCATTGCCACTGTCGCGTCCATCTCAGATGCCTTGATGGCAGCTGCAAAGGCTGCCGCTCCTCCACCTAGAATTACTAGGTCATATTCGCTGTGTCTCATTTGAAACACCTAGCAACAACATCCGTGCTTTTCGTCCGATCTTTTGGCATATGCAGCCGCACAGGAATTGGAACAGAACGTCTTGCCGTCTCTCTTCACCGTCATGGCGTGTTCTAATTCCATTCCGCACTGCTTACATTTGTTTTTTCCAAACATATTGTTTACACTATGAAACGAGTATTATTTAAACTACAAAGTTCATAGTAATGAAGTTACTTCTATTTACAGTAGTAATGGGAAAATCTGGCCGATGCAAAAATACTTTGGCAAACAATAGTTACTATCTCGCAAAGAACTTGATAACTTAATAGCTATCCTGTAACAGGCATATGTTGAACAGACAAATTGAATTTGGGCTACCGCATGACCTCAATCCTCATGTTTTCTACAGTGTCGGTATTGCTTGCGTCACTTGCACTTTACGTCTCGTTTCTGACTCCCTCTGCCTTTGATTCTTCTGCTGCAGGGGCCGATCAACTGGAATCCCAGTATATAGAGAAGGCAAAGCAGACAGTGTTTGTACTGGACTCGGTTTCTGGCGACGCAAAGTCTCTTGGAGGGGAGCTGTGGGTTTCTGGGATGTCTGTCAGAGACGTGATCGAAAAAATCAACGAGATGAAAACAACCATACATAGAGCAAATTCAGAGTTAAAGGGTGTTGACGTCCCGTCCAGATTTTCAGAGTCACACGTGCACCTAGTTTCTGCAACCGACGGAACGATAAGATCCTTTGACTCCCTTGAGGATGCATTTTCAAAGTTTGAGGAACTACGCAGCAAACCACCACTTTACTATACCATGTTAATTCTTAATTCGGATGATACCACCTTCTATCAGCTAAGCCAGATGTTTATGCTAAACGAAACGGAGAGGGTATTGATCAACGATGCCAAGTTATCGTTTGCAAACTCGATATTAGAGGCAGACTACGCGCAAAGCGAGCTCGAGATGTTTCTTAGTACCTCAGAACTGAACGCCAGCGCCATGTCTCAAGGCGTTGTTTTTTATGAAACATACAGACCAACGGCCGGAGGCTGTGCTGCATGCAGCAGCCCCATAAATGAGATCCTAAAATAAGGCGGCCCATAGGCTATCGACCTTGACTCGTAGCTATTAAAATCAAAGTATTTTAACTACGAACATGATATTAATTTTAATATGAAGAAAGAAGTCGAGCCGCTCTGCCTGTGTCCACTCGATGGCGTCATAGATACCATAGGAAAAAAGTGGAGCCTGCTTGTGATAAACGAGATAGGGAACCACCACAAACTCAGGTTCAACGAGCTGATGCAGGAACTCAAAGGAATTAGTCCATCCACCCTCACCACGACACTAAAGGAGCTTGAGAATCAGAAGATGATTATAAAAGAGATGTTTCGTGAGATCCCACCAAGGGTGGAATATTCGCTTTCACCGCGCGGAAAGGAGTTGCGTCAGGTCATAATGCCTTTACTGCGATGGGCTACAAAGAAGGGCAACTATACTGTCCACTGTCAATGCAGTCTCATCAAAAAATAACTCATATCACCCTGAATTTGCTTTTTTGTTGTTAAGAATATTCAGCTGTGAATTCTTCCGCTCCGTCTCCATTTTAATTCTTGTCATCTGGTCTACCATGAATTTTTTGTGAAGGTGAGCAGCTGTCGTTTTGCCCATACCTATTGTAAACGCAATGTAAGGCAGCAAATCAGAATCAGAAGGTAACAAATTGACTTTGATGCTTAGCAGCCTAAGACTTGTGACTTCCTCGATGAGTCGCAATGCCTCTTCTTTGCTTTCGCCTTTCAATAGTTTATCAATTTTTGCCAAGCTGTTTTAACGTAATTGAAGCTGCTTTAACATAATTGTCCATCAAAAGCTGTGCATTTTGATTAAAATATTTGATTGCTTCAATTCTTGTTCTAACATACAATTTCTGATAATTCGTAGACATCTCGATTTGGGTATTGTAAATGTCCACGACGGTGCTCCAAAAATCGCTGTATGCTCGCAATACTCCTTGATCTATTCCGAGCTTGTCAAAAAACTCTTTTTGAGAAAGATAGCACGTACCAAATAGCTTGTCTACGGATTGCAAGTATTCAGTGTACAAATCAGAATACATTTGCAAATATGCTGAAACCTGTGATTCCAATTTTTCGATAACTGCAGTGGTTTTTTCTTTAAAGACATCACATATTGAAATTTGAGTAGCGTTATTTTGTGTTGTTTCGGATTTTTTTTCCGGCATTTGTTTTCCTGACATGTCGCCACTCCACATCGCAGCTATTTAAAATGGTAACACCTTTTTCTTGGAGTTACTTCGAAGCAACATAGTAATGTGATACTAAATTTTGTAGACTAATTGCTTTTGAAATTAGAAGTGACTTGTTCTGCAAGAACTTGCTAAAATAGAAAATCACCGTATTGATCAGTGTCATGCTTTGCTGTATTGGGTTAATAGCTGGTGTCGTTCTGAGCGGTATGACTGGACAGATTTACTACCTGCCTCTTTTGGTGGGAGTGGGAGCAGCCGGTGATTTTCTTATCTTTAAAAACTTCAAACCGATGTCATCTAGGAAACTATCTAGATTCTCGTGCTGTGGTCCAGAAGAAAACAAAAAGAACACAAATGAGCAAAAAACCAGTTAAAACAAAAAACTGGAAGGCATTCCACATTATTTGTTACCTTTTTTCCGCTAGAAGATGCAACTCCTTTTTGATCAAGTTGCCTGATTCTGCGGAATGCTCCCATTCACCATCTATGGTGGTATTTTGTTTTCCGCTCACTTTGAGTTAGTCTGTTAAACGCCCTTGTACATGGCAGTAACCCTCCAACTCTTGGGCCCAACAATAATGATACATCATAGGATACGGAAAAGATTTCGTATAACGTCTGTTAACTTGACGGATGTTTGTTCTTCGTGTTAACTGTCGGGTGCTACCAAAAAATGAGCTTACAAGTTAATGTTAAAGTCAACATCACTTGCAACAAATATGTTAAATAATTACACCCAATACA
>JBDUUJ010000042.1:0-21257 GCA_039938575.1 Nitrososphaera sp. | reverse complement strand
GTACTGCATCTGTATAGTCATGGTTGTCTTTGGATGGACGTACCGTGATACGGAGAACAACATACCGTCATTGAACCTGCCATGGAGTGAACCTGTACCTGATCATACGACAATTGCAAGATTCTTTGGCATGACTCCATCTGACTTGCTGGAAATCATATTGACAAGAGCAGCTTATCTGCGTCTTGCAGAATCTGGAATAATACTTTAATAAAAAATTCAAGTCCTTATGCACATGGTAGAGATCACCGTTGCGGTTGCAGCACTTGCAGGACTTGGCTCATTTCTTGCACCATGTATCTTGCCCGTAATTCCTGCTTTTCTGGCTTACATATCTGGAACTACAATAACGGATCTGCAAAGGACGAAAGGAGCTATAAACATACTAACTACAAGACTTAACATTTTTTTAAATACTGTATTTTTTGTTCTGGGTTTTTCTGTAGTTTTTTCGGTTTTTGGCATAATTTTGAACAGTGTTCTAGTTAGCAGTGCAACCAGCCTGACTTCAAGCTTCAACCAGATAGGCGGCATCATAATAATCGGATTTGGTGGATTCATGTTATTATCGACTAGAATCAACAAGCTCAATTTTGAAAAGAAGATTATTCCAGCCGTGGGAAGGGTAAGCTATCCACTATCTTTTATATTTGGCCTTGCCTTTGCAACTTGCTGGACTCCTTGTATTGGGCCAATTCTTGGAAGCATTTTGACGTTAGCAGCAACAACTCCAAGTCAGTCATTCACATTGCTGCTTGCATATTCACTCGGTCTTGGCATTCCTTTCATTTTGATGGGTTTGTTTTTCTCACGTATGACCAGATTTGTCAGTGTGCTAAGTAAACACCTAAAGTATTATTCCATAATCATGGGCCTTCTCATAATATTGCTTGGTGTTTTGGTGCTGACAAACCAACTTTCCACAATTGCAAGTTTTCCATTGCTAAACGATCTGTTGCTTGGGTGATAAGATGAGATCTGAAATAAAGACTGCAATAATCATGGGAGTAGTAATCGTTGGCGGAATTGCAGGTGCGAGCCTGTATTTTGGCAGTATAGAACAGCAAATAAACCAGAACAACGTAAACAAGCAAACACATGATGCGGCCAGCCTGCTAAATATAGATAAAAGCCGTTTCAAAAAAGCTCCAGTACTTGAAGGAATTTCTGGGTATATCAACACCAGTCCAGAGGAGCTAAAACAACAGCTCGATGGAAAAGTTGTTCTCTACGATATCTGGACATATAGCTGTATTAACTGTCAGAGAACTCTCCCATACATTACAGCGTGGAATGAAAAATACTCCGATAAAGGACTCGTCATAATTGGAATTCATTCACCTGAGTTTGAATTTGAAAAAGACATAGATAATGTCAAGCTTGCAGTAGAAAAGTTTGGGATCAAATATCCTGTCATACTAGACAATGACAAAAAAATTTGGGATGCATTTGAAAATCGATACTGGCCAAGAAAATACATTGCAGATGACGAAGGGTACATCAGATATGATCACATCGGTGAAGGTGCATATGATGAAACGGAAATAGTGATTCAAAAGCTACTAAAAGAAAGAGCTACTCGACTGGGGTTAAATGTTGCGGTTGCAGAATCATTAGTAGACGTTGAAGAGTTCAAACATGAAACAAGGACTCCCGAACTTTATTTTGGGTATGATTTTGCGTTAGGGAGAAATCAGATTGGCAACAAAGAAGGGTTTCAGCCAGAAAAATCAGTGGCGTATGTGATCCCACATTCACTTAAAGATAATTATTATTATCTTGGAGGCACTTGGAAGAATCTGAAGGACAGGATGGTACTGATTTCAGATAGCGGAACCATCGTGTTGTCATACTTTGCAAAACAAGTCAACATTGTTGCTGCCGGTCATGCAGAGCTTGAAATCCTCCTTGATGGAAAACCTATTTCAAAACAAGACTCAGGTACCGACGTTACCTACGACGGCAAAGTATCAACATCAACACCTACATTGTATAATCTAGTCAATTCCGACGAGGTGGCAAAACATACCATCCAGATAAACGTGAATAAACCAGGTTTTGAGATATACACATTTACCTTTGGCTAGGATTTTTCTGTACATGTAACCGAAGATCCATGTTACTAAAGTGACATGGTGCACGGTTACAAAGTTCTTTAAAACTAATTTTTTTAGCACAATTAGAATGGGATCATTAAGTGACAAATGGAGCGATGTTGGAAGGTCAGACAATCTTTCACAGAAGATACTTGACAAAGTGAGGCCTGACGTACCCCTCAAAAACAAAATAGATGTTGCACAAAAGAATCTTCAACTCCAGATTGTCAAGCTTGATTCTATTGCAGCAAAAATCAAACAAAAAAATGACTACATTTTTAGCAAAATAGTAAGCGCGCAAAAATCAAACAACCACCTTCATGCAAAAGCATATGCCACAGAACTCTTAGAAATAAGAAAAATGTACAATATGGTCACAGGCGCAAAGCTGGCACTAGAGCAAATTCAGTTAAGACTTAACACAGTATCAGAGCTTGGCGATATTGTGGTGACATTGAGTCCATGCATGTCCGTAATCAATGGTTTGAGCAACTCACTTAGGGGAATAATGCCCGAAGCAACATCATCGATGCAGAACCTCTCACAAATACTTGGTGATGTTCTCAATGGATCGTCTATGAGCAACACTGATCTGATAACAACACATGCCACAAGCTCAGACACGCTTGCGATCCTTGAAGAGGCAGCAGCAGTAATCGAAGGCCAAGCAAGAGCAAATATCCCAGAACCGCCCTCTGGGCTGCCTACAGAAATACTCCAAAAAAGAAAATCGGTTATCTAGATTTTTTTTTACTTTTTTCAATTAGTATTTTCTTGATTCGAGAGATTGTTGGGTAGCTGTATCCACGTCGTCGATAGTTTGAGATCATCATCTTCCAATTCTTCAATCTCCATTGTGCTTGTTCGTTTGTAACAGAATGAACTTCTTTTTGGATTATGCTTTTTCGTCCCACTTTGAGCACTCCGGCATCTTTTGCAGACCATCTGTTTTTTGCAAACTTGAGGCCAAGCAAGATCTCTTCTACCGGCATCTCTTTGAAACATTCTTCAATTATTCGTAATTGAGTGTCAGTTGGTTTTTTTGGGACTTGTAGTCTTAGTTCCAACTCTTCCATGCCTGAATCACAGTCTCATTTCTTAATAGAATCTTGCTAAACTAGATTTAACAAAGAGTTGAATTTGGAGGCGCGGCTGCCTTGGTAATGTTTGTTCGTACGGTACAGAATACCCCATATTAGATATGAATATTATAAAATTAGATGTGTCAAGACGCTATCTAAATAGAATAACTAGCAAAGACGAATTGGATCCTGAAAATCCAAAAAGAGCACTCAGTGTACAAACCGATACGAGAGATCACGCAGAAAAAGTAAAAGAACAATTCATTGAAGCGCGTGAAGATACGAGGAATGCCGATCAGTACATGAAGTTCGTTAATGCACATCTTCAACACAAGGTGTCTACGCTTGAGAGAATCAAGGAAGGCCAGAAAAAATTTGAGGCCGAGTTAGACATGTTCAAAGTGAATCCTCAAACCTTGGAAAACAGTTCATACAACAATGCAGAATCTGAAAAAGCGTTAATTGTAAAAGAACTATCCATACTCATCAACAAATATGGTTTTGAAAAGCTGTCCGATGCATTAGACGCAATATTAACGAATAAAAAATAGAAGACACTGTATAGTTAGCGGTTGAAACTGCCAACTATACAGTGTCAAATAGAACAAAGTTCAAGTATTTGCAGAGTTTTCTAAAGCTGTGAGAGTTTTCTATTCACAAAAAACCGAACAACTAATCAAAAAGATGAAGCTGGTCCAATGGCGTACAATGTTGCAAGAAAAACTCACACAAAGCCACCAAGATCTTTCAGACAATTGGAAAACTTGTGCGCTAGGCGAACGGATAAGATTAGAAGGTCGCGATCTGACAAACCTCAAAGATCTTTCTCCAGAGGCAATAAAACTTGGCTATGATTTTTCTGTAGCACTACAGGAAAGAAATAATGATCTAGCACTGGAGATCATAGAAAAGATCGAAAAACTACCAACTATTTGGAGAAATGAAACATGATCCGGACAAATTTTTCCAGATACGATTTCTCAGATTAGTTTAATAATCCAGATAATGTGTATGGTAATCATGAATAAGCTTATGTCTGCCGCAATATTTTCCGCTGTACTATTACTGTTGGGAACTATTGCAGCTGCAATCGACTTGGTGCCAAATGCAGAGGCCAAAAAATCTAAAGGCACATACCTCAAAGATGTTGGCACCTCGAAGAAAAATAGAACGCCAGCCAAGGTGTGCGGGGATCAGCTCTGCTCAATCAACGACACCACAATAGGCTTAAGAAAGGGCGAAGCTGTAATCAGGGGACTTTCACGGTAGAAAAACCCTAATTTTTAATTTATTTAGATGGCTTAGATTTGATCTTTAATAGTTCATCGTCCACATACGTGTCATATGGAGACTTGACTGTTCTGTATTTTAGATTCCATTTTTCGTATGTGGAGCCTTCGCATAACTGGTCACCAGACACTTTTTCCGACCAAGAATACTTGTGTCGTTGTTGTTTGGTTACTGATTTTTTTGCCTCAGCGAAGTCCTGTTTCAATAGCAGTAATCAATGGCACAGACAGTAGCACACTAACCATCAACAATGCTACAATCTTTAGCATAAAGTGGCTTCCAACATCAATAATTAAATCAATCCATTTAGACATATTTCAAAACTCGAATTTTGAAATATGTCTAATTTGAAATGATACATAGATAAAAAGTGAAGAGTGACCCCTTATCTGTGAGGCGAGCCACGGCCTATTTTGGTTGGAACCTTGTAAAAGGAATTTCCTTCGCAGAGTTTGTCGCTGCAGACTTTGTTTGAATGCCATTTGCTGTACTTGTGTTTTGGTGACTTGGATGAAGGTTTGGCTTCTGCATATTGATCATAAGATAAGGCCATTATCAGTATGGTCGATAGCAACATTGTGATTGCCACAAGTCCTAGGATTTTACCAGCCATATTTTCAATCAATCATTTCTGCTTAATTAACTGATCCATGAACGCTATTTCTAAATTCGAATTTGGAAATAAGCGAATTTTACGCATGTCGACATTGTCGAGCATCATGAATCATCAGTTTGTGGTGCGGGATCGTCTTTGAAGGAAGCCTGCTAAAGAACCCATACTCGCTACTCTGATAGTCGGTTTTAAGACTACCCGATTTAATGTCGACAACATATCCATGAGATATGTCGTGTCTATATCGATCTAGACTTTCGTAGACGCCTACAAATTTTTTGATTTTTACTTCCAGGTTTAGTTCTTCTTTTGCCGATCTGTGTATTGCGTCAAGCATACTCTCTCCTTTGTGAATCATGCTACCTGGAAGATGCCAGTACCCCTTGTAGGGAGATCTAGTACGCCTAGTCAGAAGAACGGAATTTCCATGAAAAATTATCAAGTCGACGCATGAAAATGCAAAGTATTTTCTAAAATCTTCATAAGCTGCCTTTGGCGCTTTTCTAACTTTCATGTCCTTGTATAACCATATATGGACAAATTAAGTCATCTTTGCTCCAAAAATCACATCAGAGATGGAAAGTTACGCCTGTGGCGATCGTAATGCGTCCAAGGAAACCAGAAGAATCTACCGGACTTGGTCGGTAGCAATCCATTCGTAAATGTTAAACCCCCTCCACCAATGCTGCCATTTACGAACGAGTTGATTTTTTCAAAAATGGTCATTTTTGCAGGGGGTTTAACATTTGTTCGTAACTATTGCAGGCAATCTCCAAAACACCCCCATTACCCAGCTAAAGACATCAAAACTATTTTTGTCACGAACAAAAGCTAAACCCCCCTAAAAACGGCTTTTTCAGACACATATTCTACATTTTTTGTCGATTTCATCTGTGTCTTGGCCTAGAGATTTCAATTTACCTGCATGTGATCATGCGTATGTATTCTAATTTTTGACCCTAGTTTTGTCAAAAAAGACCCACCCATTTTGAACAAAACTATGGTCAAAACCAAAGTTTTAGACATCGCAAATCTTAAAATCGCTATAAAGCATCCGTTTTGGATCAAAAGGCATTAAATTCATGCCAATTGTAGACAGGAGTTGGTCTTTGAGCATCTTTGAATTTACACGGTTCCGATGTGCACGTGACTTGAATGCCATCCAAGAAAGGAACAGAGTTTCGCCAGCTCGAGTTTGATTTTTTGTGTAAACGACATATCAAATTTCGCATCCATGTCATCAGCCACACATTCTCTGAATTCCAATGCGGTGTGTTCTTTTCCGATTTTTCCTGCTTTGTGCGCAAGGTGCTCGTATGCGCCGATTTTACGTTTTTGACAGGTAAAACAAACCAAGCCATGTAACGAACCGATTTTTTCATGCTGATTTTTCCTGTCAGGTTATTTAATTTCGTACCAGACTAGGCTTGCTGCGAGTTATGAGATAGTTGGAGTTTTTCTCGAGTCTGAATAATAGCGATTTCGATCGTTTCTAATGGATCCTCTACCTGGCTTCTCCTAATTGAGAGCAGTTTTGGTTTTTCAAAGTCTTTGGTACAGTCAGGGCATGCATACACCAAGACCCGATGTTCGTTTGGCGCCTTTGGGTTGGAAAGGCGTGGGTAGTAAGTCAGTCTCCCACCACAATCGATACAATAACGATTGGCCCTTCTAGTTCTGGCCAATGTAAACCTCCTGCATGATGAGTATATTCGATCAAATATTAGATCGCAATGGTCTAAGAGAATAAACTAAATGGTTGCAACGATCAATATTTCAAAATTCGAATTTAGAAATGTTTGAAAACTTGAAAGTGATTTCGGCCTTAAATGAGATTACAGATTCAAAAGACAATCTTTCAGAACTCGAATTTAGAAAGATTATGCGCCACCCGTCAGACTTGAACTGACGACCCCCTGATTAACAGTCAGGCGCTCTACCACGCTGAGCTAGGGTGGCAACACGTTTGTACCTTGATGTATGCGATTTAATCCTTACTAGTTGGCAAAAACTTGGAAGAGAATTATTTTTCGATGCCTTTTGCCTTGTAGTACTGGTAGATACCATCCAAAAAGACTCGGTGGTCTTTGTTTTTCACTTTGGTCACAGACTGGATCTCTGCAGCAGTTTGTGTGACATCATTTAGTACTGGGCCTGTGATTGTGATATCGTCTCCTTTTGAGACAACCTTGGTTGCGCCGTGAATCTTTGCAACACGTGGAGCCCGCTCACCTTGAAAGTTTTCAATCAAAACGAGGTTGTCCTTGGTTTTTACAGTTATTGGAAAGTGTGCGTAGACTATCTTCATTTTTACTGTGTAGCCTTCAACTACACCTTCACAAAGATTTCTAATTAATGAAAATGCTGTATTTGCTATTGCACGGTATTTTTTTCGTTCGTTTATTGCCTTTATTGTGACTTTGTTGTCTTTTACTTCGAGATTCACTGGTATTTTCTTAAAGTTCTTGTAAGTCTTGCCCAGTGGTCCTTCCACGTGCAACATGTGCTTGTTTAGTGAAACTTTGACTTTTTGAGGAACGTCAAATGTAGCCTCAAAAATTTCGACTTGTTTAGTAGACATACCCCAGCAAAAAGCCTCCAATTCCTTTGTTTTGAGCCTCATGGTGCGACATTACGCCTTGGTTTGTAGTCACCACGAGCATGCCACGGTTGTATGCTGGCAGATATTGTTGCTCCCACTCGTTAAACTCGTTTTTCTTTACCTTGAATCTTGGTGTAACTGCACCACACTTTGTTATGTGTGCAAGCAGCTGGATCTTGAATTTGCCTCCACGGTTGTCCTCAATGTGTTCAAATTCACCAATGTAGTTGTGCTTTTGCAGTGTTTTTAGCACTTCTACTGCAAGCTTTGAGGTTGGCAGGATCACGCATTCGGTTCTCCTTCGTGCCTCGTTGTTGTACAGTGTATTAAAGAGATTTGCGATTATATTAGTTGCCGGCATTTCTCTCACCTATATTTTGCAAATCCTAACGAATCTGCTACTTCACGGAAGCAGCGTCTGCATATCATAAGGTTATATTTTTGAATTACTGCTGTATAGTCTCCGCATCTTTTACACCATCTTGAGCCTTTACCGAATTTGTGCTCTTTTCTTCCTGTGTGTTGGTATGTTCGGTCTTTCATTATACTATTGCCACCCCAAACTCCCTAGTTAAAAACTCAATTGCTTCGTCTTTTGTGATTCTATGATGTTTTCCAACACTTGCTTTGTGTCTGCTACGAACACGGATGCTAAATCCGGGTCTTGTAAGCGT
The DNA here is from genome assembly GCA_039938575.1 of Nitrososphaera sp. GTDB lineage: Archaea > Thermoproteota > Nitrososphaeria > Nitrososphaerales > Nitrosopumilaceae > Nitrosotenuis. Next base: position 12,900 of record JBDUUJ010000042.1, on the reverse strand, counting down.
AACTGCTGCCTCAAGTCCCAGAATTCCAATTTGTGGGTCATACTTGATTCCTGGAATGTCGATGTGTTCTTTGATTCCAAATGATACGTTTCCAAAATTATCAAAGGATTTACCTTTGATTCTGTTTCCTACAGCCTCGAATAATCGTTTAAGCAGAACGGCGGCGTCTTGACCTCGCACAGTTACTGCGACACCAATAGGCTCTCCTTTTCTCACGCCCCAGTCTCTTTGTGTTGCTTTTGCGTCGCGGGCGCATGATTTTTTGCCAGTAATTTGATCAAGTGCTTTTTTTGCAATCTCGATTGCCTCACCAGATTTCCCCACGCCCATGTTGAGGACTACTTTTTCCAATCTAATTTGTCTCATTGGGTTTTCGGACATAGTATCACGCTATTTGAATAATCGGCTCCTTTTTACCAACTACCATCACCAGATCCGTAGGAATTTCGATTTCACGTTGGCCAAATGAAAGTAGTGCACGTTTTGGAAGAACGAATGTACCCTCTCGAATTTCTTTAACTTCGGCAAGTTGTCCTGCGTTTATTCCTTTTGTGACTAAGACTTTGGCGCCGTTTTCCAATTTGAGAACTTCGTTGATTTTTTGTTCGGGAACTTGAATAAGACATGAATCGCCCACTTTTATGTCAATGTCGGAGATAAGTGAACGGCCGTCGTGGAATCCAAGTTGCGTCTTTTTGTTCTTAATGGTAGTTTTGCTTGTGACTTTAACTAGTTTAACAGATTTTTCAGTATTTTTAATTTTGATTGGCTCCAAGAGATGACCTGATTTTGGAACAAGCCTGTAAACATCAGACACGCCATCAAGTTCAACTACATCCATTAGCCCAATACCGTGATGGATTGATTTTCTTGTGACGCCATCAACTTTGACTTTGCCGTTGTAAATTGCATACTCTGCCTCACGTGCGGTTGTAACTAGTTTGAGCGTGTCTCTCAAAAATACAAGTGACGGTATAGCATAATGCTTTGAGTGGGGGCCTGGTCTTACAGTTGTGACGAATCTGGGCTTCTTTCTTGAGATTCCCCAGAACATCGGAGCCATTTGTCTTTTGAGTTTTTTACTTCCTGCTATCCTTGGCATTACTTAACCCTCTTTTTTGATTTAGATTTGTCTTTTTTCTTTGTTACTTTTGGTTTTTGTGATTTTTCTTTTGTTGATTCTTTTTTGATTGTTTTTGATTTTTTTTGTTTTTCTTGCTTTGGTTTTGGTTTCGATTCTGGTTTTGGTTTTGATTCTGGTTGTGGTTTTGATTCTGGTTTTGGTTTTTCTTCCTTTTTGGTCACTTCTTTGGGCTTTGGCTCCTTTGGAGGTTTGGGATTTTTACCTTCGAGCTTGTTTTGTCGCCACTTGTCTTCGGTATTAATGTCAGTTACCAAAAGATTTGATGTATGAATGAAAACATCCAGGTTTCCTCCTTTGAGTTTTTCTTTCTTTATTCCTTCAACCGCTGCACCATTTTTCTCTGTAGAAACTTTGATGATTTTGCCTGTTACACCTTTGAATTCTCCACGCATTACGCGCACAGTATCGCCTTCTGTGACTCTGATGCTACTTCTATTGTATTTTTGTCGCAGTTCCTTTGAGAGATGGCTGCACAACTGCTTGCTACGTGTAAAATGCGAAGCGCCATAAATTGTCCTATTTCGAATATTCGTCGGCTTCATCTCATACCACCATTGACGCCAAATTAGCTACTCTTGGCCATTTTTCTGAGGCTTCTGCTGCTACTGGTCCTTTGATATCCGTTCCTTTGATTTCCCCTTCTGGTGTTACAAGAACAGCTGCGTTATCTTCAAAAGATACGCGGACTCCATTTAGTCTACGAATTGGATATTTTTGTCTGATTATTACTGCGCCGAAAATCTGTTTTCTTAATTCGGCTGGTCCTTTTTTTACCACTACATTAACAAAATCACCTACCGCGGCTGCTGGATATCTTGAGGTTCTTGTTTTTGTGTGCTTCACCATAATTATTTCAAGAATTTTTGCTCCCGTGTTGTCGGCACAGTTGATTCTTGCTCCAACTGGGAGTGCTCTTGTGACATAAGGTCTGAATTCTTGGACTCCTTTGGCAGATACTGCACGACTTTTTCCTGCGGACATTTTATGATTTGACCTCCACTACTACAAACGACACAGATTTGGCAATCGGCCTACATTCTGCAGCTACGACCACAGTCCCTTCTTTGATCTCAAGTTTTGATGATTTGTATGCATGAATTGTGCTCTTGCTTCTTGCGTATCTTTTTGTCTTTTTGATGTACAGTGGGTTTTCACGTTGAATCACGACGGTGTTCTTGTTTTTTGCGCTAACTACTTTACCTTCAAAGAGTTTGCCCCTAATACTAAGTGGTCTTCCGTTGTCCATCACAATTCCTTTGTATACTTGTTTTTGTTCGGTTTCTTTCATGCTTTCACCTTCAATCTGTCTTCTGGTCTTTTTGCAATGAGACTACCATCAATTATGATATTTTGGCCATTGTTTGTAAATTCCCAAGTATTGTGTTGCTTTGGAATCATCTTAAAGCCGCGAATAGTCTGAAGAGTTAACATCGACTTTGTTTCATCAACTATTTTTCCTTCTAGCCCTACGATCGATTTGTTTGTCGACTCTATTATTTTTGTCTGCAATCCTATCAATTCATCATTCACCAAATTCCCCATCATTTTTGTTTCAACTCGTTTAGCCTTGTGAGCATGCGTGCGACTTCTTTTCGCATTGCTCGGATTTTTCCACTTTCTTTGCGCAATGTTCCTTTTGCTGCATCCGTTCTCAGCTTTGCAAGCTCGACTCGAGCCTCTTCTAGTCTTTGTTTAAGATCAAGTTCGTTTAGCTCTCGAATGGATTTCATTTTTAGTCGAGCCATCTTACTTCAGTTTTTCCTCCACTTCTTCCATAAGGTCCATATTTTCGATTTTTTGCGCTATTAGTTTAACTTCTTCGCTTTCGGTTCTTGCTTTTCGTTCCTCTTCTTCTTTTTCGAGTCTGAGTCTTTCTCTTTCTTCACGTTCTGCTTTTTCCTCCTTTACGCCCTTTAGCTCAAATTCTGGTATGTGTTTTTCCTTTCTTGCAATTCTGACTCTAACTCCTATGTAACCCATTGGAGTAGGCACATGTGCAATGTCTTCATCTACCACCATTCTTGCGTGGTGTCCTGCACGCGGAAGAATTCCTGCGGAATGTTTTTCAAAAGAGGATCTGTCACCTCTGAGTTTGCCAGACACTGTAATTTGTACGCCCATTGCACCTGCATTCATTATTTGTTGTAAGGACCACATAGTGGCTCTTCTAAACGCAGTTCCACGCTCAATTAATGATGCAAGCCTATTGCACATCACACTCGCGGTAAGCTCGGGTTGTGTTATTTCATTGACTGCTATTTGTGGATTTTTCAGTCCAAAGTCCTTTTCTAGTTTTTCTGTAAGCTCTCTGATTCCAGTTCCCTTTCTTCCAATTACAATTCCAGGTCTTGTCACGTGAAGGACCACTCTAGTTCCAGTTGGCGTCTTTGAGATTTCTGCGTGTGAGAATCCTGCTTCTTTAATTGCAGATCTAAGATAATCTTTGAGTAGCATCATGTTATAGTTATCTTTGATTACGTTTTTGATTGATGACAATTCTATGCCTCCTGAGCCACCAGCTCGATATGTGTCAATGTGTTGTTTTTTGGAGTAGCTCTTCCCATTGCACGTGGGGTGAATCTTTTGATGAGTACGCCCCTGTGTGACACTGCAGAGATTATTTTGAGCCTGTCAAGATCCATGCCTTTGTATTCGGCATTTGCCTCCAAGTTATCGAGGAGTTTGATGAATTCTTTTGCAGCCTTTTGTGGATATCTACCTGACATTACTCCGGTGTCGGATCTGTGACCAACTTCATTTTTGTATCTTCTAAATGGAACTGCGCGTTTTAATGCAATTACTTCTTGCAGGTAGTCGCGTGCTTTTTCTATCGGGAGTCCTTTGATCATTTTTGCTATCTCACGTGCATGTTTTGGAGAAATGTCTTTTTCTCTAACTGCTGCACGGACGTGTTTTGTAGAGTCGAAATTTGCAAAAGCGTAATCAAAATCGGGCATAATATTCACTTCAATGGCACATACAGACTTGATCTGGATGCACCAACTCCAGGTGCTCCATGAACAACTCTTTTGTTTGTTCTAACATATTCGCCGATATAATGTCCAATCATTTGTGGTGTGATTGTGACCGGCACGAATTCCTTTCCTGAGAATACGTTAATTGTAACACCCACCATGTAAGGAAGAACAATCAAGTCGCGAATGTGTGTCTTGATTGGATTCTTTGATTTGCCAGCTTTTTCAAGCTTTATTTCTTCTATGAGTTTTCTTTTGCCGTCTGTAATACCACGTGTGAGCGATCTCCTTGCTCTTGCCGGGAATATCTCGAAGAGTTTCTCTAGCGACATGCTCTGGAGTTGCTCTAGAGGGATTCCTCGATAATCAAATTCCTTAACCATTCTTTAACACCTGTAGAGTTGAAGTTTGAGGTTCCATATTATAGCATTCCTATCTTTGTGGCTAGGTCTCTGGCTTTTTCGACGGATTCAAATTTGACAAACGCCTTTTTGCCAGAAATCGTCTTTGCAGTGTTTATATCAATAACATTTTCCGCGTAAAGAGTCTGTATTGCTTCTTTGATTTGGAACTTGTTTGCTTTAGAGTCAACGATAAAACAAATTCTGCTATCTTTTTCAATAAGCGCGAAGGTTTTTTCTGTGATATGGGGTCTTAGAATTATTTTTGTTGCTTGGTTGGTGTTCATTGTAATACCTCCATTAGTTTCAAGTGTGGTGATTTGATGTTTGCCAGATCGTTTAATGCGGCTTTTGTGTAAACTGTCAATCTGATTGGCTGAGAGCCTGGTGCAAGATCAAGAACCGATAGGTCGCTTGCGGCTCTCACATCCACACCTAAAAATGAACCACATGCTTTTGCAAGGGATTTTGGATCTTTGGTAACAAACAGAATGCTTTTTCCTGTCTTCGTTTTTCTGCCTCTGATGACAGATCTGCCGGAGCGAGCCTTACGAGATTCCAGCCTTTCAATGTCTGCAGTAAGATTCAATGCGTCAAAGACTTTGGAGATCTCTTTGGCTTTTGAGATCTTTTCTAGGTCATCTGAAACCACGATCGGGAATGATTCTATTTTACTTACAGAATGTCCACGTGAGGCGACTAGATCCTTTGATGCAGTAGCTGCGATAGCCGAACAAAGTGCGAGCCGTCTTTCTTTTTTGTTTAGTTTTTTGTAAATTACTTTTTCCGATAGTGGCGGATGCGCCTGTCGACCGCCTCGTACCATTGCCACTCCTGCTGCCTGGCCACGTCTTGGGCCGCCACCACGGATTCTTGCTACCCTTGCTTGACCATGACCTGTCGGCGGGTCGTTGGACATTGCGACCACATCCATGCCTGCAGTGGGGTGTCTGCCTTGTCTCTGATAGTGGTGTGAATCCAAATTCACATAAGCACGATGAATCAGATCTTCACGGAACGGAGTCTGAAATACTTTGGGTAATTCAATTTCTTCTTGTTTGGCTCCAGTCAACGAAAGTACTTGTGTTTTCATACTACAATCTCCAAGATGTTCGGTTTGAGAATCTTCGATGGGATATTTCTGATTTGAGTTCTGAATTTGACGAGTCGTCTGTAAGTTCCAGGGATCGAGCCCTTCAAAACTACATAGTCGCCATTTACAAAACCATAGTGCTTGTATCCACCAGCCGGATTGATCTTGTATTCATTTTTCTCAGTATTGCTCATGATCATTATTCGTTTATTGTATTCAACTCTTTGGTGGAATCCTCGTTGTCCTGCACGAGGTACCGTATACATGATGCTAGATGGTGAAATTGGTCCCAATGTACCAAGCGCCCTTACGCTCTTTCTTGATTTATGTTGTTTTTTCTTGACACCCCATCTGGTGATTGGTCCTTCCCATCCTTTGCCTTTTGTAATTGATGCGACATCCACATTCGCACCAAGCTCAAAGACGTCTTCCACTTTGACTTGTTTGCCAAAGTGACTTTTTAGAAATTCAAATTGTTTTTTGATATCTCCACCTTGCACTGCAACTTCAAAGACATATGGTTTTTTTTGTGCAAGACCTGCATTGTTTGGAAAAACTGCGACTATGGCATAAAGTTCATCTATTGCATTAAGAAGTTTTTCTGCTCTTTCCAAGCTGCCTTCTTTTGGTTTTATTGTTACGAGTCGAGAGACTTCTTTTGGCATGTCTGGGCTATAGACATCAAAATATGCATGTGAGCCGTAAATGTCGTTACGATATCCTCTGATTCCTATTATCGAGATTGGTGGAGTTGCAACAACCGTTCCAAGACTTACGAGTTGTTTTCCATGGTTTGGTGTTTTTTCTCTGTCATCTATACTTACGATTTGAATACAGCCAACTTTGAATCCTGCATAGCCTGACAACTTTGGTTGTTCAGCTGAAATTGACGGCCAGGTTCTGATTCTTGCTTCCATGCTTTTAGCACGTCCTCTAGGAAGGTACGCAAGACTACCACGTCGTGGTTGGCTGTGTTTTCTATGGCCCATGGATAATCGAAAACATTTGTTAACCCCATTATATACCTAGGGATAACGAAAGTTATGGAGTTACAACTTTGCCCAGTGAAAAAAAGATTGTAATTCCGCCAATTATTACGCCGATGACTCCGATGATAATTGCTAATGCAAGAAACTTTTTTTGAGGCATCATTATTTTGAAATAAAACTAGTCTAATTTGAGTTTACAAAGTTGAGAATTGCAAGTATACCTAGCATGGCCTCCTCTAGGCGTACCGTCTCAGTTGCCTGATCGGGGAAAAAGTTCAAGGACTTTGCTCCTTTGATGTTTATCTTTGTGCCCAGTATCTCGTACAATCCACGATCTGGCGCTCCAAACACTACAAGTAGTGGTTTGTCTACATGCACTAAATGATTTATTTGTTCTAATGTAGCTGGTCTTCCCTTTCTTGATGTCATTATGATTGAGCCGTTCCACTCTTCAAGTAGTTTTATGAGATTCGATCTTTCTTTGACTTTGTAACCCCAGTATTGTTTTATCTGATCTTCGGAAATTTCTTTGATCGTGATGTGTGGTGCTAGAGTTTTGATTTGAACTGTGATACGTTTTTTGTCACGTTCTTTTCCAAAATATGGAATCATTTGACGTATTCCGATATCTATGAACTTTTTTCCTTTGTAGTGAATAATTGCGCCTTCTCTGATGTCGCCTATTTTAAGATCTTTTGGATTTGATGATAACGAGTGGTGTGGAATTTGTAGAGGGTGCAGTATACCGGCATATTTGAGTTCGTCGATTTTTGGAAACAGCTCTCTTCGCAGATATTGCGGTGTTTCCAAATACCGCAGAATGGTAGACAAAAGAAAGCGGTCAGAGCTTGAGCCACCACTTTCTTCATAAATGTAAATACTGCGGACGCCAAATATTGCACAAGTTCTTGCAATAATTGAGACTTTACGTGACTTGTCTAGTTTGGTTGCCTCATCCTTAAGACAAGAATCCGGTATTGCGACTGAGAGATTCAATATTGAAAATTTAGCTATTTGGAATTGGGAACTTTTGTTTGCCTATTTTTGCATAATGAGCGATTTGATCTTGACTTACTTTTTCGAATTGTTTTGTTGATGTTTTGATGTGGGACATCTTGATGTGATCCGTTCCTTCTTTTTGCTCGCTTGCAATATAGATACATGCTGTTGCAAGTGCCGATGCATCTTCAAGTGACATATCATGCTTGTAATTTTTTTCTAAAAAGTCGTTTGCCTGATCCGATCCGGCACCAATTGCTACCGCATCATATGCGATGTACGTTCCGCTTGGATCAGTCAGAAATAAGGAGTTTTGTGAATCTACACCGCCTATGATTAGTGCGACACCAAAAGGTCTTGCACCACCAAACTGCGTGTATTGCTGACATTGGTCTGCAAGGTGTTTTGCTACCGCTTCCACATCGACTGGTTCATCATATACTATTCTGTTGCTTTGAGCAAAGAATCGTGCAGCGTCAGCTTGGCTTCTTGCATCTGGAATGTAACCTGCTGCTGCAAATCCGATGTGTTCATCGATTTGAAATATCTTATGTGTTGATTCTGAAATTTGCAATTTGCGAGGTTTTTCTTCTACTGCAATAACTACGCCATCTTTGCTTTTGATTCCCACAGCTATGGCACCACGTCTGACTGTTTCAATCGCATATTCTACTTGATACAGTCTACCGTCCGGCGAAAATATGGTGATGGCTCTATCATAACCTTGTTGAGCAGGAAGCAATTCTGTTTTTCATGTTTTGAAAGTTTAATTTAAGTCTAGTTGTGCGTCGATCGTGCGATTTGAGATTCCGTTTTATGGTCACAAAAATGTGAGGGCGAATCACCCAAGGACGATTGAAATCACGACTGAGCCGGATCTTACTTTGCAGGGCGACTGCATAATTGGCGTAGGCGCAGAATGTGGCTGTAATGGAATACCGGAAAGAATGAAAAGGATGATTAGGCGATCGGATTCAAACATCAAGATCACGATCCAGGTAAACGGTAAATCATTTCAGATCGTTGGAAAGGGACATGAGGATCTCGTACTTGAGAATCCGCACGATATTGTGATTAGGAAGAGTAATTTTTTGTGTCCTAGAACTTTGGCAATAAGTTGTGACAAGGCTTGTGATGAGATACCAAGACAACTCGTAAAAATGCTGCAAGATCCAAAAACAAAAGGATTGTTTGTAATCGAAGTTACTTGAGTTTTTTATGAGCTGCAAAGTCTTTGTTTTCAAGGACATTTGCGACTGCTCTGTTGATTATTTCTGTCAAGACGAATTCGTTGTATGCGGTTTCTGTCTTTTTTTGAAGTGCCGGTTTTTTTACAATGCTTTCAAGAATTTTTTCGATTTTTGCAGATGTTGTTTTTATCATTGCGGAATATTTTGCGTCAAAGTCTTTTGAAGAGTGATTCGAAATTAACTTTATGGATGTTCCATAGAATTTTGCGACGGCACCTCTCACTTCTTCAATTTTAACAATTTCGATGAGCCCAGCCTCCTTTAGAATGTCCAGATGGTGACGAATTGTAGTGAGAGCTTTGCTGTAACCATTTTTTTGAAGTTCTTTTGCAATCTGTTCTGTGGTGAGCTGTTTGTGATAGAGTATTTCCACAATTTTCGCTCTTGCCGGATCTTCTAAGGCGCGAGCTTGTTCAACAGAAATCGTCATGACTCTGTTGATCCTGATTTGTTTTTCGAGTAGTGTTGACATGATATTTGCAAATCCTGAATTCAGCTAAAAGATCGTTGCATCATTTTTTGTTGTCTATTCGCATTAATTTTTTTATGTTACGACAAATTTTAAAGCAATTCTAAATTTTGTTCAACTGCTACTAAAATATTAGTTATAATAAAAGAATTATCATATCATAATTAAATAATTAATAACAATACAATTAATTTAAAAAATTTTGGAAATTTGGCGGATCTGGCGGCAATGGTTGTTAAATAGGTGCAAAATTGCCAAAAAACAAGGTTTGAGAAAATAGAATTCGAGTTGAAATTAAAAAATTGTGCTCAGAGAGTCTTGCCGGTAATTTTTTCGTATGACGCAATATAGCGCTGTGACATTTTCTCTATGATGTCTTTTGGTATTGACGGTGCAATTGGTTCTTTTCCTTGCTTTCTTACATCGTCGAACTGTTTTTGATAACCGTTGGCAGTCAACCAGTCACGTAATATCTGCTTGTCATATGCTTCTTGTATCTTACCTATTTCATAGGATTCCTTTGGCCACATTCGATACTCATCAGGTCCGATCGAGTCACCAAGCAGGATCTGACCATCGAGTTTTCCGAACTCAAGTTTGAGGTCGGCCAAGATGAAGCCCGCAGCATCTACAGTTTTAGACATGAGGTTGTAAATTTCGATTGATTTTGATTTGAGCCAATCAAACTCACCTTCGGTTACGAGATTACGCTTGATTGCTAGTTCTTTGTCAATTGGCTCATCATGCTCTGCCTTTGTCGTAGGATCAAAGATTGGTGTCGGCAATTTTGCTGCAATTTCGGTTTTTGTACCAGTTGGAATTGTAACTTGACCTTCCTTCCACCTAGTGATCAGACTGCCATAAAAATAACCCCGTACGACGCATTCTATTGGGATCATCTGCATTTTTTTTACTATAATTTCAGTTTTTGAAACAGATTTCACGAAATGATTTGGTACTGGAAGTTTGTTGAACCAGAATTCTGCAAATTTGCAGAGTACTTCACCTTTATGCGGAATTGGATCGTGAAATTTGACATCGTATGCAGACACTCTATCGCTGAATTTGAAGAGTAGTCTGCCGTCTTCGAGATCATATACATCCTTTACCTTGCCTGAGCCAAGAAACTTCAATCTCAGATTTTGATGGGGTTGCTTTAATTATAAGGTTCAAGTCTTCGTCAGATGACTTGACCGTGTGGGAAGCGCCGGAATCGAGGGGTTACTGAACCTAACGCCCGACCAGGTCATGATATTCAACATAATGCTGCCTGCCATGGGCGTGTGCCTCAGTTATGGCGTGGCACGGGCCGACTAATTTCCGAATCTGCTTTAAAACCCAAATACCCATTAGGAAATAGGAAATTGAAATGGCCGTAATTATGAGAAAATACAACAATTGAACTAAGTGGACAAGTTCATCTTGCTACTGTTAGGTGCAAAAGATTCCGAACCGGCCACGAGTCAAATCCATCTCCAAAAGGAAATGTATCTATTGCAAAATGTCTTTCCGCAACTCCAAGACGAGACTGTGAGCCGTACTTTCTTGGTCCGCACAGCGAGATTGTGGCAAACGAAGAGGAAGAATTACAAAGATCAAATCTGATCGATGTTCGCGGCGGCCAGATAAGACTTACCTCGATGGAAAATCGGTATTTCAGGAATTAGTGAAAAGATCAGACAAGAAAGAATTTGAGAAAATCCAAGAATTCAAGGATTTTTTGAATGATCTGTCAAAGGACGAGCTTTTAGCATTCATCTATTTTTCATATCCTTCTCCAGAAAGTGCCGGATCGTAACTTGACATTGTGATAAAAAAGATACAAAACGAGCATTAATATCCAAAAATTTGAGATATAATCTTGATTCGGCTTTAGTTGTGTGTTTTTTAAAAATTATTTCTGAATTTGCTCTCAAATAGTTTGAAAATATCACATATAGTATGGCGCAGAATAGCACGGCACAACATAAGACTTGGATCAAGTGGCTTCCGCAAAGACACACAATTCTGCAGAGGAATTCAAGCAATACCGAACCCTGATGTGCCTTCAACCATCCCTTGAGAAACCACACCAATGAATTCAGGGCGCATTGCGTCTACAGTGCCATGTGTTAATTTTTTGATACGAGAACTCCTTTCTCGTAGAGATACTTTATGGCCCTGGCAAGATCATCGGGGGTTATTTTATCGGCTGCAGCCCACCTGCCAAGACTGTTTTTTACCCAGGAAGGTATGGCATAGTTTTTGGAGCCGTCTGTTTTTATTCCAAGGGACTCGAGGAGATCCCCGTCTGTGGCAGATTCAGAGTCAAATCCGGCCCATCGTTTTATTGTAATTGTTTGATCTGGTGTGATAGTGTCTGCAGCAGGTTTGGTTGTGGTTTGATCTGGTGTGATAGTGTCTGCAGCAGGTTTGGTTGTGGTTTGTTGTGGTGGCAGCACATCTGTCTTTGCAGGTATGACCCTGATTGCATCCTGCACCAGAACCTTCATGGGGTTTCTATTGGCATCCCATGCGACAAACACAATATCCGATGTGTCAAACTCTTTTGCAAATGTCACATCAAATGTAAACAGATTTTTGTTGCCCTGTATGGACGATGTGACTGTCCCATCAGAGAGTATTCCGTGTGGATTGATGATTCTGACATTGTTGTTGTCCCACATTATGTAAGTTTCAGTCAGGTCATTTAGTATGGTGGTGCCATGTCTGTTTACATACATTTCTACATGGGATATGTTCTGCGGTCCTCCGTTATCATAAAGCAGCAGCTTTATCCTCAGCGGGGAGAAGGTTCCTACGGTTTTGGTCAGGACAGGGCCGTTTAGCTGCTCTGCGGTATATGACGAGCCCCCAATTGATACCGGATAGTCCGTACTGCCAAATGTCGTTACAATGGATGGTGGCGTCCTGTCGCCGACCCCACCACCTCCACCGCCGGTAGAAGAAGGTGAGCCTATGCTAATATTGGTACCTGTCAGGGCTGAAACAGGAATGTTTCCGCAGATGGTTGTTCCTGATACCGATATGGCTGTAGCACTTGCCCATGAACTACCAGTCCAGTATTCCATGGTCGAGCCTGAAACTACATTCGGGTGGGTAATGCAGACATTTGCAGTTCCGTCTGATATCCCCACCACTAGGACATCAAAGTACACTGGATTTGATAGTGTACTTACACTTACACCTGTAAATTGTGAGGTAAGTTTAGATGTGATTATATGAACTGATGATCCATCAGCCGAAGAGCCGCTGATAGTTACCGTTGTCCCTGTTGTTTCTGCATGGTTCGCTGATGCGGCTCCACCGCTTATGGTTGGACTGGTAATTTTCTGATCTGAAACAGCTGAAGAAGTAACAGTAAATGTAACTGATGGGGTGTTGGTACCATCACTTGCCACAACAGTATGGGGACTGGCTGTAGAGGCAGGCACTGTAAATGTAACTCCGGAAAATGATCCAGAAGTATCTGTTGTTACAGTTGCAGGACTGGTGGTAAGTGGCACACCGTCATACGTGAATGTGACAGTGTGGGAAGCTATAAGGCCGGAACCGGACATTGTGACGGTTGTACCTACCG
>JBDUUJ010000041.1:0-21188 GCA_039938575.1 Nitrososphaera sp. | reverse complement strand
CTATGATGATATCTGGTCGTTGCCTTAGTGCCGCTCTTAATAGGTCATACTGTGTTATCTCGCCTATCTGACCGTCAGTAAAGTTCTGTCGTGACACAGCCGGGATCCAGTTCTCATGGAGGAGGTTAAGCTCATGTGTGTCTTCAATGCTCACTATCTTTTGTCCTGGTCGAATAAACGAAGAAAGTGAGTTGAGAAGAGTTGTCTTACCGCTTGCAGTTCCACCTGCTACGAGCATGGTGGAGTTGTTCTCAACTGCAAACCACAGATATGCGGCTTCGTAGACTGATATGGTCCTGAATCGTATCAAGTCTATGATTGTGATTGGATCTGCTCTGAATCTTCTGATGGTAAATGTGCTTCCTCTCTTGGTGATTTCGCTGCCAAGTGTCATGTTAATTCTACTCCCATCGGGAAGAGACGCATCGACTATTGGGTTTGCAAGGGAGGCATGCTTTCCTCCAATATAGGATAGTTTTTGGACAAAATTGTTCAACTCATCTTCGTTTTCAAAAGAAATGTTTGTAGGCACAGACTCGAATTCGCGATGCCATATGTATAATGGAACATTTGTCCCATCACAACTTATCTCTTCGATCATATGGTCCCTCATGAGTGGCTCAATTTTCCCAAGGTAGACAAAATCTCTTATTGCGTAATATGTTATCTTGGAAAGATTTCTTGTTGGGATCTCTATGTTGTATTTGTCTATGAGGTAGTGGATTTTGTTTTTGAGCTCACGCGAAGCCTCTTTTTTTGTTTTGATGTGGTTCAGTGAAATATCCAGCTCAGATATAAGGAGTTTTTTAATCACCTTGAAGTTGGTTTCGTCTTGCCGGCTCATCTGGGGTTCTATTATTATGTAGCGCATTCCATTTTTTGATGTTGGATCCTTGATGAGGCCTGTGTAAATCTCGGCATCATCAAACTCTATTTTGTTCAATGTTTTGAATTTTGGAACAAGACATGTATCATCATCTATAGAATGTATTTTATCGGTTCGTATATTGATTATTTTTGTGATGTCTGAATCTGTTATCTGAGACTGAGTCTCATTATTAATGACAGCTCTTGATTTTTTTATTATGAACTTTGCAAAATTTAGCGGGTTGGTCTTTTTGATTCTGATAAAAGGACTGCCTTTCTGTGAGTTATTTACAATCAATGTTTTGTAGTGGCTCTGAATCGCTCATAAGTGATTGTGAGTACAAATGAACAACATTCTGTTTACATCGTCGAATCTAACAACGTAGTTCAATGTGATGTTCATCATGACTAGAGGTGATTGGGAGTATTCCAGATTAACAAAAATTCATTAAAAATCAACAAAAATAACCACAAGGCAGACTCGAATCTAGGCAAATTTGGAGTGAGGGCGTTGGGTAAGCCAATCCCACTAGGGCCTGAATTGCAACAAAATAAGGAAATTGCTCAGTGGCGGGAACAAAATAAGGAAAAGATTGCAAAGCTCATCGACACAGTAAACAAGAACTATGACGGTATAATTATTCCAGAAGTAAGCTACACAGAAGGTACGTTTCAGTACGCTGCGTTAAAGGAAATAGAAGAATCTTCAACAAATTATGAATTTCTTGAAAAACTTACACAAAGTTCCAATTTGGAACGATTTGTCTTCAACAAGTTCTTAGTTTGCTCCGAACATCAAAACTCTTTTCTAGTCAATGTAAGGCTTTACTGCCCAAAATGTAATTCGATTGAAATTGAAAGGTTACATCTGCTTGAGCACAAAAGCTGTGGTTATCTGGGGGAGAAAAAAACTTTCACTGATGAAGACGAAAAACTAAAGTGCCCATCTTGTAACAAGCTGGTAAAAAATCCAGCAAAAGAAATCCGTGTCCCAGCTACTTGGTATTATTGCATTAATTGCAAAGAAAAATTCGATGATGCGGCCATTAGATTGCACTGCAAAGAATTCGAACACGACTTTGATGTAAATGAGACAAAAACCGTCACCATATATGGATATAAGGTAGTAAGCTCAACGAAGCCAGAATTTGATCATGTCAAGTTAAAAACCGAACTCTCACAGATTGCCACAAAGCTTGGATTTTCCATCGATGAGGATCATATCATAAAAGGTCGTAGCGGTCATGATCATAGAATCGACATATATGGAACGGACAAGAAAAATCAAACTCTATTCATAATGTTGAACAACTTGCATGATAATGAGCTTGACTCCAAGATAATCCAGATACTTGATACTGCACCAAAGATCGCAATATTGGTAGGGCATTCGTCAATATCGGAAAAGACAAAATCAATTGCAGCAAAATATAATGTCTCCATAATCTCGTCGCAAAACACAGCTGAAATCCTTTCCGAAGTAGAGAAGATTATTGCATACAGGCTCAAAAAGTTGGAAGGTGCATCTGACAAATGATTCTATGCAGACATCCAACAAGACGCGCGGTAAGTCAAATCATGGGAACCTTATTCATGCTTGCAATCGTGGTTCCAGTGGGCACGGTGATTGTTACAAAGGGGTTAAACGAAGTAGGCGAGATTGGAAATCGTCTAGCAAGTGGAATTACTTACCAAAACGAAGGAGGCCGCGAAGACATTGTGTTTGAGCACATCCGGTTTGACCCAACAAGTGATCAGATCACAATCTCGCTTCGAAATGTGGGCACCGTGGACAGCACGATTTCTAAGCTCACCGTGGTAAAAACAGACACCCAAGAGCTAATCGTCAACGACAGAAACATCGGGGCAAACATACAACCGCGTGTTGGAATTGATATTGACACTACGGCAAATCTATTCTTTTCCGGAAGGTGGGAAGATTCTGCATATGTCAGCTCGGAATACAAAATATCAATTCTCACCGAAAAAGGCAACTTCTTTTCAACTGTGGCGAGGCCGTTTAACACTTGAGCCGGTCTCGAACATCAAAAAGAAGGGGTATCTCGGAGATCTTTGCTACGCTTATGCTTCTTGCCATAACTACAGCGGGCGCTTTATTTTTGGCAAATCTTGTGCAGGGAAGTAATCTAGGTGGAGTGAGTCAAACAGTGGGTGTGTCTGGGTATTCTAAATATTCAATCAAGTTAACTGGTTATGACACAAGGGACGGTGCAGAGTTATCTGGAATCGCCACACTTGATAACAAATTTGACAAAAAAATCTGCACTACATCCTGCACTGCATTTGCTGACAATGTGCCATTTGATGCAAATGGTGGAACTGAGTTCATAGTTTTGCAGGTAAGAAACGTCAGTCCCAATCCGGTCTTTGTGAGGAATGTACAGATAAATGGCGTATCGCATCCATGGGATACACAAACAGGAGGAAAGACGTTTGATGCAAGTGCAAACGATCTCAATGGCAAGTATCCTCTGAGTGGCAAATTCAGCATTGTTTCTACATCAAGCCTTGTTCAAAAATCAGACAATATAATAAACGAGGATGAAGAGGTAAGGCTGATAATAAAGCTGAGTCGGGACATCAACTCCGACATATCGCTGACTCGACCAATTCAAGTTTGGCTTGATTTTGGCGGCCAACGTTCGTCAGAGTTTGTAATTTTGAGTGGTGAAACAAGGTGAGTCAAAAAAGAGCAATCTCAACTCTTGTAGGCTCGGTTTTCTTTTTGGTCCTATTGATGTCTGGGCTTTCGGTATCGTATCTTGTAATTGAGACACAATCAGATATGATAACTGCTCAACAAACCATTGCAGACACCGAGATAAAAAAAATTCAAGAAAAGTTTTACGTTTCTGCATCAACTGACGAATCAAACAACAATAGATTATTGCTGTATGTTGAAAACCAGGGCTCTAATTCCCTTGAAATAGATAAGCTCTGGATAATCAACAAAACAGCAAATGAGGTGCAAAAATTCGACATAAACTACACAGATGCAATCTTGGCTCCAAACTACGGTGTTGAGATATTGCAAAATACACCACTGTATCTGGCCCCTGGAGATTACGACATAAAGCTTGTATCTTCACTTGGTACCATTAAAACTACAAAACTTGATGGTGTGGGAGGGGGAAGCGAGCGACTCAAAATAAAGATGATGATCGACCCGCCAGATGTAAGCATAGGTGAAAATGCAACGGCGTGGGTATTTGTTACAAATGCTGGAACTACAAAAATTCTCAATGTGACGACGGGGCCAATTGTGGCTACTCCTTCATCTGTCGTTGTCTCTTCATCACCTGCACTGCAGCCACTTTCGGATCTTGCACCATCCGAGTCAACAATATTTTCGTGGAAGTACAATCTGGTCGGCACAGTAGGCACAAATGTGACATTTACCACGTACGCAAAAGGAATAGACGAGCCTACCAAGACACAAATTCGAAGTAGTAACGATACTGCTCTAGTCTATCTGAGAGACAACGAAAACCTAGGTACCATAGTGACACAGACCCTACTATCAAAACCTGAGATCTTTATGATAATCCCTTCTACGTTTGGTGACTCATCACAAAAGGGACTCTGGGGGGTAAACGTGGTAAACCCTACTTCACAACCAATCTATGTGAGTAAGGTTGTCATAAATGCGGTGACACCTAGAGCACAATCAAACGACAAGATATTTGACACCAACACGTGTGCACCAGTAACTGTGCCACCAACTCCAAACTTCTGGTCGTGTCCTGCAGGAAACCAGCTTATGTGGAAGAACACCATAAATCCGCAAATCATCGCACCAAAATCAGTCTTTCCGTTTTTAGTCAAGATAAACGCCGGCTCACTCGCAGGAGCACAAGATGATCTGGAGACAATTCTGATTCAAACAAATGTGTTTACAACATTAGGCCAGTTTGGAAAGGCCGGATACGGCTCAGCTATGAGAAATACAGGCTCGTCTCTTGTCAACGTGTATCTTGCAGAAATACCCCAATCTACCAATGACAATGATATCATAACAAACATGACAAACATCAAAAGAGGAACAATCAAGACATTCAATGCAACTATTGCGGATTTTGACACCGGAACTGCAAACGTCATCAGCGCAGGATCAAGACTGATAATCAACATACCGAAAGGTTGGACCGACGTGAGGATTTTATCACACGATGGATTCTCAACTCCAACATACCAGACATTTCCAGACACCTCGTCGCAGATAGTCGGAATTTTAAGCGGTGATATAACTGGGGCAGGTGGAATTGCAAGGACAATTCAATTCAGTGCTAAGGCTCCGCCTATCACCGACACACAGATGTATGTCATGTATATTCTTGCAGATGGAAATGTGAACAACCAGTTTCCAATCGGTCCTCTTGCCGAAGCGGTACTCCAAGTAACTCCATGATCTGAACAATTTTAGAATTTGTTTGTACCTGTGAACATCATCTATGGTATAACCTGTAAGATGTTCATACAACTAATGAATAAATCAACAATACTGCTTGTCATTGCTACAGCAACTCTTGTTTTTGGCATGGCTACGTCAAACTTGGTTGCAAATGCAACAGACAGTAAAAACAACGACTGGAACAGCAATTGGAGAAACAATTGGAACAATAATTGGAACTGGAACAACAATGATGATGACAAACACCACAAGGATGGCAAAGTCGGAATGGTGGTTAATGATCCTCCAACAGTCAAAGTCTACAAAGTTGTCATTAACAACCAAGAAAGCGTAGTTCCTTCGGTTGCAAGCTTTGGAATAAAGCTGAATAACACACAGATCACTACGAACGGCACATTGGTCACGATTGCCCCGGACAAGCCTGTGATTCTGAACGAGACAGGACTTGATGGATATGAATTCGTGGAGATAAGAGGTGATGGACATTGTCCAGAAAATTTGGGTGGAACAATAACACTCGATAATGCGCAGCACATAGAATGTTACATAGTCAATCAACCTGCCATCTCATCAGGACCAGTAGAACCTGGTGTGATATTTCACTACAACACACTACAGTTCAGTTTCAAAGATCCAAGCTATGGTGACAGCTGCTCTGCACCAGGAAAAGTACCTCCATGTGTTGAGCTTGCCAATGTGAATCTTGATGGAAGTGTGCTTGTTGTAGACGACGAGCTAAAGACAGATACAACTATAGTTCTCTTTAGCGTAGTCGAGCAGGGAAAAATAGATCAAAACCCACCCCAGTTTGCAACAAGTCCACTGTGCGTACTCTCGGGAATGGGACCGCATACCGCAAGCTACGCACAAGAGCCAGAAATATTCCCAGTAACAAACCCAACTGGCACGCTAGGCTTCGAGTTCCAATGCTCTCTCATAGAGACAGAACTATCCAAAGTTAGCTATGCGTTGATTGAAACACAACGATAGCACTTCTTTTTTATTTTTTAACATGCTCAGTTTTTTGCTATGTTGATTAATGATTTCATTTACAATGTTTTACAATCAAATGTGTAAATATGTGGATGACTACCTGCAATTTACTGGTGTCTGAAAGTGTGTGACTGAATTACCAACTGTAACATATAACAAGAAATTCTTGAATCAGGATCCAGTCGACTTGGAAACTATTCAATTTCTTCATCGTCCTCAAGTTGGACCTTGGGCTTTCTTAGAACAAAGAATATTCCAACAATTATTGCAATGACTGCGCCAATGCCGCCGTAGATTATTTCCTGGGGGATCTCTGTTTTTTTCTCAACTACTGGAGTGGTCACATCAAAGTCGAATTTTTTTTGTTCTTCAATAAAGCCGTTGGCATATGCCATAATCTGCAAAGATGTTTTTGGACTTTGTTTTGGATTAAACTTTATTACTGCACTGCCGTCATCTTGTGTTCTTATGGTGTCTTGTGCAATTGAAGAGTCGGATGAGACGACTCGAATGGTCGCACCACTAACAGCGTTCTCCAGCTCGTCATCGACGTAGACTTTGAGTTCTGTCGGTTGATCGACTAATAATGGCTCCTGGATACTTCCTATGCTTATTTTCAGTTTAGTAGTCAGTGGTTGTATTTGGATCGGGGTTTTTGCAGACACAATACCTTTGGCATGTGCAGAAACTTCAACGTTGCCGATAATCTCGAATGCAGTAATTGGGAATTCGGTGTAAGATTTTCCCGCAGAAATTGTTATACTGTCCGGCATACTGATCATGTCGACTTTGGATGCATCGAGCTTTACTTTGAGGTTACTTTGCATGATAATTGGGCTGTCATTAAAGTCTACAATCTGAACGATTCCTGAATAATCATTGTTAGTGTTTATCGTTTCGTATGGCACGAACACTCTTAGCTTTGCGGTAGGATTTTTTACGTATGTGTGTGATGCCTCCAAAGTCGAATCAGCAGACTCACCAATTGGCACAGCTTTTATGGAAACGTATTCCTCACCTGCCTGGATTGCGCTTCCATGAAAGTTGACATGTGTGAATGCATGGTTTTTTTCTATTTTGACTATCTCGTTGATTGGCGTGATGAGGTATCTGATTTCGTTTTCAACTAGCGTGGGCCTGCCCTTTGAGTCTAGCGAGATTACAAAAAAATCAAAAAGTCCATTTTTGTCAAACAAGATGGCGTCGCTACCCGTAGGTGAGAACACCATGGTTTGCTCCTGCTTTAGCGTGTTTATGACTTCGGTCATCGTGGACGCAGAGCCTATTCCTTTTATGGTTGACGAAATGTATGTCTGTCCTGTCTCTTGCCCTGTCTCAATTGTTGCTGCCCCGTAAGATGAGGCAGCATTTATCTTTCCTGCATCGAGTACTCTGAGAAGCAAGCCGTTACTTGAGATTATGTTGATTTTTTTTGCGCTGCCTTGGGAATCATAGTTTTCATTTACAATTAGTGGATAAAATACAATCTTTTTGTTTTCGGTTGTGGTTTCGGATACATCATCACCAGTTTTGTCATCTGGTTGTTCAACAAGCATTCCTATCTGGTAAATTGCAACAGACTGTGACTTTGTTGGAATTTTGTCTAGCACAAAAACCTGCATTGTCTTGTTTTCAGCTATGGGGTTGTTGGTAGTGATTGGTTTTACCGTCTCAAAAGTGTCACTTGCAACACCAAGTCCCTTTGTAGCTGCACCTATGGTTATGGTCGTGTTCTCTTTGAACAAGTCAAGTCTTTGCGAAAATCTATAGCTGAATTCGCCTTTTTTTATTGTGGTGTCTAGGTTGTCGTCTTTGATCTTTCTGTCTATTTGGTTGTTTAGTGATTCATCATCAGAAAAAAAATCAAGTTTTACATCTTCTTGGGCAAGGGTTGGTAGGCCATCAGAATCAACAAGGGTCACTATTACATCAAGATCCCGTTTGAGTGTGGCGGGAATTTTTTCTGGAAATACATTAATTTTAAGTGATGATGGTAACGACGAAGATATCTTGATTTCTTTTGCCTCATCTATTCCAAGCTTGTCTACTGTGGCCCTCAAAAATGAATTGCCTACTCTATCCTTTGTTATGATTGTGCCCCAAACATAACTGTCGCCTTTTTTGATTATAGAGTCTGGCATCTCTACTTTGATCAGACTTTCTTCGTAGTCAAGGGATATATTAACATCAAATGGTGCTTGAAGTATCTTTCCATCAGAGTCTTCAAGATAGAGTGAAAATGGCATCTGAGAGTTTACATTCATCTCTTGTGTGGGAAGATTGATGACTAAATTGAGGTCGCTTTCGAGATCTGGATCCTGCTCACCAACAAATAACGTGTTATAGGCAAGTTGTTTATTGTATGACGCAAACACGGTAGTGACACCTCTGGTTCCATGTGTTTGCACATCAAAAGTGGCAAATTCTTTTCCTTGTGGAATGGTCACTTGAGGTGGAATGGATGCGATCTTGGAGTTTTCTGATTCAAGCTTTATTGTGACATCGTTTGTAAAACTGATTGGATTTCCTTGTTTATTTTCAAACCAGACGTAGCCTATTTTATGAGTTGATTCGGATGATTCTATGCCTGATGGTGCAAACTTGATCTTCAAAGTAAGATTTTGAGTATCTGGATATACCATAATCAAATTACCGGAAATTATGATAAAACCAAATGTAAGTATTAAAAAGACTCTTTGGATGTTGTTTTGAATCATTTTTTACCACCATAAAAAAAGAGGGGGTTAACCACTCTGTTGCCCGATGACCACAGTACCAACAAAGACTGCTCCGTTGTTAGTGGTTAACTTGAATTGAACATCTCTACCTAACTTCATAGATTCACTGAGGCTGAGTCCAAAGCTTGTCGTTTGACCAGGTTTAATTTCTGCAACAGGGCTGGTGGAAATTAGCTCAGTGCCTTGACCGCCAGCACCGGCAGAAACTATTGCATATTGTCCTGGGGGTATGGCAGATACGCTTGCAGGTGTTGTAGTGACATAATTGTATACACTTCCACCAAATCTTAATTCACTTACCGTTATTGGTTGTACGCTGTCATTCTTGATGTATACTAGTACTTTCTCACCAGCTAGTTTTTGTGAGTCCGGCGTTCCTCCAGATCCATCTGCAAGCAATACACCGTTATGATCTTGAAGTTGGGATACGTCTCTTCCATCATATCCAAGAATCTTTACTGCCTCAATAGTTGGTCTTCCGCCTACTTGTGAGGAGCTAAAGAAGTTCTGTGAGTATGCAAATACTATTGCGCCTCCCACTACTGCTATTGCAACAAGCAACAGAGTAGCAATGACTGGTGCTACGCCACGTCGTAAATGAAGTCGTGTGTTATTGATGTCTGCATTCATTACATGGGGTTAGGTTAGGCATGCTGTTAAGCCGAATGCTGTGCAAGAATTACAACATCGAACTATATCAATTCCAAAAAAACTGATCCAAACCAGTCTGTTTTGGTTTGCCTATTATGGCGTCAAAATCAAGTCCCATAGACGAAGTTATTTGATCCAATGTGGCTTCCATGAACTCCATGTATTTTGCCGAATCGATCTCATCTGGGCGTGCCATCTCGACTGGTTTAACACCAGGTTTGTTGAGGATTTTGACGTACGATATAATGTCTCCGCGCTTTATTTCACGATGCTGTTCTAGTAATTTTGCAGCCCTGATGTGCTGCGGCACTGTTTTGTCGTATTCTGATGGCGCCTTGCTAATCATTACGTTGAATGCCAAATCTGGAATTGGAATCTTTTTTTCTTTTACCTTTGTTGCACACGCAGCAATTTTTTCACTAATTTGTTTTTTTGCATCTTCAAAGTCTTTTGCAGTCTGAACTTTGGAAAGCACATCTAATAATTCATAGAACAAATTTTTGATAAATGGTGGCGTATGTGATTTTTTTCCAGTTAGGCCTTTGACATCCACTTTTCCATCAGTCGTCACACCAAGGTAGTTTTTCTTTCTACCACTTAATACTACATACCGATACACTTTGTCTATTTCCAGATCTACTCCATGATCTTTTTTTGCGGCTTCGATTACTTTGGCAATTTGCTCTTGCGTTGGGTTTTTTATGAATAAACTGTCGGTATCTGAATATAATACCTGAATCCCATTGTCCTGGCATTTCTTTATGGTGTCCATGATTATGTACCTGCCAACAGCAGTAGTGGCCTCAGCAGCAGGAAGAAAATATAACGGAAATATCTCTGCACCCATTACTCCGTAACTGGCATTAAGAATCACTTTGAGTGCTTGACTTACCACGGTGTACAATTCTTTTTGTTCTGGAGTCTTTGCTTTTCTTGCAAGGGTCTTGTAATAATTAACACGAAGATCTCTGAGAGAACCAATTAACATAGATGTCAAACCATTATGTTTTGTGCAAACCCAGTGGTTTGTGTCAGGAATGGTGTTTACTTTACATTCATCGTGGACACATCTTACAGTCTCATATGATAGATTTCTAACTTTAATGATGCTTGGGTATAGGCTTGCAAAATCAGCAACTGTCACATTAAAATGAATTCCTTCAACGGGGTCTATTACCAACCCCCCACGATACTTTTTGTCTTTAATTATGGCCTCGTTGATCACGCCCTGTGATTTTGCATCAAGTTCCTCTCTTCGTGGAATGAGTGCATTTCGCTGCCTGTGCTCATAGTATAACAGACTTCGAATCCATTGTGACACACCCATCCTTGCAATGTCATCTATTGGCATCCTCGCAATCCTAGATATGACTACAAGGAGGTTCATTAGCAAGTCGTTGTTGAAGCTGGTAAGCTTGTGCGTAAGCCTTGCATCGTTGTAACAATAATTGGCAAGCTGGTTGTTTGTCAGCTTGTCCAGTTCTACTCCGTAGTCAATTTTAGATTCATTTAGAAGGGCTATGCAGACACTGTTTAGGGAAAAATCGGTATATTTGTGACTAAATGCGTATATTTGGAACGAGCGGTTCGACATGGTCCTGTACAGATCAATGTGTACACCGTGTTTGAGTGTGGCAGAATCCCTCATCATGTACAGCGGGTTTTCTGAATTTTTGATGCCGAGTCGTTCTGCGCGGTTGTAAAGGTACGGCATGTCGAATTCGTCGCCGTTGAATGTAATGACAAAAGGATAATCTGCAATTATCTTAAATGCGTCTTCGATCATCTTTTTTTCATCAGCTTCTGCATAAAACACCACCTTGACATCAGGTGGTACCTCGTTTTTGCCATCAATTGAGCCATCCTTTCTTAGAACAAAAACTTGCTTGAAGCCGTCGGAGCCTTCAAAACCCACTGCGGTGATTTTTTTTTCCGCTATTTTCGGGTCTGGAATCCTACCTATTTCGGATTCAACTTCAATGTCAAAGCTGAGACGACGTATCTTTGGTATTGGCTGGTTTAGTAGCTCGGCCCACTGTGAGATGTATTCTTGGAATTCACTTGCATTTACTATGCCTTTTGTCGTGTTTACATCAAGCAAGAGGCTCTTCATTGCCATGCTGACATCTTCAGTTATCTCAAAATCATGTGGGACAATTTTGCCATCTTTTATAGAGTAATATTTGCCAACAATTAGGCCTCTATCATAAAGATAATTCTCATAATATTTGATGTCAGATTCCCATGTCTCAATTATGTTTCTGAGGCTTTTTTCAGTTTGTGTGCCGCCTATTGCTAGTGGATCAGTTACTATTATCTTTGATACGGTTATTTCCATGTCTTTGAGTAGATCCTTTTTTTTGTGTTGTTCGATTCTTATGATATCCTTTCTTCCAGCAAGAAACCCAAGCTCTTCTGGATTTAGCTTGGAGTAGCAGTATGGCTTGTGACCTGTCTCATCCGTCCAGAGAATGACTTTTTGTGTGTCCGGATTGTAGAATTTCAGCACGGCGGCAAGTTTTTGGCTGTCGTATGTGGCAGACACCAAAAGTGAAGGGGGAAGCGATACTATCGGTGGTTCTTGTGCCTGCATTACATTCTACCTTTTTGGTTCAGAAAGCAGGGACTCTGCCCAACGCTGAATTCTTTTTTTATCCAACTTTATAACATCGACTCCTGCTTCTCTAATCAGATCATAATCGGTTTCAGGATAGGTGTCAAGGCAGACTATTTTTTTGATTCCTATTGTGATTGCCATCTTCGTGCATTCTAAACAAGGAACAAATGTAGTATACAAAATGGCATCCTTTGTTCCAGCCTCTATTCCCATTATGGCGCAGTGCATTATGGCGTTTGCCTCTGCGTGGTTGCAAAGGCACCTGTCAAGTGCGGCGCCTGATTCTATTTTGCCTTCCATTCTCAGTTGGCATCGTTTACAACCACCTTCAAAGCAGTTTTTAACGCCGGGAGGTGTACCGTTGTAGCCGGTTGCAATCTGTCTGTTGTTTCTAACTATTACTGCACCTACTTGTCTTGTCATGCAATTTGAGCGCAGTTTGGCAAGCTCGGCCTGGAGCATAAAGTATTCATCCCAAGTAGGCCTCTCAAATTTTGTCTTCACAGCCGGGTTATGGTTTCATTGGTATTTAGATGGATCTCTGAGTCCAACGGATCCATTGTGTTGATAATTAAGTAACAAGCTACAATCGACTACTCGAAAGTGTAAAATGCAGATATCTGCCTTGGAGGACTAGTTGACAGAATACATTAAGCATCGTTATATCAAGCCGAATTCAATTGAATTCCGTCAGTACCAAGTGGCACTAGCAGAGCAAGCAAAAAATGAAAACTGCCTTGTAGTTTTGCCAACAGGGCTAGGAAAGACAGCAGTGGCACTACAAGTAATTGCAGAGTTTTTATCAAAAGGAACCGGCGGTGTTTTATTTTTGGCACCGACCAGGGTCTTGGCAAATCAACATTATGAATTCCTCAAAAACAACCTGACTCTAGAAGACATTGCGCTTTTGACAGGTGAGGACACACTCACAAAAAGAAAAAAACTGTGGGCAAACAGTGTAATTTGCGCCACACCAGAAATTACAAAAAATGACTTGGAAAGGCAGATCGTCTCAGCTGAGCAGTTTAGCTTGGTGATCTTTGATGAAGCTCACCGAACTGTGGGCGATTACGCGTATTCGTGGATTGCCCAAAAATTTGCAGGCACAAACACCCGCATAATGGGTATGACTGCAACACTGCCAAGTGAAAAAGAAAAGGCAACCGAGATAATTACGACTCTGAGAATTGCAAGCGTAGCTCAAAGAAACGAACAGAGCCCAGACGTCAAGCCATACATCCAGCACACGACCATAGAATGGATCAAAGTCGATCTTCCACCAGAATTGAAACAAGTCCAAGCTTATCTGAAAAAGGCACTTCAAGTCCAATACAACGAACTGCAAAGATGCGGCCTGAAGCTTTCTACAGCAGTCTCGCTATCGCAACTTTTACGCGCGCGTGATTTTGTTCTCAGACAGAACAGGAAGGCAGCAAAACCACTCTTTACAGCAATACGCCTTCATTATGCATTAAATATACTTGAATCGCACGGTATCACATCGTTTCTTAGATTCTGTGAGCGAACAAGAGAGAAAAAAGGAGTAGGAATTAAAGATCTTTTTGAGAATGATTCCAACTTTCTGAGTGCGCTTGCATACGCAAAGGACGCGCAGAAAAAAGGAATTGAACACAGCAAAATTGTAAAGCTTGCAGAAATAATCAAATCGACTCCTCAAAAGTCGATCGTGTTTACAAGCTACCGTGACTCTGTTGAGATAATCCATGACAGTCTGCTCAGACTCGGAATATCTGCAGGATTTTTAATTGGCAAGGCAGGGGAGACGGGCCTAAAACAAAAAGAGCAAATTGACACTGTCCAAAAATTCCGTGATGGTGTATACAGCGTACTGATTGCTACCCGTGTAGGTGAGGAAGGCCTTGACATCTCCGAGGTGAATCATGTGATCTTCTTTGATAACGTGCCTAGCTCAATTCGCTTCATTCAGAGAAAAGGAAGGACCGGTCGTAAATCAATTGGCAAGTTGACTGTACTTATTGCAAAAGACACAATAGACGAAGCGTACTACTGGGTAGGACAAAGAAAGATAAAAGCTGCACAAAACATGGGCGAAAGATTGACAAAAGATCTGCAAAGACAACAAGAGACGCCAAAATCAATGCTTGATGCCTATTTCTGATCAGGCAAGCCTTTTGATTATATGATAGCCAAACTCTGTCTTGATTGGCTCTGAAATCTCACCAACTGAGAGCTTAAAGGCCGCTGCCTCAAATGGCTTTACCATCCTTCCTCGACCAAAGTAGCCCAAATCTCCTCCACGTTTGCCACTTCCCGTGTCGAGAGAAAGTTGCTTTGCAAGCTCGGAAAACTTTTCACCTTTTTTTAGCCTCTCAAGTATGGCAAGCGCCTGGCTTTGCTTTTCAACTAAGATGTGTGCACATTTTATCTTGTCCATGTTTTATCATCACAATTGGATTTGAAATATCTTCTCATAGGCCCCATGATACCTTAGTGGTCGGAATCAGCTTCAAAAATGGTGCTTCCCCTTCCTTCCAAGGATCATTTCTGACCCACTCGAATTTACGAAAAAACTTTTCATAAATTTTTTGAAATTCTGGTCCATTCTCTATTACTTCTATTTTGCCTTGCGCAAGAACTGCTTTGTGTCCGCCAGGTTTGTATATATCTACTGTGATTGCAGCCCTAGGATTATTTTTGATGTTCTTCCATGTTCTCGTCTTGTAATCAGTGGCAACAAAAAACGCATCATCTGCAAAAATAAACGAGACTGGTTTTACGTGGGGCATGTCTTTGTTCGAAGTAGCAAATCGCGCCTCTTCCATGGAGGCAAGAAACTTTTTTTCCTTGTCTGTGAACTTCATTTAAAAATCCTCTCTCTTATTTGCGGAATTTTTGAATAAATGATGTCTCTTATCTTGGTCTGATCATCTTCAGTAGGCATGCCCTGTCTTAGAGCCGCTACGGCAGTGCTTGCCATGCCTAGGGCCATTCCGACTATGATGCCAAAGACAAATTCTTTGATATCTTTTACCTGCAGCTGAGATTTACTTTCTTCAAACTCCTTCATATACATTGGAATGGTCTGTAGTGCACCATCAAGAGTCTGAGTTATGAGTTCTTCGAGTTGGTCGCCTTGGTTCACAATTTTTGTTATGATGATCCAGTAATAAATAATGCAGAAAATGCTTTTAATGACGGTAATTTCATACTCGAACAATGGCATCATATTTTACGGTGACTACTGCTAATGAAGCACTACCAAAAGTAATTGAAAAGTATAACCGCCTCCAAAAACAAAGGCAGGAAGTACAAAAAATTGAAGCTCAGCTAAACGCCCAAATGGCAGTTTCATTCAATCTTGGTGAATATGTGGCAATAAAGCAGCGACTCAACGCGGCAGTGACAAAATTTTACCAACTTGTAGAAGATCTTGAAAACACCGGCGTTGTACTCAAGAGCCTAGAAGAAGGGCTTTTGGACTTTCCATCAAAGAGGTTCAACGAAGATGTTTGGCTTTGTTGGAAAGAAGGTGAAAAAGAGATAAAATTTTGGCACGAAAAAGATGTAGGTTTTATGGGTCGTAAACCGCTCAGCGTAAGCGACGAGTCACTTGTATGAGCATAGCTGCTTGGTTTAGAGTAATACGAATAAAATTTCTTTTAGCTTCAGTAATTGCAGTATCACTTGGTCTTGCAATCTCATATTGGCAGACAAAAAACCTAGACATACTGCATGCGGTAATAACTATGAGTGGCGTCGTAGCCCTCCACGCAAGTGTCGACCTCTTAAATGATTTTTGGGACTACAAAAGAGGAATAGACACCGCCACCAAACGAACCAACTTCAGTGGAGGTACTGGAGTATTGCCAGACGGCCTATTGCATCCATCTCATGTCTATGGAGCAGGAATTGCATTTTTGATTTTTGGTTCACTCGCTGGAATTTATTTTGTTGTACTCTATGGATGGATAATTGCTGCAATACTTGGGTTTGCGATACTTTCAATCTATTTTTACTCTACAAAGATCGTCGATGTTGGGCTGGGCGAGATATTTGTTGTAATCAAAGGAACTATGATTGTTCTTGGCACCATGTACATTCAAACTCAGGCGATTCTATTGCCAAACATAGTTGCTGGAGTAATTGTGGGCACTCTTTCTGCATTCGTGTTATACATTACTTCGTTTCCGGATCATGATGCTGACAAACAAAAGGGTAGAAGGACACTTGTCATCATTTTTGGAAAGCAAAAGGCTGTAAACTTGTTTTGGGCGTTTCCACTGTTTAGTTATTCGCTACTAGCTGGTGGGGTTATCTTTGGCATATTTCCGATTTTTTGTTTATCTACATTTGCTACGTTACCACTGATTATAAAGGGAGGTTACAAAATAAGGTCTAACCTAGATGATTTGAATAAATTCACTCAAATTATGAAATCTATTTTGTTGTTTAGCAGACTCACAGGAGTGCTTTTTATTGCAGGTTTTGTAATACAAGTCCTAACTGATCTCAAATGATTAGAATTAAATCAGATTTAATTTCAAAGCGTTTATGCTGTCTGGATGTGCGACGCCTCAAGGTACAAAAACATTTGCGCAAAAATTTGGTAGCGTTTCTGACAATTATCGAACATTTGACAATTTGTTGATTTCAAACGTGGGAGTCGGAACGTATCTTGGAAACACAGACGAGCAAACAGATCTGCTCGTAGTTGAGGCAGTCAAAAAGTCGATTCTTGCTGGAATCAACATAATAGATACTGCAATAAATTACCGCGCACAGAAAGCAGAGCGTTCGGTCGGAAAGGCAATAGCACAGCTTGTCGACGAAAGAAAAATTCAACGTGATCAGATTTTTGTGAGCACAAAAAATGGTTATCTTACAAACGATGCTGACACCAAAGAAGAATTTTGGAGCTATGTGCAACGCGAGTATACAAAACGTGGGGTTCTAAGTACAGGCGATATATCGTCTGGATATCACTGTATGACTGTCAAGTATCTGGAAGACCAACTTGAGCGCAGCATCAATAACCTTGGACTGGAATGCATTGATCTTATGTATTTGCATAATGCAGTCGAAGGACAAATCCAAGACATCACAAAAGAACAATTCATCAAAAACTTGAAAGATGTATTCGAGTTGTATGAACAAAAAAGAAAGCAAGGCAAGATCAAATACTATGGCATGGCCACTTGGGAATGTTTTCGGGTCTCACAAGAAAACCCACAATATCTATCACTTCGTGACACCATTCAGCTTGCAAAACAGGTGGGCGGCGACAATCATGGTTTTAGGTTCATCCAACTCCCATACAACCTATACTACGATCAGGCTTTTATGTTAAAGAATCAACCAGTCAACGGAAATGTGACATCCATTCTTGATGCAGCACGAATCTATGGCATCGGAGTTTTCACTAGTGTGCCTTTGATGCAAGGCAGGCTACTTGCCCCCGGCGTGTTGCCAAACTTTGGTAATCTAAAACCGTCATTACGATGTCTTCAATTTGTTCGTTCCACACCAGGTGTGTTGGCCCCCCTCATTGGTCATAAATCTCCAAACCATGTGGATGAAAATTTGGAGATAATGAAAATTGAACCAATGCAAAAAGAAGAATTTTATGCATTGGTAAAAAAGCTGATCTCTTCTTAGGTTCTAACCTTTCCGCCAAAGTCGAGAATTGAGCTTGAAATGTTTGGCACGTTTCTTTCTATGTGCAAAAGCGTGCCTCTTTTTTCCAAAACCTCAATTGTCAGATATTCGCCAGTAGACGGCCTGTCTTTGTCTGCATAAACTAAGACAAGGCTTGCTATTTCGTTGTTTTGTACGGACCCATCCGAGTTTTGATTTATTATCCAATAAATAAACGCCAAAGTTGTTTGCGGCTCTTTTGTATCTTTAGTGGGGTCTACTTCAATTAACCCTGCCTTTTTTGCGGCATCGAGCGCATCACTTAGCGAGTTGTAGGAACCCTCACTTAGCATGCCTGCGTAGATGTTGTTGTACGTAATTGTATGGCTTCCATCTTTGATTATTTTGTATGTTACCTTTGTTTTATCTGGAGATACATCGACATTTCCATTTGTAGTTGAGGTTACTGGTGTTGCAGTCACTGTGACTTTATTGTCTGCTACATTAGCAGTGCCGGTCATCTTTCCTACAATTTGCAGTGAGTTTGCCGAGTGCGTAGCTGCATCCTCGACTACATCTTTCATTACTTCGCTTGACGAAAATCCTGAGTTCATAATAGTCCATGTCATCCCAATTGCAACTGCTGCAAATGTTATCAAGGCAGTATTATACCAAAAAGTCATACCTCTTCGAGCATTCATGGAATCTTATTACATTGAATGCAACTATCTTCTATAGTATGTTTGTGATGAACAGATAATATCCTGTATCGTTTTATATAGAAAAACGATTTTGAAGCAAGCATGTCATTGCCGAAATTTCCCAGTCGTGCTTTCTTGGCTCCAATGGCAGGAGTAAGCGATGTAGCACTACGCTTGCTGTGCAAAGAGATGGGCGCAGGACTGGTGATAACAGAGCTTACCAGCATTCATGCTATTGTCGCAAAAGAGAGACAACTCAGACAAGAAAATAAACAGATAAACGAGTTTATCGAATTTTCACAGAAAGAAAAACCAATTGCAATTCAGCTTTTTGGATCAGACCTTGAGGCCTTGGAAAAAGCAGCGAAGATAGTGGAACCACATTTTGATTTAATCGATTATAACATGGGATGCCCAGCACCACACATCACACAACAAATGGCAGGTGGCGCTCTACTTCAAAATGAAAATCTAACACGAAAGATATTTCATGTGTTAGTCTCAAGTGTCAAAAAACCAGTTACACTCAAGATGAGGGCCGGCGTCGAAAATCAGCATGTGTTTAAAAAAATAGCAAGAATTGCGCAAAAAGAAGGAATTCAGATGATCACATTGCATGCAAGAACCGTAAAGCAAGGCTACTCAGGAAAAGCTGACTGGCGCCTCATTAAGGAATTAAAAGAAACAGTAGACATACCAGTGGTCGGAAATGGTGACATCACAACACCGGAACACGCAAAACAAATGATCGAGCAGACTGGATGCGATTATATCATGATAGGCCGCGGCGCAATGGGTAATCCATTCATATTCAAACAAATCAATGATTATCTTTCGACTGCATCATATGAAAAATTTCATTCCGACTATAAAATCAAGGTTTTTTGCAAATACCTTGATTATGCAGATTCGTACAAGATTAAATTTGCAAACATGAAACAGCAAGCAATGCGTTTTACAAAAGGTCTTGTGGGCGGAGCACAGCTAAGGTCACAAATCATGAATGCTCATACCATCGACGAGCTAAAAGCTACGGTGATTGAAGCTGTAAAAAATCAACATATGTATAAATACGAAAAATGCTGCGGCTACTTATGCCCGTAGATCCTGTTTGTGGAATCGAAATGGATGAAAGCTTGGCAGTAACGTATGATTATGAAAACAAAAAATACTTTTTTTGTTGCAACGGTTGCAGACGCATCTTCAAAAAAAAGCCGAAAAAATGGTCAAAAAAAGCCTAAAGCGGGTATCTGCCACACATTCTACAAAATCTAGAATCTGCTTGTACGGCATAATGACAATCAGGGCACCGCTTGTCTGTTTTATCCGATGTTTCTAATTCATAGTATTTTCTGTAGATTTCATAATAATGTAAGGACTCTTTCGTTCTGATCGTGACGCCATCTTTTTCTTTAATTTTTTTTATCTTTTCAACAAATACACTGTCCGGTATTGCAATTTCAAAAAACTCTGTTAGGCCTTGCGTTCCCGCACCTTCCTGCATGGGTGATTTCTGCCTCCAGCATATTGATTTTGGTATCTTGTCTTCGAAGGCCTTTCTTAAGATCCATTTGCCGAATTTTTTACCATCTTCTTCACGAACCTTAAATTCAACTGGCAGATTTTGCGCAAATTCAATGACACTTTTATCACAAAAGGGTGATTCAACGTAAACGCCTAAGGCCTTGCCTATTTTGTGGGCTGGAAAATGCATTATCTTGGCGATTCTTCGAAGCTCAAGCTCTAGTTCTTTTTGCTCTTTGTTTATCAAAAAACTGTATCCTGCAAACAACTCATCTGCACCATCGCCCGTCGCAATTTTGTTATAGCCAGCATTTTTTATTTCAGATAACGCAAGATATGGCACAATATTGTTTCGTATTTCAATGTCGTTAAAGTTCTTTAGGATTTTTATGGTGTTTTCAATTCCATCTGAGATCTCGACTGCATCACACATCTTGATTGAAAGGGGTATTTCAAATCGCTGAGCTCCTAGTTGACAGTAGGTAAGATCAGATGCAAGAAAATCACTTGAAATGATTGAAACAGCCTTGACTTTTTTATCTTTAAGAAAATATGCCAGTATGGTGCTATCTAACCCACCTGAAAAAGAAACATGCTCGGCAGTACATTTTGTGATTGCTTTTTTTAGAACATCATATGTTTGGGCAACAAATTCGCGCATCGTTTTAATGTGGTCGAAATTCAAGTGAACTACAACCAGACAAGTGCGGTAGCCTCTTCCTGCTTCCTTGACCGCATTGCGATCTCTGCAGGCGTAACTTCCCGTGGTTCCCACGGTAGGTAATTTTTTTCAAAAACCTCTAACCTTGTTTTATAATTTAGCATCATGTTGAATGTGTCCCATCCAGAATCTAGGATGTTTTTTGCCAATCTGTGGTTTTGTATCATGTTGAGCTTCTGTAGTTTAACAAACACAATGTCGTATTTTTTTGCATATATGGACAGCTTGTGCACCAAGTCCCTTCTGCGGTTTTTGATTCGCTCCTGGATTATCTGGTAGAATCGTACTGCTTTTTTGTAGTTGTTTGAGCCTATTTGTCTTCTTGATA
>JBDUUJ010000040.1:0-5645 GCA_039938575.1 Nitrososphaera sp. | reverse complement strand
ATAGCCTAGATGACGAATATGTCCAAAACAAAATAAAATACAACGAAACTGAAATTGTAGACTATCAACAAATAGCTAACAAGTTTTTGACGTATTACTGGCATCAAGAGTGTAAATATAAAATCAGGCAGAATCACAATGATGCAAAGCCACCCCACGTGATCTCGATTATCCGTGACGTATTTGGAACAAACTATGTTCCAACTCATTTCAAAGACCTCCCAGAACAGCAAATAAAAAAAGCACAACTTGAAATAAGGAAAAAAGTCTTTGGCAGTGAAAAAAACAAAACATCACAGGTGGTACCTAGGTTTCAAAATATCAAAGAGGGTAGCACTACAAAAAGGATACAGGTGTTTTTTGATTATGATGATGAAAACGCACAACTGCAAATCAAACCTGCAGCACTATCATTTTTCCATGAAAATTACGCAGTTTTGTTAAAATTGGTAATATTGGAGTGGGCTAAATTTCTTGAACGAGTCAACACTATGCCCAGATTAATCGCAAAAATAGAATCTGCCGAAGTAAAACGCCACTCATTACAAAGATACGTCAAAATATTCAAAGATTTTAGGTATTGTTTTTATTGCAATACCTCACTTGACAGCTCACATATACACGTTGATCACTTTATTCCTTGGTCGTATATCTTTGAAGACGAATCATGGAACCTGGTGTTGGCTTGTAACAAATGCAATCAGCACAAACATGACTCACTTGCAGATTCAACTTTTCTTAATGAATTGATAGTGAGAAATAAGACATATCAGCACAAAATATCAGATCTAAAAAAATCTCTCCTAAAACTAGATTCAGGCAAAGGGTGGGAAAAAGAAATCATTCACCATTACGAAAATTGTAAATTGTATGGGTTTTCTGAAGTAAAGATACCATAACTAATCGAAAAATTCCAAATTCGGCTTGGTAAGCTTTCCAGAAGACTGCGCTACATTCATTGAATTTAAACGATCTCAACATCTGTTCAATTTCTGTCTCATATGTTCACAAACGTTTAGGCAAAAGATGATCAACTTTATTGGTTTGCACAGCGAGGGATCGTCGGGATAGTATCAAGTAAGAAAACGTCGATGCGCTCGTACCGGGTCGATGGGCAGGGAACTTTGGTTCCATAGCACTACTTGCAATACTATCCTATTTTCGTTGAACTTACAGTTGTTTACTATTTTTGAAATTTGATCTATTTTTTAGATAAATTTAATTCAATTTATTATCTGACTTAAACAGATTTTAGTATTTTTCATAAAATGTGTTATATTTGTTTGATGCAAACTAAAATAGATGAAAAGCGCAAAAACTCTCTGCGCACCAGATAGTCCTTTCGGTGATTCGCATGATTAGCGGCGCAGAAATCTATAGAATGGCAAAGACCGGTTGTGTTGCTGGGCTGGTCGGTGGCTTTGCGCTTTTCAGCTCGTTTTTTTGGATAGACAGCGAAATTGAGGTACCGTTTGGTACGTTCTATAAAGCGGTCGGAATGGTCGTAGGCCTGCACGACCTTTCGGCCATCACGTTTGGGTTTTTTGCACACATGCTCACAGCTTCACTGATTGGCGCAATCTTTTGCATTAGCTCAAAACTGCATAGGCTTTTGGCGATCTCAAGTGTACCAAAGGGGATAATTGGTGGCGCCGTCACTGGCGTTCAAGTATATGCCATCTTCTTTATGCCGATCACATTATACATCATGTTCCCAATGGTAAGCTCGCAAGCGTCAGGCCAGCTTTTGACCACCGAAGACGACATGAAGATTGCGCAGATCTTGGTGCAAACCTATGACAAAATTCTGTGGGGCTCACTCGTGCTTCATGTGCTGTACGGCGCCGTGATGGGACTGTTCAGCTCAATTATGTTGTATGAGGAGTATCACATGAAGGAAAAACCAAAAAAGGAAAAAAAAGAATCTTGGAAAAAACTTGAGAGTGAGCACTGGCCATCCACATGACCATGACCTCTCATCTCTCTTTTTCAAAGAGGATGCAGATTGGCTGCGTTTCGGGCCTAACTGGCGGCTTTGCCATCTTTGTGAGTATATTCGTAATTGATCTAGGACTGGGTGCCCACGGAGATTTCTACAAAGTGGTAGGCTTTGCCGCAGGACTCGACGGACTTGGTGCCACACTGTTTGGCATGATTTCGCACATGCTAACTGCAGCGCTCATTGGAACTATCTTCGGTCTAGGTTCTGGCTTGCACAAACTTCTTGCCATTCACTCAATCAAAAAGGGGGCACTTGCGGGAATATCTACAGCAATGGCTGTGTTCTTTGTATTTTTTGTGCCGATTAGCACTTATCTGATCGTGCCATCAATTCAAGAAAACAGGCAGATTACGGCAGACACACTCCTCTCAAACATGAATCTGATCATGGTTGGAGCAATCGAGATGCATGTAGTGTATGGTGTGGTAATGGGCGCGTTTTTCGCCATCGCAATTCAAATAGAAACAAAAAAGATGCTCCAGCAAGCAAGGACGGCCTAAATTGCTCAAAGCAGTCACAATATCGATAGTCATAGGCACATTTCTTATCGGAATGTATTATGTCGTGGATGCAACCTACGTGCAGCCAGAACAACAAAGCGAGCTCGCAGAAGCGTTAGACAAGCTAAGCCCAGGACTCACATACGACAAGCTTGCATCACTTGAGGAAGGAGATCGCTACCTGCTTGTACGATTTGCACCATCTGAGACCATCAGGTTGATAATGCAAGAAGCACAAAACCACCCAAGCTTTGTAGCAGAAAGCAAAGACAAGATCAAAGAACACTCTGGATCAGCTGAGCTCCGAGTGGTCAAACTGACGCCCTTTGTGGGCCTCAAGGGCTTTGAGGCGAAGGGTACGGCCGGAGTGTTTGTATCAGGAAGCTCTACATTTTTGCGCCTGGAAAACTTTGTTGTTACACCGGGACTAGATCAACGCCTCTATCTTACAAAGGACGGCTCGGCGGTATCTGGAATAGAACTTGGAAGACTCAAGGCCACTGAAGGTTCTCACAACTACGACATAACAGGAATAGACATAGAAACCTTCAACATACTTGTAATATACAGCCCAACTTTTGACACCTACTACGCTCACGCAAGATTCCTCAAGGCAGAGTAACTGCTTAAAAAGAATCAAACATTTGGTGGTGTGAAGTCGCTTTCCGCAGGCGAAAAAATAATCTCGGAATTTCAAGTTGAGACTAAATTTGGAAGATGCATTCTTTACATTACCAACTTCGGGCTCTCAATTGAAAGCAGGCGTTTTGGTATGATCCTGAACTTGGCATATGATGATTTGGCAAGCTTTCTTCCACTAACAAAACATTCTGCAAGACTGTCATGGCAAGAAAACAAATCAACATTTGAATTCGTTGTAAATTCGGCCAAGACAGATGCCTTGTGTGCAAAATACAAAGAGGCGTATCACGCGTACCTTGCGCTACAGCAAAGCCTTGGTATAACGCAACAAAATCCGCAAAGTATCATGGTAACAAACCCTCTTGAGAAAATACCGAGCATGCATGATACCGCTTGAACCAAGCGAAAAAATTAGAAAGGCCTTTGAGGTAAAGTCCAGCCCCCACGGCAAGGGCATACTGTACATAACCACACTTGGAATTGCATTTGAATCACAAAAATACGGTCTTGTCTTGGATGTGTCGTTTGAATGGATTCAAAGCTACACTGCAAAAAACAACAAACTGCAACTAGTATGGGACACACCACAAGGAAAACGTTCATCGTATCTGCTTGATGTTGTTTCAGCAAAGGAGGTTTGCTACATTTACTCTTCTGCAAACCAAGATTATGCAAACTCCGTCACTGAGATAGATGCATTGAAAACCAGATTGGGAAAACTTGGCTATCTTTCATCGGAGTCTTTTTCATAGTCAAAAAGAGACTTGGGTGGAGCAAACAGTGATTTTGCACCATCAATCGGCATCTTGTTGATAAGTGATTTTACACCGCATCCCAATGATGCCCTCGAAGTCTCCCTGACTAGATCAGCGTTCAGGGGTGTCGTGGGTGCATTCTGTAGCGTCTGGCTTTTGGGCGTGTCTAATGTCCTTGGTACTGCCTGTGGCCCAACGCCCTTTAAGACACTAGTAAATCCTGCATGATGTGGCGTTGTCTTGGCAAGATGTGCAGGCATGCCAAGAAACCTTGCCCGTTCCATGAGCCCGCCAGTTGCCAACGCTGCTTGTGCGGCCCCACCACTTGCAATCTTGGTGATCGTGGCACCACCAACCATTGCCGAAGTGATCATGCCTTGCATCGTGCCAAGTATTGGGCCCATCATGGGTACTAACATGGCAGGAATTGAGGTAGCAAGTATCATGATCGCAAGTGCAGCAAACCACTCTATTATTGGGTCAGGACTGATCAGGGTTCCAAGATAGGCAGTGCCGGCAACTATGACTAGGGCAGAAAATATCGGTGCAATCAAAAGACCCAGCATTGCGTCGATGAATTTGTTTACTATTCTCCTAAAAAACGGAAGTAGAGAAAGTATCATTAAAACAGGCAGACCAATTATAATGATTGCAGTAAGCACCTGTCTTATCGTACCAATCAAAAAAGCCATGAACATAAAACTAAGAAATGCCAGTGCCTTGACGACTCCAAGAAACGAAGTCTGAAAGATGTTTTTGAGTGTGCCAAAAGGATCTGTGAGGCCTGCCACAAGCCTGTCCAATGTGAACTGACATTCCCCATTTGGATCATTTGGGTCTGAACACTCAATACTTGCAATCTTTTTTAGCAAGACCTCTACATTCTTTGCAGAGTCTTGTGGCTGCTCTGGATTTAGTATCCAGACAGAGAATTGTTCAACTGACGTTGCCAGAGTGTCCCATAGTGGAGGAAAGAAAAAGAAAAAGAAGACAAAGTAGATGCTCTTTGAGATGATCCTAAAACCGGTCTCAGGTGGAATGACGTTGATCTTCTCAAACACCAACGACATGCCAGCAAACATGAACACAAAGACCATCAGCAAAAACGAAATTGTGCGTAAAAGAATGTATATCTCAAAATTTCTATTTCCGATCTCACTTCCTCCATCCACACTGTAATCAAATTTTGGCATTGTTGTAATCAGGCCCACATAAGTAAGCTGCATAATGTCGCTCCAGGCCAATGTTGCTGCAATCACAGCTATTATGATTACAATTCCGCCAAGTATTATGATCCCAGCATCGATTACACCACGTCTTTTCTTGAAGATCCTCACAAAAATTATGGCACTTCGAGATAAAAGGCGGCCAAGATGGGGACGGGTAGTGGCGATTTGTAACCACTTTTCACTTTCTGTTGCTCATGAATTTTTTGTTGGAGTAAAACGCTACAAGATGTGATGCGCCAAACACTGCGGCAACTGCTGAGCTTGCGGAAGCATCGAACATTTTGGAAAAAAATACAGGTATTATTGCTACCAAAGCCGCTTCTATTAGAAACTGCACAAAACAACTCACCGTTCCAAATTTTGCATATAGTGCAGCAAAGATGAGATTAACTTCATGTCTTGGTATGTGCAATGAGTTTCTAAGTGTGATCCACGCATCGCAAAAATATCCAAACACCCAGAATGCAAAAAACGCAAAAAAAGTCGGTGGTTCAAGCCTTGGCTGAAAGAAAAAATA
>JBDUUJ010000039.1:0-4374 GCA_039938575.1 Nitrososphaera sp. | reverse complement strand
ATTGAAAATCAATCTCAACAGACGTCCTGTACAAGACATCCAGCTGGTAGTTGATTCTACCGGAATAAAACAGACCAACCGTGGAGACTGGATCGCACAAAAATGGCAAAAACACCGCAAAGGATTCCTCAAGATACATGTTGGTGTGGATGTATCTACAAAACAAATCCTTGCAGTAAAGGTAACAGACGAGCACTCGCACGATTCCAGACACATAAAGCAACTGATCAGGGAATCTGCAATGTTTGGTCCCATCTCCAAGGTGCTGGGCGATGGTGCATATGATTCAAGAGAGATATTCTCACATGTTGAGGGAATTGGTGCGGTGCCTGCGATCCGGGTCAGAAGCAATTCTGTGCCAAAATCAAAGGGGTGCTATCCAAGAAAGAAGGCAGTCATAGAGCAGCTTACCGATTACCGCAAATGGGCATCTAGCGTAAGCTATGGTTCTCGATGGATTGTAGAGTCAGTGTTCTCTGTAATCAAAAGAATGTTTGGCGAGGAGGTCAGATCCAAAAAGAAAAAGAACATGATACAGGAGCTGATGCTCAAAATATCGTTATACAACAGGTTTGTGACGGCATAGACTGGCAGAATAACCTACTGAAAGGTATGGAGTTATTCCGATTTGTGCGACAAACCTGATATGACGAAGATATTAATATGACTTGCTATAATTTAACCAAAAATGGTTAAATAATCCAATGCCTTGCAAAGCAATCAGTTAAGAAAACCAGCATTTTGATGAGATTTCAGTCATGGCATGAACTTGGTCAAAGTCGCCTGACGAAGACTTTAGAGAGCCTTAAATTTTTACCTGCAAAAATTAAGTAATACTAAACTTGATATTAGGATATTTTAACTATGCATCTTACGGCGATTTTTTGATGAAGACATTACTGCAATGCCGAGAGTGCAAAAAAGAGTACGAGCCCACATTCAAGTATATCTGTGATGAATGTTTTGGACCGCTAGATGTAAAATACAAATTTCCGTCCATCTCAAAAAACACCTTTGCAAACAGGGAGCACACATACTGGAGATATATGGAACTGCTCCCAATAGAATCAAAATCAAACATAGTAAGTATTCACGCAGGAATGACTCCTCTAATCAAAGCTGAAAAGCTAGGAAACGAATTAGGGCTTGACAACCTTTACATAAAAAACGACTCTGTAAATCCGACATTCTCATTCAAAGACAGGCCTGCCGGCGTTGCAGTCTCTAAAGCAAAAGAGTTTGGACTCTCCGCTGTCGGGTGTGCATCCACTGGCAACCTGGCATCAGCTACTGCCGCACATGCAGCAAAGGGAGGGTTCCCATGTTACGTCTTTGCCCCAAGTGATATAGAGCATGCAAAAATAGCTCAGGCTTTAGCATACGGCTCCAAATTCATTGCAGTGGATGGCACATACGACGACGCAAACAGGATCGCAGCACAAATTGGAGACAGCAAAGGAATTGGGATCGTCAACATCAACATGAGGTCATATTATGTGGAGGGCTCAAAGACACTGGCATACGAAGTAGCAGAGCAACTTGACTGGCAGGTACCGGACCACCTTGTAGTGCCGGTTGGAAGCGGCGCAATGCTCAATGCAATTTGCAAAGGATTTGAGGAACTACAAAGTGTATCATTGCTTGATGACGTGTCTGCAATGCATGTGCACGCAGCGCAGCCGGTTGGTTGCGCACCAATAGTTGCAGCATTCAAAAACAATGCAACGGAAGTAATTCCGGTTGAAAATCCGGACACAATTGCAAAAAGCCTTGCAATAGGAGATCCCGGTGACGGCAGATACGTGCTCAAAAGACTAAAACAGTACCACGGATATGCTGAGGAATCAAACAACAAAGAAATTCTTGATGCAATTTTGCTTTTGGCAAAAACCGAAGGGATCTTCACAGAGCCTGCAGGAGGAGTCTCAGTCGCAGTACTCAAAAAGATGGTAGAGGACGGCAAAATCGACAAAAATGACACCATTATTTGCTATGTGACAGGAAACGGCCTCAAGGCAACAGAGTCTCTCATGGAGGTTCTCTCAAAACCCCAGGTGATACGGGCGGATCTGGCTGCAGTGTCTGCGGTGGTAAAATAATTGGCAAACATCACATTTACCATTCCATCGGTTCTAAACAAAGGAGGCGGAGAAAAAAAACTCCAAATTTCTGCCAACTCGCTTTTGGATTCATTCAACCAGGTGTCACAGAGTATGGGCGATGACTTTAAACGCCGAGTCCTAAATGACGACGGCACTCCACGCTCGCTAATCAACATCTACATCAACGGCAAAAATGCGCGATTCTCCGGCGGCATGAACACAGAACTAAAGGACGGCGACGAGATCTATATCTTGCCTGCAGTTGCCGGCGGCTCTGAGCTTTCAAGCAAGGAACTGGACAGGTACTCAAGGCAGATCATGCTAGAAGAGATAGGGTATCAGGGACAGCTAAAGCTCAAAGCTGCCCAAGTCTGTGTGGTGGGTGTGGGTGGCCTTGGCAACCCGATCACTACCCGGCTTGTCGCAATGGGAGTTGGGAAACTGCGAATAATCGACAGAGATGTAATAGAGCTGTCTAATTTGCACCGACAAACCATGTTTGATGAATCCGATGTGGGTCAAATCAAAGTCGAAGTCGCAGCAAAAAAACTGAAAAAGCTAAACCCAGAAACACAAATTGAGGCACTTGCAATCTCTATTAATGATTATACTGCGCTTGATGCGGTGGAAGGATGCGACGTAGTAATCGACGCACTTGATAGCGTCAATGCAAGATATGCACTCAACAAAGCATGCGTTGAAAAAAACATCCCGTTTGTAACCGGTGCTGCAGTGGGAGTGTCCGGACAGGTCTTTACTGTACTGCCGGGACAGTCTGCATGTTATTGCTGCATGTTTCCTGCACTAGATGAGGACTCGATGCCCACATGCAGCATTGAGGGCGTACACCCTTCGATTCTGTCCATAGTTGGGGGACTGGAAGTTGCCGAGGCAGTCAAAATAATCATCGGAAAAAAACCAAGTCTCTCAGACAAAATCCTTCACATAGATCTTGAGAATCTCGACTTTGTTACAACCAAAACATTTAGGGCACAAGAGTGCCCCGTGTGCGGCAACGGCAAAGTAGAATCTGTGCCAAAGCATGATCTCATAATTGAAGAGCTGTGCGGAAGAAACAGAGGCAAGCGCACTTTTTCAATTACGCCAACTCAGAAATTTGAAATCGATGTAGAAAAAATAACCAGCCTCGCAAGAGATCTCAACTTTAGAGTGGAAAATCAAGGCGAGCTTGGGCTGTCTATAAGAACAGATGATCTTTCTGTCAGCTTTATGAAAAGAGGCTCAGCTGTGTTAGTTGGACCAAAAGACGAACAAGACGCAGTAATTCTGTATAAAAAATTGGTAGGCTCTGTGGGGTTGTTGCCTAATTCCGTGTAATATCTTGGATCCGTACTCAACTGTACACAATGCCATAGTCGATATTACCATTGAATGCCACAGTCTGGCTTGGACAAAATTCACTCGGATAGTTTCTCAATCAAGGATGGTGAAAGGTGCATCAGGTTGTGGTACTGCCTGATGTTGTAGATATTCCTCCTCAGAAATGATTCGTTTGCCTTCCTCCACGCAAAACTCTTTTTCAGTATCCATGGGAACCGCCTCCTGTCTACCGAGTTGACCGATTCTGAGATGGCCCTCATGTGGTACACCTGCAACCAGGACTGGGTGTCTCCATTGCCTTTGCTTCCTTCCAAACCGTCTCAGTGTCTTGAGACTGTCGTTGTAAAAGGCGCGTAAAGGAGTCATGGGTATTATTCCGCCTTGGTTGACATCTTCGATGTATGTGAATTTCTTGGATGCTATTAGAAACTGGATGTAGCCAATGGCACCACATCTTGAACGATTCATTGCAAAAAACGGATCAGCTTGGATCTAAAATCTTTGGACAAGATGTAAACTGCGTAACCCCATTACCTCATTTCATATGTCAAGTAACATATATGTCAATAAGCATATATGTCAATAAGCATATATGCTACTTGGCATATAGAAGTTTATCTTGGCCGTAATAGGAAAGCCGCCTGAAGATGTGATAGACAGGGAAGAAGAAGTCAGCAGAATCGTTGATTCTATGACGGATTAAGATTCCAACGCAAACTATGCCCTCGTGGGGCATCGAAGGATAGGCAAGTCAACCATAATGCTGGAGGTCAAAAGAAGGTTGGAAAGACATGATGATATCAGGTTCTGTGTAATTGACGGGTGCTGGCCAACGATGTTTACCATCGGGTGCTACCCAACAACCAACCTGCTTCCATCGACTCTGAGGATTAGTGGTTCAAATAAACCCACGTTCCCCCTCATCGCTTCA
>JBDUUJ010000038.1:0-4703 GCA_039938575.1 Nitrososphaera sp. | reverse complement strand
ATGTGTGGAAATCCGACATTGGGGCATTTCTCCACAACTCCCAGAGAACAACTTGTTCTGCCTCTTGCGGCTTTGGTTGCGGTGGAGGCGCCTGTGTCTGTGGTTTTGGTGCTGGTGGAGGTGCTGTTTGCGGCTTTGGTTGCGGTGGAGGTGCCTGTGTCTGTGGTTTGAATCCTGCTGGTAACGAGCCTCTTGTCGAGCCACTTGGCGGCTGTGGTGGAGGTGCTGTTTGCGGCTTTGGTTGCGGTGGAGGTGTCTGTGTCTGTGGTTTTGGTTGCGGTGGAGGTGCTGTAGTTGTTGTCTGAGGTCGTGATTCAAGTTGACTAGATAATTTTGCTAGTTTTTCTTCCAATTCAGCAATCTTTGCTTCCAAGTCTTTTTTTGTTAGTTTAGGACTTGACATCTAGCCTTCTCAAATGAG
This sequence comes from Nitrososphaera sp., assembly GCA_039938575.1. GTDB lineage: Archaea > Thermoproteota > Nitrososphaeria > Nitrososphaerales > Nitrosopumilaceae > Nitrosotenuis. The sequence continues at coordinate 4,282 of JBDUUJ010000038.1, read as the reverse complement.
CGGGGTTTATTTACATTTGGGTAAATCTCTGTTCTGACTCTAGATCAAATTTAATAGAAGCAACGAACTATATCATGCAATGGATGACTTTGAGCGAGAATACCCGGGTTTTGACTGGAGAAACACACCTGCTTACAAGCATCCAGGCGGAAAGGACTGTCCTTGTCCAAAACACGAGTACATACGAGAACAGATCAATTTCACAAAGACTGTGAACCAGACCAGCAAAGAGCCAACCAAGGTCACACTCAAATTTTGTCCAGAGCACTACCGCGTCTACATGGACGAGGTGATTCCTGCAATGCCACTCAAGTACAAAATCCTCACAAAGATCGCCTTGAAGATCGGAGCAATTCAGCTTGAAAAGCTAACACACATGCAGTCGGATCTTTGCTTTTACTGCAAGTTTGGCTCGGGCGGCCACGGCAAGAAAAACGAGTTGCCGCCAATCTAGATTGGCCCAATTAGGATCTTTGGCTTGTTTGGAGTGTCATGATGACATTTTTTACCACACAGCGGACATGTCTTTCTATCCAAAAATATGCACTGACAAATATGGGATTTGAGGTAGCTTTCACCAGTCTTGTTGTATTCACCGGTGCCATTGCAAAAAGGGCACTGCGTACCAAGAAGTTCAATTGTCCCCTTACCCTTACACACGACACATTTTTGTTCACTCAAACAAACAGAATACGGTTCTGCTGATTAAAATGCCTTTATTTCCAATACGGTTACAACTCAGTCAAGCTTTATACAACATCTGCCCAAAACTGCAGATGTGCCAATCGAAGACACAGGCGAATTCATCAACGCACTAGAGAGCGCAGGACAGCTCAAGCGGGTCAAAACTCAAGTCGACGCTGACTTGGAAATCGCAGAAATATTGAGAAGAACAATGTATGCAAACGGGCCTGCAATTCTTTTTGAAAATGTAAAAAATTTTGAAATGCCTGTCTTGGGCAATGCATTTGGTTCGATGAAAAGACTACAGATAGGACTTGAGACAGACGACTTTACAGAAATCGGCCAAAGAATAGTAGACATGACAAAGATGGAAATACCGTCTGGCTTTCTAAACAAAATAAAAAAACTTCCCGAGCTCTCAAAGATGAGTGATGTCTTTCCTAAGCTCGAGAAAACCGGCCCAGTAACTGAGGTCTTTGAAGACTCGCCATCGCTTGACAAGCTTCCTATTCTCAAGACATGGCACAAAGATGCAGGCCGATTCATAACATTTGGTCTTGTTGCCACAAAACACCCAGAAACAGGAGTGAGAAATCTCGGTGTATATAGGATGCAAGTACTTGATGGAAAGCATGCGTTGATGCACTGGCAAAAACACAAGCGCGGTGCACACCATAATGACATCTCAAAAGAAAAAGGAGAAAAAATCGAAGTGGCAATAATAATTGGTGCAGATCCAGCAACCGTGTTTTCAGCAGTTGCGCCGGTGCCTGAGGGCCTTGACAAATATCTCTTTGCAGGAATTACAAGACAAAAAGGAATCAAGATGGTAAAATGCAAGACCGTTGATCTAGAAGTCCCCGCAAATGCAGAAATAGTATTGGAAGGATATGTTGACCCATCAGACATCAGAGATGAAGGACCATTCGGTGATCACACAGGATACTACACACCAAAGGAGCCATATCCAACCTTCACACTAACTGGAATGATGCGAAGGAAAAAACCAATCTACCTTACCACCATAGTAGGCAAGCCGATTCTCGAAGACGCGTACATCGGCAAAGTAATTGAAAGATCCTTTCTGCCGCTAATTAGGATGTTCCAGCCAGAAGTGGTTGATTTTGCGATGCCTCCAGCTGGCTGGTTCCAAGGCATGGCAATTATTTCAATAAAGAAAAGATACCCCGGCCAAGCAAAAAAAGTCATGATGGGCCTGTGGGGTCTAGGACAACTTGCACTCACCAAGATCTTCGTCGTAGTGGATGATGACATCAATGTGCACGACATCAACGACGTCATATGGGCAATTACTACACGAGCTGATCCTGCTAGGGACACTATGATCATCGATAATGCTCCAACAGACACTCTGGATCCTGCGTCGCCATTGGTCAACTTGGGCTCCAAGCTTGGAATAGATGCTACACAAAAGACAAAAGACGAAGGCTTTGAACGCGAAATCCAAGAAAAAGTCGAAGTTGACGAGGCTACAAAGAAGCTTGTGGATTCCAAGTGGACAAGCTACGGAATTTAGTGCATTCTGACTGGATTGTAAAAGTTATCGCGTTCTTCGACTTGGTAACCTATTTGGTGGATAGCATCGATTATTTTTTGGCTCGTAAGCTCTGTGGAACGAGCACCAGTACAAGATACAACCTCTTCACCAATTAGTGTGCCACCAAAGTCGTCTGCGCCATATTGTAATGCAATCTGTGCCATGCCAACACCATTTGTTAGCCACGATGACTGGATGTGATCAATTAGGCCGTCAAAGACAAGTCTGGATATTGCAATCATCTTGAGTAACTGCATACCGCCAACTCCAAACATGGCGTGGTTTTGTCGCTGCAGCAAAGTGTTGTTTGGCTCAAAACTCCATGGAATGAACGCCATAAAGCCGCCTGTCTTCTCTTGAAGTTTTACAATTTTCTCAAAGTGTTCTGCTATGTCGTCTATGGTCTCGACGTGGCCATACATCATAGTGGCCGATGCAGGAAGTCCTATTCGGTGTGCCTCCTCCATGATTCTGAGCCATTCATCACTTGAGATCTTTTTTGGTGATATGATATCTTTGACAGAATCAACCAAGATTTCTGCACCTGCGCCGGGAATGGATTGTAGACCAGCATCTTTGAGTCGCATGAGAACCTCTCTGGTAGATGTCTTTTCTACTCTTGCAATCATGTCTATCTCTGATGCGGACAAACCATGGATTCCTACTTGGGGATATTTTTTTCGAATCAGTCTAAACGCATCTTCATAATATTCAATTCCAAGATTCGGATTGTGCCCTCCCTGAATGAGAGCCTGTCTTATCTGAAACATCTCCAGAGCTGTCTTGACTCTAGCTTCGATCTGTTCCAGTGTTAGCGTATACGATTCATTATGCCCAGGTGAGCGGTAAAAGGCGCAGAACTTACAGTCTGTTATGCACACATTTGTGTAATTTAAGATAATGTTGTTGACAAAGGAAGCTTTTCTACCAAACCGTTTCTGTGTGATGTGGCCTGCAACTAGTCCCATGAGGTGGATGTTGTCTGAGTTAAGCAACCTAAGTATGTCATTTTTTGTTGGTCTTTTGCCGGCAAGTGAGTTTTCTAAAATATCGCCAATATCGCTGCGATGAATTTGTTCAGTGATTTGGCTCAATTTGTGTTTGATGGTTTTTCCATAGTATTTATTTCTTGACTGTTAATGGTTCTGTTACCTCTATGGGAACGCTTATCCGTGTTACCCGTCGGGTGCTACCAAAAAATGAGCTTACAAGTTAATGTCAAGGCCAACATCACTTGCAACAAACATGCTAAATAGTTACACTCCATACATGCAACACAATTTGTCACTCAAATCCATCAAACAAAAATTCACACCAAACACCGATCAAATCAAAATGATGGAGACCTTCAAAGACATGGTAAATCACTGCATCAAAATCGGTCTTGAAAACAACTGTTCCACAATGAAGAAACTGTCACTGCTCTCATACCATACCCTAAAAGACTATCAGATCCAATCAAAATACAAACTCACTGCCATATCGCAAGCTGCTGGCATACTGGCACAGATGAAAAAAGACATTAAAAAAGGCAGGAAAGTAAAGTCGCCATACGTCAGCAAGCCATATCTTGTATCGTGTTATGGATTCAAAATCAACGGCATGCTGCTATCTTTTCCTGTATCAAACAGAGAATTTGCAAACATTCTACTAAACAACCACACCACAACAATCCTCTCAGACAAGACTCTGCAACCACGATCTTTTGTTATCACGCCAACCACACTATCCATTACTGTTAGAAAAGACGTGCGGGAAATCAAGCCAGAATCCACAATAGGAATAGACAGAAATCTCAGAAATATCACCATATCAACACCACAACAAGCCATCATGTACAGGACAAACAAGTTACTTTCAATCAAGGAAAATTCCCAGTTTGTTAAAGCATCATTTAGACGCAATGACAGACGTCTCAAAAATAGATTCTTTGCCAAAATCAGAGCAAGACAGACAAGGCGTGTCAATCAATACCTGCACAAGATAACCAAAGACATTATACAAAAAGCCAAAGAAACCAAGTCGGCTCTTGTCCTTGAA
>JBDUUJ010000037.1:0-11156 GCA_039938575.1 Nitrososphaera sp. | reverse complement strand
GTCAGAATCATTGTACAAGGAGAGCAACTCCAAGAGGACAGACTATGCCGACGTAAATTGTGGTGCATTAATTGTGAGTGATTGATAGATCGTGACGTTGTCGCATCCATGAATATCGCCTACAAGGGGTGGAGTAGGTTTTGCCATCCTCGAGGGCTTCCAGGTGAAGCGATGAGGAGGAACGTGGGTTTATTTGAACCACTAATCCTCAGAGTCGATGGAAGCAAGTTGGCCGTGGGATAATGTCCCGATGGGTAACACGGATGAACATGTCCCATAAAGGTAACAGAACCTCAAAATTAGTTCTGTAATTAATGGGTTTGTTATCAGTATCTGGCATTGAAGGTTACTACAACTAGTCTCAATCGATTTGCAATGCGATCAAGGAAGCAACAAGATGCATCATTGGCAAGTGGTAACTCACGGGTTTAGCCTTTCAGGATCACGCGGGTACAAAACAACTTCACGTACGTTGTCTATTCCTACTATGACGGTCAAGAGTCTCTCAAGACCCAATCCCCAACCTGAATGTGGTGGCATTCCCCAGTCAAACGACCTGAGATGATCTTCAAAGTTTACAGGATCGAGACCTTGCTCGACGAGCCGTGATTTTAGCTTTGCTGGATCGTGCAATCTTCTTCCACCCGATGAGAGCTCCAAATATCCATATTGTAGGTCAAACGACTTTGAGATTTTGGGGTCTTCGTCTTTTTCATGTATGTAAAATGGTTTGAGGCTCATAGGCCAATCCATCAAAAAGAAAAATCCTTTGTGGTTTTGTCCGAGTATTTTAAGATGTGAGTCAAGCAAGTCGTCGCCCACTGTAAGTTTTACTCCAGACTTTGAAAGCTCTTCTAACGCTTGCATGTATGTTATTCTTTCAAATGGCTTCTTTGGAATCTCTAATTTTCTTTCAAGTACTGCAAGCTCTTTTTCGCAATTTTGTACAACGTAGCTAAACACGGAAACGATCAATTCCTCCAAAACATCCATGACATCTGTATAGTCCATAAACGCAGCTTCGATATCTACACTCGTAAACTCGGTGAGGTGACGACCTGTGTGAGATTTTTCGGCGCGGTAAAAAGAGGCAATTTCAAAGACTCGCTCAAGACCTATTGTGAGCTGTTCTTTGTATAGTTGAGGTGATTGCGCCAAATATGCTTTTTTCCCAAAATACTCCAAAGAAAACAGATTTGCGCCCCCCTCACTTGCACTGCCGATTATTTTCGGCGTAGTTACCTCGATGAATCTTTTTTGTGCCAATGTCTTTCTTAAAGACGCCAAGACATGGTGTCTGATCTTAAATATGGCGGCGACTCGTTGATTTCTCAAATCGAGTGCCCTTGCGTTGAGTCTGTTGTCTATGTTGCTTTCCAATCTACCTATTGGATCTATGGGTAAGGGGTGAACGGCTTTTGTCAAAATGTCTATGTTGTCTGCCTTGATCTCAAACTTGAAGTCTCTGGCCTTTGTTTCCTGAATGGTTCCTTTTACCATGATTACTGTCTGTCTTGTGAGGTCTTCTGGGACGGCCTTTGCATCTTTGACTATGACCTGAGCTAGTCCCGTCACATCTCGAACTGTAAGAAACGTCAGCTTACCAAGCTTTCTGAGATCTTCGACCCATCCACCAATAACGACTGATTGTCCAAGCATCTGAATTGATATCTCATCTATGTTGTGTGTTCTTCTAAACCTCATTTCCTTTTACCTTCCTCAAATTCTATTATGATGTCAAGCTGGCGCAGTTCTTTTACAATGTTTGCCACACTATCAATATCTATTGGGAATTTGGATGTCCATTTTCCGGATACGACCACCTTTGTTCTCTGAATGCCGCCTGGAACCCATACTACATTTATTGACAAAATCTTGGTTGGGAAAAACAGATCCTCTATGAACTTTCTATCGTTTGCTTCTGATTCCACAAGCCATATCTTGCCTGGGAATTCGCCCTGCAATGTCTTGTAGAGCGTCCTGCTTTGCCGGATTGTCTGGATGTCTGATTTTGCCAAATATAGTACATAGTTTCCTACCACCTGCCTGCATGCGAAAAGCGTGAATTTGTCAATATCTGGATTTGTCTTTGCCAGTTTGGCTATCTTTATGGCAGCTTCTACGTCTGCATTTGAGAGCTGACCAGCCACTAGTTTTTCCTCACATTTTGGGCACAAAACCGCATTTTTTGCATCAAAGCTACAAATTGGAACTTGCAATCAAGTCGAATTCAAAATAAAAGAGAGTTAAATGTATCTCTTTTAGAGTGGTAAGGTGATCTGATCGTATGGTTGATTTTTTGACAGTAGAGGATCTAAGCACGCAATATGGCACAAATGCAGGCCCGGTATATGCAGTCCAAAATGTCAGCTTCTCACTAAAAAAAGGTGAATCATTAGGAATTGCAGGGGAAAGTGCATGCGGAAAAAGCACACTTGGATTTTCACTTATGCGAACCGTAATGGGAGGCAAGATAACTTCGGGAAGAGTGATGCTTGAAGGAACTTCATTACTCGATCTTTCAGAAGACGAATTTAACAGATCGTATCGCTGGAAGAAAATCTCGATGGTCTTCCAAGGTGCGATGAATTCACTTGATCCGGTTTACACAGTATCTAAACAATTCTCAGACATTCTCAAACAACACGGTCACAGAAGCGATGATACAGAATTAATTCATTCCGCACTACAATCTGTTCAACTGGATAAAGATATTCTAAAAAAATATCCTCACGAACTAAGCGGCGGCATGAAACAACGTATTGTGATAGCCATGGCATTATTGCTTCGTCCAAATCTCGTGATTGCAGACGAACCAACCACTGCTTTAGATGTTCTTGTACAATCCCAAATTCTAAATCTGTTCAAAAATCTAAAAAAACAAGGGGTTACATTCATACTGATCTCGCACGATCTTTCCACGATATCTGAACTCTGCGAAAAAATAGGGATCATGTATGGGGGCAAAATAGTGGAGTTTGCCAGCTCAAAGGAGATATTCGACAACCCAAGGCATCCTTACACTCAAGCTCTGATCCAATCGGTACCAAAACTACGTGGGACTGAAAAACCAAAATACATACCAGGAAGACCACCGAGCCTCTTAAATCCAAAACCAGAGTGCAGATTCATTGACAGGTGTCCGATGGCAATGGAAAAATGCAAAAAAGAACCAGCTTCAATAAAGACGGACTCGGGTTATGTTCTGTGTTGGCTTTATGAGTAACTTTTAACAATGGGCAGGCAAGAATCTATAATTCGAAGGACTTCTGAGCGAATCACTTTTTTGTCGATTGATACCCATACTCGGTTTCTTTTGATGGTAAACGAGATGGTTTGAACTTTCTTTCTTTCTTCCCAGACGAACTCAACTCTACCGAGCCTTCGATCGAACTCGCTTTCCATTTTTTTCTTTATTGCAATGTGTGAGAACTGACTTTTGGTGCTTTTCTCATCCAAAAGTGGTCGTAATCCAATACGCCTTTGGTATGCAAGGAGCTTGCCGTTTCCTCCTATTATCCCAACAAATCTTATGTAAGGGCTTATTGCCGTAATCTTTGCACAAATATCCTGTAGTTCTTTCTTCGTCATTTGAGTTTCACTTTCACACATCGTATTTTAAAATAGCGAACGGTAAACCCTAAATCATCTAGGATATGGATGAAAACAGGCACACTATCCTGACATACAGCATATCAAAAACATTATAGGCAGAAAACACACCGCCACCATGTGCCGATCAGGACATACAAGTTTCGCCTGCACCCAAACTGTGAGCAGACAAAAAAACTACACGACACCCTTGAAGCATGCAGATTTGTCTACAACAAAATGGTTGAAAAGATACGAAAAGAAGGGTTCCAGTCAAGAAACGACCTTGACTATTTTCTAGCAGAGCTAAAAGAATCAGAGCCGTGGCTACACCAGTACCACCCCAAAATGCTCCAGATGGTATCAACACAGCTTGGTATGGCACAAAAATCACTAATCAAATCACACACATGCGACAAAACTGGAGATTTACAATTTACCAGACTCCCAGAATGCCATACCTTCACATACAACCAGTCTGGATTTGAGCTCAAAAATGGCTTTTTGCACCTCTCCAAGATAGGCAAAATCAAGATCATATGTCACAGGCAAACACAAAATCACACCATCAAACAAATCACCGTATCGCAATCAAAATCAGGAAAATGGCATGTCTGTCTCACATGTGAGATTGATGTGGTTCTGCCAAAGCCACCACTGAACAAAGTTGGAATTGATATTGGAGTCAAGAATTTCACAAATTCCGATGGTTTTGCAATTCCAAATCCAAACTATACCAAGATGCTCAAACCATTAAAAAGAATCCAAAAAAAGATATCAAGAAGACAGATAGGCTCAAACAACTACAAAAAAGCAGTACGATTCTACCAGATAATCCAGGAGCGAATCAAAAACCAAAGAAGAGACTTGTTGCACAAGCTGTCCATATATGCAAAAAAATACGGCATTTTGTTTGTTGAAAAACTACACAAGCTCAACATGGTACAAAACCACAGATTGGCAAAAAACATCCTGGATTCTGGATGGGACACATTCAACATGATGCTAAAATATAAAACAAAATTAGTAGAGGCCCCAGCAAACAACACCACGATTTATTGTTCCAGATGCGGACACGCAGTACCAAAAACACTGGAACTCAGAACCCACAGGTGTGATGTGTGCGGCTTGATACTTGACCACAATTCTGCAACCAACATACTCAAAAAATTAGAGGTTTTTGAAAAAAATTACCTACCGTGGGAACCACGGGAAGTTACGCCTGCAGAGATCGCAATGCGGTCAAGGAAGCAGGAAGAGGCTACCTATTGTCCGGTAGTTCACACGGAGCTTTCACCATGGACTGGCAAACTTACCAGTTGATTTTGCAGTTTGATTAGATATGGGCCTCAATTATTATCAAATTAAAAAAAATGTAAGAAAAGCTCGCAAGCTTGTGATTCGCGCGACATCAATCGCTGGTTCAGGTCACCCAGGTGGTTCCTTTTCTATGGCCGAGATAATGGGGTGTCTCTTTTTCAAATATCTTCGATATGATCCAAAGAATCCAAACTGGGAGGATAGGGACAAGCTAATACTCTCAAAAGGTCACGCCTCGCCAGGCCTTTTTTCAAACATGGCTATTGCAGGATATTTTGATCCTTCAGAACTTGATACATTAAGGCAGTTTGGTAGCAGGCTTCAAGGCCACCCGGATCTCAAATGCCCAGGCGTTGAATTCTGCGGAGGTTCCTTAGGCATAGGACTTTCATTTTCAATAGGGGCAGCACTTGCGGCAAGACTTGATGGTAAGCAAAATAGGATCTTTACCGTGCTTGGTGACGGCGAAACAAACGAAGGCCAAGTCTGGGAGGCAGCCATGACTGCAGCAAAATACAAAGTTGACAACCTCACTGCTATTTTGGACAGGAACTTCATACAACAAGATTCGTACACAGAAAAAGTAATGCCGCTTGATGAGGAACTGGTCGGTGACAACCTCTCTGAGATGTGGAAGGATGCAAGTCGCTGGAAAGTAGGTGACAAATGGCGTTCCTTTGGATGGAATGTAATAGACATAGACGGACACAGAATAGAACAGATAGATTATGCCATCAAAAAGGCAACTCAGACAAAAGGCACACCCTCGATCATTGTTGCAAGGACAATAAAGGGAAAGGGAGTAGAACATATGGAAGACAACCCTAAGTGGCACGGCCAAGCGCCAAAAAAAGAGTTTGTACCAATCATAGAAATGGAGCTTGATGCGCAATTCATGATTGCTCCATCCATAATAGCAGGTGATATGTCTAATCTGGAAAATGAAGTAAAACGATGCGTCAATGGAAGAGCAGACTATATACATTTGGACGTAATGGATGGCCAGTTTGTCCCCAACAAGACCTTTGATCATGTAAAAATAAAGGAACTTAGGCCACTTACGGTAATCCCCTTTGATGCGCATCTTATGATAAATGAACCGGTAAAACACGTAAGGGATTACGTAGATGCTGGTTCTGACATAATTACTGTTCATGCCGAAGTATGCGACGCGTCAAGTTTTGGAGAAATTCACGATATTTTAAAGGCAAACCAGGTGGGAATCGGTCTTGCAATAAATCCTGACACTGAACTGCCGGACTGGTCAGTGCAATTTATTCCTAAATTGGATCAGCTCATCGTAATGTCTGTGGTTCCAGGAAAGTCAGGACAAAAATACATCGAGTCCACACATGAAAAGACGCGACGACTGGCTCAAACTCTTGCAACACACAACTTTGATGGGTACATAGAAGCGGATGGAGGAGTGACACTTGACAATGTAGGCTCGTGTTTTGTTGATGGAGCGCGTGTCTTTGTTGGGGGTTCTGCGATAATAGGTCAGCAGGACGTGCGAGGTGTCATTCGTGAATTTAGGAACAAAATATCATATGCGCGTCGTAAGATGCTCATCCAAAAAGCATACGAGCTTGGAGGAAAAGAACTCGTGGCAAAGTGGATCGATCTTCATGCAGTCGGTGATAAAAAGAACCAGTTAACCTTGATTGCAAAGGAGTTAGGATACGCATGAGTTCACAGCTTGGTGACATGAGAACAGCATATGGAAAAACACTCCTTGAGATAGGTGACGAAAATCCTAGTGTGGTAGTTCTGGGCGCAGATACCACAGACTCGCTCAAAACTGCTGATTTTGGAAAAAAATTCCCAAATAGATTCTTCAATGTAGGAATAGCTGAAGCAAACCTAGTCTCGGTTGCAGCAGGACTTGCAATCTCAGGTAAAGTAGCGTTTGCAAGCACATATGCGATATTTGTGCCGGGCCGCTGTGTTGATCAAATAAGAAACGCAATTGCCTACCCGTCCCCCGGAGACAAAAAAGGACTCAATGTAAAACTAGTGGTCTCACACGGAGGCATCTCGGTTGGCGCAGACGGAGGATCACACCAGCAAATAGAAGATATTGCAATAATGAGGGCAATCCCACACATGTCTGTCTTGGTGCCGGCCGACTCGATCGCAGTATCAAAGCTTACCTGGATTATCTCACAAAAATACGGTCCGTATTACATGAGAATGGCGCGATCTGCGACACCGATAGTACACACAGAAGGCCAAGAATTTGAAATCGGAAAAGGAATCATAATGCGTGAAGGCTCTGACTGCACCATAGCTGCGACTGGAATCACAGTAAAGATGGCACTTGATGCAGCTGACTCACTCAGGTCTGAAGGGATCTCGTGCAAAGTGATCGACTCTTTTTCTGTAAAGCCGATCGATGCAGATCTTTTAGAAAAATCTGCAAGACAGACAGGATGCATTGTGACATGCGAAGAACACAACATCATGGGAGGGTTTGGCTCAGCAGTCTCCGAGCTTGTGTCGGAAACCTACCCAGTACCGATTAAACGGATTGGCGTAGCAGACAAATTCGGTGAATCCGCGCGTGACAACGAAATTCCATTGTTGCTGGAAAAACATGGTATAACATCACTTAATATAGCAAAAGCAGTTAAGGAAGTAATAGGTAGGAAAAGACAATGAAGATCTTTTTGGATACCGCAAACCTGGCATCCATCAAACTATACAACGACATGGGCTTGTTAGACGGAATTACTACGAATCCGTCGCTTTTGGCAAAAGAGGGAGGCGACCCTCAAAAAGCAATGGAAGAGATTGTCAGAATCATCAAAGGCGATGTCTCACTCGAAGTTGTAAGCACCGAATACAACGGAATGCTCGACGAAGCACACAGACTGCGCAAGTATGGCTCAAACGTAGTCATCAAGGTGCCAATGACGCCTGATGGATTAAAAGCGTGCAAGACCCTTTCTCAAGAAGGAACACCAGTAAATGTAACACTGGTGTTTTCCCCAAATCAAGCTATTTTGGCAGCCAAAGCCGGTGCAAAATATGTCAGCCCCTTCATAGGAAGATTGGATGATATAGGTCAGGACGGAATGTCCTTGATTGCAGAAATAAAACAAATCTTTTCAAATTACAACTTTAAGACCCAGATCTTAGTTGCGTCTGTCAGGCATCCTATGCATGTGGTGGAGGCAGGCAAAATAGGCGCAGATGTTGTGACTCTACCGCCGGATGTACTTGGCAAGATGTTAAAACACCCATTGACTGACATTGGACTCAAAAACTTTTTGGCAGATTGGGAGAAACTAAAGCAAGAAAATCCCAAAGTAAGGGTGTAGAGCCACAATCTCTGGTTTTCCAAACCCTGCTCCAGACATCTAGTTTTAATATTTTGTAGACAAATCTATGTTATGGAAGATGAGATTCCAAAATGTGAATGTCCACCAGGTTCAAAAACCTATGAAAACGAAGATGGGATGTTGATATGTGCCTCATGTGGAGGCTGGGTTGCACCACCATAGAATCAAAAATAATTGCTTAAAAACAATACACACTGTACAAAAACATGGATGACGAGGAACGCAACTTCCAGATAGCAGAAATTGCGGATTTGCTTGTTAAAGACAACATCTCGTTGGACGAGAAAGATCCAAAAAAACTGCAAAAATATGTAGATTTTGCAAAGTCTGAGTTCCAATTATCAGACGATGATTCAGTGAATCTGGTAAATGAGACATTTTTCTACCTCAAATTAAAATCTGCAAAAGATGTTGACCCACTGCAAGACGCAGACAAATTCGGTGCAGGTTTTAGCTAATCACTGGTCGTAGATCATTAAGCCTTTTTCTTCAAGTAAAGAATGCAAGTTATTTACAGATCTGTATACGTCGGCTTCCTTTTTCGCACCAGTGCACACAAGTTTGCCTGATGCAAACAACAGTATGACAGTTTTTGGGTCAAGCATTCTGTGAATCAGACCTGGGAACTGTTCTGGCTCATACATGCTTCGAGGCAAAGTTCGTGCTGCATGTTCAAGATGTATTTTGCCTCCCAAGTTTATTGCAGCGACGATATTCTGCACTACGATCTCTGCATCATTTTTTATCTTGATTCCGCCCTTTCGCAACCTCTCTACTACGGTTTGCACTGCTTTTACTGCCATCTCCTCCGACTTGGCTCCGGTGCAAACCATCTTGCCTGTTCTGAAAATCAAAGTGGCAGTCCTCGGCGTTTTCAATCTGAATACCAATCCAGGAAATTGATCTGGGTGATACTCTGTATCTGGAAATTTTTTTGTCACTTCGTTGAGATCGATTTTTTGATCAACTGACGCAGAAGCGACAACATTTTCAACACTGACGATTGGCTTTGTCTGAGGCACTTATTGTTTGTAAATAAATCCTTTATAAATACTAGAACGCTTAGTGGTGGTTTATCCACTGCGTGCGATATTCTTCATCAAAGATCTCGCTAGCTATCTGTTCATCCTTGATTTTGGAATCAGGCAACGTGACATCGAAAAATCCGAGTCGCCCCTTGTGTGGAATTGGTATTGCAAATTTTTTCGCCGATTTCAACATAAAACCAAATTTTGATCCAGAAAACTCCGGGCCTGCCAGATGGTACTTTTTGTCTCGCTCCCACTCCATTTTGGTGTGGTACTTTTTTACGCCATAAAGAACTGCTTTACCAACTATGGCGCCCACCGCAAGCGATGTCGCTTCAATGCCGAGCCTTTGGCAGTCCCGCATTCTAATTTTGGTAGGTGCATGAATCAAAAACTCGCCCCGCAAGTTCGTATTCCAATTTCTAAGCTCAATTGTTTTCCTGCCACTGACTATAAGATCGGCGAATGGTTGTGAAACTGAAAGGCACTTGAGGGTGGCCATTTACATTCTGATACTACAACGATTTGGTCCCATTTCCAAGTCAGGAATCTGTATTGGAGAAATAGGAATCGTTCCTTTGTTTATCTTGATTATCATGGAATAGTTCATTGGTCTTGGCGTGGTAATAGACACCACTTTTGAAACAAAATCTGGCTTTGCTAAATCTAAAAGAGGAAGTGATTTTGCCATCTTGACCGTTGTATAGTAGATGTTGCCTTGCGTCGGTTTTACGCCTTCTCCATGATGTGTTGGGAAAATCTTGGTTTCGTCAGAAAATTTCAGCAACTTGTTGTGCAATGTTTCATACAAGTTTGCAGCAAACTCTTCTGCCTGATCTCTCAGGTCTGGTCTACCTATTCCCTCAACAAACAAAGTATCGCCACAAAAAACATACTTGTCGTCTATGGAAAATGACATGCTGCCTGCAGTGTGTCCAGGCGTGTGAATCACTTTCAACTGTTTTACACCAAATGTTATTGCGTCGCCATCGGAAATTTTTTCACTGTCTATTTTGTATTCTTCTAATTTGCTAAGGTACAACTTTGCTCCCACAAGCTGGGCCAAATCCCTTGCAGCAGAAACGTGGTCTGCATGTTGGTGTGTATCTATGACTTTGATTATCTTGAGGCCCTCATTTTTTGCAAACTCGAGATATTTTTGCGCCGGATATGTAGGATCAATTACCACTGCCTCGCCATTGGAGCCAACAATGTGTGAGAGACATCCTTTACCAATTTTTTCTACTTGAATTATTGTGATGTCGTCTTCTCTTAGTGGAGTCGCATTCAATACTTGGTTCCACATTGCCATGCCGCCAACCAGTGATGCTGCCTCTATTCCCTTTTGAGCAAGTGCAAACGTTGCTACCATTGAACGGTTTCCATGCGAACATATTGTGACTATTTTCTTGTCTTTTGGTAGCTGTATGTCTTGAGAAAATATCCTAGACAAAGGCACGTTTACTGAACCGGGAATCTTAAAATCTGCATATTCTTCTGGTTCGCGCACATCAAGCAAAAAGACATCTTCATTTTTCTTCAAAGAATCCCACAAGGCATCACCACTAATTGTGGTATCCTGACTGCTTTTGACAAGCTGACCATTCCAAGACTTTATTCCACCTTTGAGATAATGCGCATCAAAACCAAACCGTGCCATCATCATCGCATTTTCTTTTGCAGCTGTTGCGTCGTCATCTACCAAAATTATCTTCATCGATGGCGGCAGCTTTGACATAATGACTTGCTTTTGTTGCATTGATGTGCATACTGCGTTTGCGGCACCTTTGATGTGGCCCTGCATGTATCTTTCCTTTGCCCTGATGTCTAGAATCAAAACAGGTACTTTGTTCTCGATAAGCCGGCCCAGCTC
>JBDUUJ010000036.1:0-8630 GCA_039938575.1 Nitrososphaera sp. | reverse complement strand
GTCAGCTGCTACTTCGCTTCCTGCGTTGAATCCGAACCATCCAAACCAGAGAATGCTGGTTCCCAAGACGACGAACGGGATGTTGTGTGGTTCCATTGGAACCTTACCATACCCAAGTCTTCTTCCTAACACCAGTGCTCCTGCCAAGGCAGAGAATCCTGATGTGATGTGAACTACCGTACCGCCTGCAAAGTCTAGTGCAAAGCTTGGCGATAGATCGGGGTTCAGATCGAGCGCTCCTCCTCCTATGAATCCTCCGCCCCAGACCCAGTGTGCTACCGGATCGTAGACAAAGGTTGCCCATAGTAGAATAAAGATTACGAATGCGCTGAACTTTATTCTATCAATTAATCCACCGATGATTAGTGCCGGTGTGATAATTGCGAATGTCATCTGGAATACTGCAAACAGCTGGTGCGGAATTGTTCCTGGCCAAGACAGACTACACTTTACGTCCTCGCTGATCACATATGGCGATCTGAGGGCATAGTAATCTTGGTCGGTACAAGCACCTAGTTCTCCAAGGGGTGCAAGATGCGAGACTTTGTTAAATCCCAGATAATCTAGTGCGCCCATGTACATGTTTGCGTCATTATCGTTTGGACCGAATGCCAGTGTGTAACCCCAGAGGATCCATTGCACTGAGATAAGACCCATTACGATAAGAGTCATGCCTAGTACGTTCACCATGTTCTTTGATCTGGCAAGACCACCATAGAAGAATGCTACACCCGGGGTCATAAAGAGGACCAGAGATGTTGCAGTAAGCATCCATGCGGTATCACCGTTATCAATCATACAGGGAAAGAACGTTCCAGAGCCTGGCTCTTCTTCATACCAGCACTCATTCGGGTTTCCGGTGTAAACGCCCGAGGTACCTTTTACGTACCCGTCCATTCCATCGGTTACTTGTTGTGCGTAGGCATGAGAGAGTACTCCCGTAGATGTTGCGGCAACTGCTACCACAAGTAATAGAGCATACTTGTGATTCCTGTTCCTCATTGGACGATTGAATAGGTAAAAATTATTTAAGGATAGGGAAGTTCCGAGTTGAAAAAATGTAAATTGTTAAATAGACATATTCTAAGTTAATAACATAAAATCAAAAAATTATGTTACTACTGAGGCAGGACAGACCAGACTTGGTATCTTTGAGACATTTAAAACAAAAAACGAACTTACTGGAGAGGCGCTTCGCCAACGCGCAATAATTGTGAGTCTTGCAACACAAAACAATCCGGTGCAGACTACAAGAACTGCCATAGCCCAACGAATCGCACAAGACAGCGGCACAGTCTGGAAGAACATCTATTCTGGCATATTTCGCGACCTAGATGAGATCTTGATTCCGCTTGGAATTGTGGAGGAGTCAGGCAGGCTCCCGCTAAAGCGTGGACCAAAGGCGCTGCAGGAAAAGGGCGTTCCATATTATCAGCTTACAAGTAAAGGGTTCTTGGTGGCACTTGCACTGGATGAGATTGTTGGCAGAGAAAAGATTCTGGAGAGATTTTTTGCGCAGTACAAGGACTTGGATGGCGAGTTTGTCGAGCAGATCGAGATCCTAGTAAAATTTGCCTCGCGTTTTGTTTTTTCTCTGTTTAAAAATTATGTTAGGGCTTATTGCGACGGCAGACTCCAAGACCTGTTGCCTTTTGACAAAAGACAATTCCTCCAGGTATCAGACGAGTTTATCTTGACTCAAAAAGAGTTCCTTGAAAGCTTCATAGAGATGTCCAAGTCGGAAAAAGAAAAAACACTAGGTTTTCTCAAAAGTGTCGGTTGAACCAGCAAAATCTCCAAACATTAAAATCCGTTGCAAATTGGAGCCAGTCTAATGGGTTCTGGTGGCTCACAAAGGGTTTTTGCCTCAGTCAAGTCGTACAGCCAAAGGGGCAAGCTACTCTCAAAGGCAGAATTGCAGACTTTGGCCGAGTCACGCGATCTGGATGAGCTCATAACAAGGATAAAAAATACCAAGTATGCAGACGCCGTCTCAAAGATAAACAAGCCGTTTACCGCAGCAAAGATCGAGTCCGCTCTCAGAAGTGAGCTTGCAGATATACATTATTCCATTTCAAAGACTGCTGGACGATCCGCAATTCTTGACGCCTACTATCTCAAATTCATAATTTCCAATCTAAAGATGATTTTAAAAGGAAAGGCGCTAAACAAGTCTCAAGAAGAAATAGAGCAGCACCTCAATTTGCACGCAGAAGAGCTCATTGGACAGCGCGATATAGTCGTCAAGGCCCTCATCTCAAAGGATTTGGAAGAGGCAGTATCAAGCCTAAGTGCAATCGAGTTTGGCGAAGAAATGGCAAAGGCAGTTGCCATATACAATGACAAAAAGAACATACAGGTATTTGATGTCTTTTTGGACAAGATCCTTTATCAGCAGCTTGGCCGGGCGGTAAGAAACACCAGAGACAGAGAGCTCATCAGACTCGTTGGAATGGACATAGATTTTTACAACATACTTTCGATTCTGCGTGGCAAATTCTGGGGGCTGGATGAAGAACAGATACAGCACTTGATAGTTACGCACACCCCGAGCATACCGCGCGATCTTCTAGGAAAGATGATTTCGTCGGATTCAGTAAAAAGCATCTTCGATGAGCTTGCTGCAACCAGATACCGCGACTTGGTTCCACAAACAGAAGACGAAATTGAGGCAATTTCACAGTTTGAACATTCCTTTGAGATGGCAATCTACAAAGCGGTAAACAAGTCGTTTACCAAAATGTTCAACTTTTCCACCATAGTAGGGATCACAAAGCTTACCGCATACGAAGTAAGAAACATAGCTGCAATAGCATTTGCGGTAGAGCAAAAGATCCCGCCCCAAACTACGATGTCTAGGCTGATAGTAGAATAGGAACAATTGGTTCTGTGGGTTTCGTATAATTCAATAAATATATGGAAGTAGGCGCCAAAGGCCATAAATGATAAAACTCCACAAAAAGAAGACTGAGATCACAACTGAGACTCTAGTAAATACTGTCTGGGTGAGTACGTTTTTGGCTCTTATCCTAACGTTGCCGGCGCTTGGCCTATTTTTGGGGATTTACTTTACCACCTCAAATCTCGTAGTTAGCGCAGTAGTTGGTTTTGGTTTGCATTTTGTGACGCTAGCGTTTTCTGACAGAATCTCTAAATTTTTGACGGGGCTCCTAAGTTAGGTGATGTTGCGACATGATGGGTGACAGAGATTATCACAGAATCATCAGCGCAGCAGCAGATGCATTAGCAAAGGAAACTAGCTTTGAAGTTCCAAATCCTGCAGACAATAAGACTATCTTTTTGCATGAGGTGGTCAGATGCATGAGAAGGTCGTATTTTGACAGATTCGACAAGCGCGAGCAGGAAGACAGGAGCTTTATGGAGATGGTTGGCGGCCTGATAAGGAAGCTGCCTTATGGTGCAAAGGCTGGCGAGTTTGCAATAGAAGACATCAAGCTTAAGGGCCAAGCAGACATGATAGTAGATGACATTGTCTTGATTTTCAAAAAAACCTCAGCGCAGCCTGAGACTCCTGACGCCTCTGACGTGCTATACTTAAATGCGTGTATGTGGATCTACAACAAAACCGATGGCGTCATAGTGTACCTGACTAACGAAAAAGAATCCTCCTTTGTGGTAATGCGTGACAAAAAGATGTTTGAGGAAACGATAAGGAGGGTTCGTGTATTTTCCAACCTGATAGCGGAAAAAAAACCGCCCATTTTGGAACCATCTGCAGAATGCTCTGGATGCCAGTATTACGAGCGGTGTTACATCAAAAAGCACGAAGGAAAACAGTTCTCACTTGCAGAACTGTTCGGCCAGAAAAAGTAGTCTGTACCATAGCAAAAAGAAGTAAAAAAGATCTTTTGATCTTATTCTAGTGGTTCTGGGTGGCCCTTGCCTCTTAGTGCAAACAACACTACAGCTAATGCAATTGCCACACCGATAGCTGAGCCATATGCTGCCAATGATGCTTCTGCCATTTGCTTGCAATCTACCCTCAAATCTTATATAATTTTTCCAAATTTTTTTTCATTTAAACAAAATATCATAATTTTACTATTTTATGATACAGTGGAGCTGTTCTTGAGCTCCGCAAATGCAGAGTCAAGCTCATCAAGTTCATCATTGAATAGATCTGCCATTTCTTTGAGGAGTAGTTTTTGTTGTTGCGACTCTCTTGTTTCCGCCATAATTCTCTGGGTGATTTTTTCGAGTTGTGGGATTTTCTGGTTTAGTACAGCAGTAAGCTCGATTAGAAACGCCTCGTATTGTTTTAGATCTTTTGCAATTGTCGAGTCTGATTTTTGTAGCTCCTCTGTGTCGTTGTCTACAAACTCTGCAAGTCTACCCCTCAACACTCTAAGTTTTGTCTCAGTCTCTGAGAGCTTTTTGAGATTGCCGTCAAAGGAGATTTTGGTATCCTGCATCTCTATTCGTCCAAGCTCGTCGCTTAGGTAGTTGGTCATTTTTTTTACCAGCTGGCCTTGTTTGTGAGCCTGTTGTTGCTGTGAGACGACTTCGTCTTTGAGTTTCTGTAATGCCTGGAGCTCTGTATTTAGTGACTTGGATAGGTTGAACAGATATTCTGCTGCATGTGTCAGATTGTCCACTGAGTAAGGACTGAGCATACTTGATGTGCACCCAAAATGTAAACTAAAGCTGTGTTTGTTTGATGTGAACAGCCTATTGTGTGAACTCAAAGGGGACGATGTTTTCTTGGCCGCTTGTCATGGAGCTCAAATTAAAGTAGACTTCGCCCTTGACCAGCCACTTGATTTCGTCGTTTGTCAGAGCAGTCCAGAACTCTGGATCCGTGCCTGTGTTTTTGATGGTGAAGGTGTCTCCGAGTATCTGTGGTTTGTCCCTAAGAATGGTAAAGTAGTTGGAGCTGTCTATTGCGCCTTCTGCCCTTTCACCTATTTGCCCTACAAAGATGCGCTTGCCGTCGGCGTAGAGTTCGTACTTGATTATCTGGAGTATGACTGATTTGTAGTTAGGATTGGTTATTTTAAAGTCGATCTGCATTTGAGCCTCTGATTCAGTTACGGAAAGAACAGACAGCTTGGCAAGCTCAACTTCGATTGGAATTACCTTAATTGGTGACGATGAGATCTTTCCGAATCCGCCTTCTGTGACATCGTTGATGATTTGGGAGCCAGAAAAGGCTATGAATCCAATTACACCTGCAAGACCTGCAGCGATTGCGACAAGTATTATTTTAGAGTTCAACGACTAGTTTGTGTTTTTCTGTATGATAAATGTTGAGAATGTGATTGGGACTAAACCTTATAGTGAGATTTGGTTTGGGATACTCAGTTGCAATACTTTCAGGCAGTCAAGATAGGAAAAGAGCGCGCAGCAAAATCACAGATGAGGCTGTTCAAGCTTGGCGGGTTTGCGATGCTGACACTCACCACAAAGAAAAAGGACGGCCAGTTCGTTCCAGTTGGGGAGGAGGATCTAGTTGCAATGATAAAGACTGCCGACGGCTACGTCACTATCTTGGTAGATGAGGAAGGGTACACAAAGGCCCAATCAAAGGCCCTGCAGAGAGAGGCTGCACTCGATATTTTCAAAAAGGCAATCGAGTCTGGAATCAAAGAGTATCCAGGAGACAAAGTTGAGATTTGGAATGACCAATACCCGACCGTACAAAATGAATTAGGGTAGAACTATTTCGGTACCAACCGGTTGGCCTCTGATTGCTTTTTCAATTGTTGGTATGTCTGCCTTGATTACGCGGGTCTTGATTTTTGAGCGCTCTATGACTTTGAGTGCCACTATGTCCATGAGGTCGTAACCGCCGGCAACAGAGTCCTCACGCACCAGAAGGCTACGCAGGTTCTTGAGCTCTATGCGTTTGAATTTTTTTGCTTTTGGGTTTTTGTTTGGGTCAGAGTCATATATGCCGTCGACATCTGTTGCGTTCAAAAATTCGGCTGCGTGGACTTTTTCAGCAATGAGTGCGGCCGTGCCATTTGTGCTCTGACCTGGGTGCAATCCGCCAGTTACTACGATGAGGCCGCTATCTACTGCGTGTCTTACCTCGGTGAGTGTAATTGGAGGGTGTGGATATGCCTTGCCTTTGAGCGCATAAATAAGGAGTCTTGCGTTCAGTCTTGAGACTTCGATGCCAAGCTCATCTAATGTGGATTCGTCTGCTCCGGAGGATCTTGCGTGCGAGATGTAATGTCTTGCGATTTTTCCTCCACCTGCAACCACTATGGGCTGACAGAACTTGCTTATTTTGACGAAGAACGTTGCATAGTCTTTTAGGATCTTTGTGCTGTTGTCCATGCTAAAGATCTGGCCGGACAATTTGATGACTATGCGTTTTTTCATCCTACTCACCAAGAATCGCTTTTGCTGCAATTTCAACTTTTTTTCTGTGTTTTTGTGTCGTGTATATTCTGAGTATGTTCATAGAATCGGCCATCGAAGATACGACAGGTATTTTGGAGAATGGGATCTCGTGAGCTGCATGTTTTGTGCCCTCGATAAGAATTATTGATTTTGTTTTTTCCTTTGATGGTGTTAAGGGGAGCGATGAGGTAGTTGAAGTGTCTACAAAGACTTCGATTTTGTCAAGCTTTGCCTTGCTTGCAATTTTGTCTCTGAGACGATCTTGTGATTTTTCGGGTTTGCCTGTCATGATCTTCTCAAAGACGCATTTTAGCAACCGCCTGTCTTGGTAGTCCTGTGCAAACTGTTTTGCCCGTCTCAACTCTGCCGTGTTAGATGTCAGGCCGAGTATTTGTGAGACCACAAACTCGTCTGTCATCTTGACATAATCATCTAAATTCAAGGCAGTAAAGCCGCATTCGTCATCTGCAAGGCGTATTGCTTCAAGCATCATGACTTCGGCTGATCGTACAGTTTTGTGGAAGTAAACTGCCTTGAACATCTGGTATCTGGATAATATCATGGACTCAAACGAGTACAGGGCCGATCGGTCAAGCGCAAGTTTGCTTTTGTATACATCAAGGGAGCGTATGATTCTTTGATGGTCAATTTTGGCATGCTCTGCGCCGGTAAAATAGCCGTCGCGTTGCAGATAGTCCATCATGTCTGCTGAAAGTGAGCCGGAGATTATCTCGTTGACAAAACGATATCTAGAGTCGCCAAAGGCAAGTTTGGTTACATGTTTTTTATTGATGCAGTTTTTGTCGAGTATGTCGCCTATCTCTGAATGCAGAATGATTTGTTTTCCAATCTCCTCATGTGAGATCTTCTTTTTTGTCTGGAGTACTTCCTCGAAGAGATGTGAGAAAGGTCCGTGTCCTATGTCGTGAAGCAGTGCAGCAAGTCTGATGTCTTGGATTTGTTCTGAGCTTAGCAGACCTTTTTCTTTGAGAGCGTTTGCTGCCTGTCCCGCAACATGCATTACGCCAAGTGAGTGTTCAAATCTTGAGTGCTGCGCTCCCGGATATGTAAGGTGTGCTCCTGAGAGCTGACGGATTCTCCGGAGCCTCTGAAAGATTGGTGAGTCTATTATTTTCCGCTCCACCTCATAGACTCTGATAAAGTTGTGAATTGGGTCTACGATGTCAAGGAATTGTGTCATAGCCTAGCAAGTTTGTTTGAGAGTATGTTCATTATGTCTTGGTGAACTTGATCTCTTGTTCGCGATGCGTCAATTACCTTCCATCCAAACTTTTTTGCCAAAGCTTTGTATGTTTTTGAGATCTTTTTGAGAAATTCGGTGTTTTTTTCGAATCTATCACGTCTTGTCTTTTTGCGCAAAAATGAGATTCTTTGTGGGACGTCAAGCACTATTACAAGGTCTGCTTTGGGGAGCCCTTTGTCTAGTCCCTGCAGCCACTTTAAGTTCAAGCCGTTTGCCACGCCATACACCAGATTTGATTGGTAGTATCGGTTCATGATGATGACAGAATTTTTTTGGTGCGCCTGCTGGATTTCTGTGAATTTTTCCCATCTGTTTGCTGCCAAAAGGCAGTGAATCACCTGTGGTGGAAACTTTCTTTTACCATGCAGAAACTTGTTTATTTCTCGTCCTAGCGGTGTGGTATAATCTGGAAAGCTGAAGATCTTTGTTTTTATCTTGTTTTTTCTTAGGGCGTTTGCCAAAAGCTGTGATTGCGTTTTTTTTCCTGCCTGATCAGCGCCCTCAATTACAATAATCATTGAATGTATTGAATTTGATCGTTGTTATGGTTCTGTGGTTTTGTTGACGGGTGCTGTCCAATGATGTTTACCAACGGGTGCTACCCAACAACCAACTTGCTTCCATCGACCCTGAGGATTAGTGGTTCAAATAAATCCACATCCCCCTCATCGCTTCACTTGGAAGCCCTCTAGGATGGGTAAACCTACTCCACCCCTTGTATGCTATATTCATGGATGCGACAATGTCACGGTTCATCAATCTCATACAATTATTACACCACAATTTACGATGGTATGGCCTCTCATCTTGGAGTGTCCTTCCGCATACTGGACAGAGCTGTCTTGTGCGTTTAGGATCAATGAATGAAACCGGAATGCCATCCCATGCTACTTTATACCGTAACTGTCTTTGAAATTCGTAAAATGACCATGAGTTTAGGTTCCGTCTGAATTTATTTACCTGACCGTTGCCTTTTCTGTATGGTTTTCTGATGCCC
>JBDUUJ010000035.1:0-8419 GCA_039938575.1 Nitrososphaera sp. | reverse complement strand
TGGAATGTTTGAGCAGATATTGGTAGGCCCATTTACAAGGCGCAACTACATTCTGAGCAACGTCTTCACTATTGGCATAGTCGGACTGATAAGCGCTGCAATCATTACTGCGATAGGATTTCCGCTTTTCTTTACGTCGGCGCAGTTCAACCTTCTTACGGTGCCGTTTTTGGTGTTCGCATCGATAGTAGGCTCTGTACTGTTTGGCTCTATTGCATCGATAATCTCAACGCGCCTAAAGTCAAGTGAGGGCTTTAATGTGATAATCAACACGGTCTTTTTGTTTTTCGCGTTTGTAAGCACGGCGTTCTATCCGGCAGAGGGGGCCCCAGAGCCACTGGCAACTGCATTCTATCTCAACCCGCTTACCTATCTTGTTGACATAATCCGTGCCGGTGTGTTTGGAACAATCACAGAGTTTGTAATTGTGGAGATGATGGTGCTGGTAACAGCTGCAATCATTCTGTTTGTCACCGCAACCAAGCTTTTAACGCGACTTGATCTGTGATTTTATAAAATGGTAGCCCGGCCCAGACTCGAACTGGGGTCAAGGGCTCCAAAGGCCCCTATGCTTGACCGCTACACTACCGGGCTTCCTGTTACACACCCTCAAAAACTCCTATTATTGAATTTTCTATGAGGCTCTGATTACTTGGATCAGCTTGTTGTAAGGATCTTCCATTGATGATAAGATACGTTGTGCCCTTTTTTGAAGAATTTTGTTATCTGCACGCAGCATCTTGTTTATGGTTGGAACAATCCTGTCCGGGTTAGACTGCAAGACTACCAATTTCTCTCTGACAAGATAGTCCTGAATCAAGTTTGGTACAGCATTATACGAAACGGTGGGAATTCCAAGCAAAGCCGCCTCTGCAGTCATGGTGCCACCAGAACCTATGAAGAGATCGGTGTCACTAAGCAACGTACTACCGACCACCACTTTATCTAAAATCTTCAATTTTTTACCGAAATCGCGTTTCAGCTTCAGGATCTGCGTCCTATACCGCGGAAGTACTATCACATTTTCAGTGGGAAAACCTGAAACAATCTTCTGTATGATTCTATTTGTATGATTTTTTTGTTGTACGTAAGCTGCCTGCGATTCCTCAATTCTGATTAGAATGTTCTTTTTTTTGTGTTCCTTGGATGATTTTGTATATCTTGCAGATTTGACGATTATGGCTGCATCAATTGCCCTGTATGGTATGATGTCTTTTGCAGCAATGCCGTATTTTATGAACTCCTTCTTTGGTATGATCCAGGGTATCAACAGTTTTTGTACTAGTGGCAATGTGAGTCGCATCACTGCCTCGGCATGTGGAGAATCAGAAAAAGTCACATGCCGTATGCCAAGTCCAAATGCGACTCGCGCAGCCTCCGGCGAAGAAAAGCTGACTGCAACATCTGGGCCAAATCTCTGAATCAGTCTTGTAAGAGACGTCATTCTATCCAAACTAGCGTCAAGCTTGCCTTTTTTTGTCTGGCCGCCATGTCTGCCCACTGTATGAAGCTTCATCCTGCGAAGTCTTGCAAGGTGTTTTACCTCCCTGTAATCTCTTGATGTGCAAAGTATTGTGTTGTTTTTTTGTAACCGTTTGATCATCGGCTCAAAAAACAAGACTTGTTTTGGCGTCAATATGTCAATCCAGATCCGCAAGATAGGTGCTGTGTGACAACACATGCAATAAGTTTTTCTTAGTCCTTATACCTAGCACCAATGAATTGGCATCTGACAGAGTTGTTGTGTATGGTCTGAGCACCGAAGGCTACTCACTTGCGTGCCAAATGGCAATAAACGGCGCAAACGTTTTCATCATTGACGAATCATCCCAATCAGCAATATCGCTCAAGCCAGAGATAGCAAAAACATACCCAAATGTGTCCTCACTAAAAGAAGATGAACCGCTTCTGGCAGTGGAGCCAATAGATGTTGCAATATCGAAAGCACAGTATCTTTTTTTTGCTCCAAGAATAAGAAAGACTGGACAAGAAACAAAGACTGAGGTCCACTCTAAATTCAAGGATGCTACATCGTCGCTCAAAAAAGGTAGTTCGGTCATCTATACTCTTCCGACTGGAATCGGCGGGAACAGCGAAAACGTTTCGCTTTTGGAACATGTCACCGGACTTGAAGCAGGAAAATCGATCTCTTACTTTTATTATCCTCTTGGTGGAGGAAACCCGCCCCCAAAGGTGATTGGTTCCTATAACAACAAGCACGACCAAAATCTGGCCAGCCTCTTAGGCCACAAAAAAGAGATCTCTTTTGTAGGTGTGTCATCTGCAGAACACTTTCATGCAATAAACGTGCTTTCGAGATTCTCTACGTTGTGCAGCGTCCTTGAAGTGTGCAAATTTGCACAGGATGAAAGCACAAAGATGGATCTAAGCTCAAACGACTTTCAAAATATCTTTTTGGACGACATGGTGAGCGGCCTGTACGACCTGCGCTCGCTTGGCACTTCCTTTGAAGGAGCCAACACCTTGATGTATCTAATTAACGGAAGTCTCAAAGGCATAGATGGCTACATAAAAAGACTGATTGACGAAATAAGGGCGACATTGAAGAAAAACGATTTGAAGGCAAGCAGAACAAAGATTGCGCTTTCTTGGTCGCTTGATCAACATGAGATGCGCGGTGACAAAATAGAGATGTTGCAAAATCTAATCACAAAACTTCGAGACTACATAGGCGACGTGGAGGCATTCAGCGACCCGAACATGGATCTGTTTCACAACGACAAGACAACGATTCTGGTAATCTGCTCAAAGATCGATTACGACAATCTAAAAAAGAAACACGACAATGATCTCATAATAATAAAAGGTAACCCACTGTGTGAGATATCGCACAAAGATTAAAACTGGAACACAAAAAAATTACTTGTCTTGTCTGAGCAAAATGAAACAACAGAATCAAAAGAGATACAGATAAGCGAAGATGCTGTACCGCAAAACGAAAAACTCATTGAAGAGCTACGACAGAATCTGGCTTCGTGTGAAGACAAGCTAAAACGCTCGCTTGCCGATTTTATCAATCTTGAGCGAAAGACAAAAACCGACATCGAAAATGGCGTAACTGAAAAAATAGACAAATTCATGCTCAAGTTTCTCACAATTTACGATGATCTAACAAGGGCCGCTCAGGTGCTCAAAAAGGAGAACCCAAACGCTGCAGGCCTCGACTCGATTCTAAAAAACATCGACGCGCTCTTGTCAGAGTACGGCGTCACCCCAATTGAGGCACTAGGGGAGATATTCGATCCAAATCTGCACGAGGCAGTAGCAATAATAGAGGATGAGAGTCTGGACGACAACACCATTACAAAAGAAATAAGGAAGGGATATATTTCTCATAAAAGGACGCTTAGACCGACACTAGTCGAAATATCAAAAAAACCACAATCAAAATAATCTAAGGTGAAAAAATGGCAAAAATAATAGGAATTGATCTGGGAACAAGCAACTCCGCAGCAGCAGTAATGATGGGAGGCAAGCCTGTGCTGATCCCGGCAGCAGAAGGCACTTCGATCGGCGGAAAGGCGTTCCCATCCGTAGTTGCATTTACAAAGGATGGTCAACTTTTAGTTGGAGAGCCAGCACGAAGACAGGCAGTCACCAACCCGGACAACACCATAATTGCTGCAAAAAGAAAGATGGGAAGTGACTATGTCTTTAAGGTGCAAGGAAAAGAGTACAAGCCGCAACAAATCTCCGCTTTCATTTTACAGAAAATAAAAAAAGACGCAGAAGCGTTTCTTGGCGAAAAGGTAGAAAAGGCAGTCATTACAGTTCCTGCCTACTTTGATGATAACCAGAGGCAGGCAACAAAAGATGCTGGCACCATAGCAGGACTCGATGTGGTGAGAATAATCAACGAGCCTACTGCGGCCTCGCTTGCGTTTGGACTCGACAAAGCCGGCCAAGACATGAAGATACTGGTATTTGACCTTGGTGGGGGCACACTGGATGTCACCATCATGGAAATGGGAGGCGGTGTCTTTGAAGTACTTAGCACGTCAGGTGACACGCAACTTGGTGGAACCGACATGGACAGGGTACTCATAGATTACATTGTAAATGAATTCCGCAAGACCACAGGAATCGATCTCACAAAAGACAGCACAGCTATGACCAGAGTAAGGGAGGCAGCAGAAAAAGCAAAGATAGAGCTTTCCACTGTGATGGAAACCGACATCAACTTACCATTTATCTCCTATGATCCTTCAACTGGACCAAAAAACCTCGAGCTCAAATTAACAAGAGCTAAATTCGAGGATCTAATTAGGCCGATAGTGGAAAGATGCCGCACCTCAATTGATAACGCGTTGCGCGATGCAAAACTCAGTGCATCCGACATCTCCAAAATAGTGCTGGTTGGAGGACCGACCAGAATTCCATTTGTGAAAAAATTTGTAGGCGATGTCATAGGAAAGAGCCCAGAATCCGGCGTAGATCCAATGGAAGCAGTGGCCATGGGTGCAGCAATTCAGGCTGGAATCATCGCAGGTGACGTGACAAGCGACATTGTATTACTTGATGTAACACCACTAACTCTGGGTGTGGAGACATTAGGAGGCCTAAGGGAGCCACTAATCGAAAGAAACACCACAATCCCAACCTCAAAGACAAAAATCTTTACTACTGCGGCAGACAATCAGACGGCAGTTACCATACATGTTGTGCAGGGTGAAAGGCCAATGGCAGCAGACAATGTATCACTGGGCAGCTTCAATCTTACCGGCATTCCTCCAGCACCGCGGGGAATCCCGCAAATTGAAGTCAAGTTTGACATAGATGCAAACGGCATCCTAAATGTGACTGCCAAAGACCTTGGCACCAAAAAGGAGGCAAAAATAACTATTCAGGCAGGCTCCAAACTCTCAAAGGACGAGATCGAGAAACTAAAGCAAGACGCAGAAAAATTCGCCGAAGAAGACAAGAAGAAAAAAGAGGCAGTCGACATTAGAAACGAGGCTGAAAGCTTTGTGTATACCACAGAAAAACTGCTCACACAAGACCTCAAAGACAAGCTGACACAAGAACAAGGAGTCAAGATAGCAGAAGCGGTAAAGGAGCTAAAAGAAGTCTTGGATAAAGGTCCAGATCAGATCAAACCAAAGCTTGACGCACTAAAAACATTGGTAAACCAGATAACAACGGAGCTATACAAAAATGTCAGTCCGCCGCCAAATCAGGAACAAACCGGTTCCACAGGACCAGAACAAAACACACAGAGTCAGGGCACAACAAGCTAATTTACTCACAGCCCTGCTAGATGAATAGGAAATGTCGGCAAAAAGAGACTATTATGAGGTACTTGGAGTTTCAAAATCAGATTCTGCTGACACCATAAAATCACAATATAGAAAGCTTGCACTCAAATTTCACCCAGATCGAAACAAGTCTCCTGAGGCAGCGGAGCACTTTAAGGAGATATCTGAGGCATATGCGGTTCTCTCGGATCCAGAAAAACGCAAGCTCTACGACCAGTACGGCCATGCAGGACTGGAAGGCAGGTATTCCACCGAGGACATCTTCCAGGGTGCAAGAGGGAACTTTGATGACATATTTTCTAATTTTGGTTTTGGTGGATTTGATTCCATCTTTGAGTCGTTGTTTGGTAGAGGAGGCTTTGGTGGATTTGCAAGACAGAGAGGCTCCGACATTTTGTATGAAACCAGCGTAACACTTGAGGATGTTCTTAGAGGGAAAAGACTCGACATTGAAGTAAAGAAAAACGTAGACTGTAGAGACTGCAATGGTTCTGGCTGCGCTCCTGGCACAAGACCGGAGACGTGTCCTGCCTGTAGAGGACAAGGCCAAGTACGGATCACAAGAAACATGGGATTTTCCACATTTGTTACAGTGCAGCCATGCACAAAGTGCGGCGGCGAAGGAAAGTTCATACCAAAACCATGTTCGACATGCAAGGGAACAGGAAAGACAAAGGGGATAAAAAAACTCTCATTTGATATACCGCCTGGAATCGACAATGGTGATTACGTGATAAGTGGGGAAGGAGAATCGATACCTCACGGCTCAAGTGGCGACCTGATTGTTAGAATTCATGTCAAGCCGCACCCGTTATTTAAGCGGGACGGAGCAGACATATTTTATGACGCAAAGATCTCAATTGCTGATGCGGCTCTGGGTACAACAATCGAGGTGCCCACCTTGGAAAAACCAGAAAAGATCAAAGTTGAAGAAGGCACACAGCCAAACGCAATAGTGAAGCTGAAAGGAAAAGGACTGCCTTATTCTAACGGTCGCGGGCGCGGAGATCAATATGTAAGACTTGTCGTCCAAGTACCAACCAAGCTCAACAAACAGCAAAAAGAACTGCTGCAAAAGTTGCGTCAGAGTATGGGGTGACTACTTGGTCACCTTGTGTATGTCTAATTCGTGGCCGTCTCTGTAGTGGGCTGCATGCGCAGACTTGATCAGCTCTGCAATCTTGGCATCAGAAAAATATTTTACATTGTAGCGGGCAAGCGTTTTTTTGCAGTTATTGCAGTATACTTCTTTAAACTCGGTTCTGTCAGGTTGTCTAGGGACGATCATAATGTGTGCTACCTCTCGACAAACAACTTGCTTCCATTTATACTGAGGATTAGCGGTTCAAATAAACCCATGTTCCACTTTGTTGTTTCAACTAAAAGCCCTTGAGGATGACAAAACCTACTCCACCTGTATGCTATATTCATTGATTCCACTACATCTCTGTCCATGAATCATACAATTATTGGACCACAATTTACGTCTGTGTTGCCCGTCCTCTTGGAGTCTCCCTCCGCATAATGGACAGAGGAGTATGCGTTTAGGATCAATGAATGAAACCGGAATGCCTTCCCCTGTTGGCTGGGATATGGCAGTAAGTTTGTAGTATGATTGGATTTGGTAGTCTTTTATGGTATGAGCAGTGACAGTTTTTTCATACTGGTACAGTTGTTCTCAAGGGCGATTCTTATGCAGTGGTATGTCATATCTTTGGAGGCCTCCATCATTTGGTTCTGTGTTTGGTGTGAATTTTTGTTTGATGGATTTGAATGGCAAATTGTGTTGACCTTGACATAACTTGTAATCTGATTTTTTGGTAGCACCAGATGATAAACACCATTCAGCATCCGTCAATTACAGAACCCAAATTAATAAAGCACTTATTTTGGCATCTGAAACCTTTGTTTGCGGGAGTCGCCAAGCCCGGTTAACGGCGTAAGGTTCAGGTCCTTATCTCCTAGGAGTTCGTGGGTTCAAATCCCACCTCCCGCATCAACCTGAAATGATTTTTGAAAATCGAATCTGCCATAGAATCCTTTAAACCATAGTTAGTTATATTATTCATAATGGGAAAAATCGTTAAAGTCGGTGGAAGAGGTACAACACGAAGAGAAACCGAACCTGATGAAATGAAGTGGTCTGGCGAAAAATTCCGAGAATATCAAAAACAGATGAAGGAAAAAGCCAAAGACGAATACGTAGTTTCAGGACGTGGAACTGGGAAAAGAAAACTTGGGGATACCCCGGAAACCACTAGGCCTTCAGCAAAAGGTCGTTACGTTTCAGTGGGCAGAGGAACAGGAAAAAGGAAATTAGAGTAAACTAATTTTCTAAAGTTTTATTTTTCCAATATTTTTGTAATTCGTGATTCTAAAAGCTTGTTGAGTTTCTCTCCTGATACCTTGCCGCGAAAGGACTTCATGGCCAAGCCCATCAAAAGCCCTGTTGAATGGAGCCCCTGCTTTTTAATCACTTCGATGTTCTGGCTCACTATGTTGTCTAGGAACTCATCTAGTTCTTTGTCGTCTACGGTGGTCTTGGCAAACTCGTCCGGTGAGCTTATCCTGCCTGCCATGATGCCCTCAAAGATCATCCCGACTGATTCTTTTGTTATCTTGCCTTCTCCTAAAAGCTCAAAAACTCTTACAATGTGGTCGTGTTTCAACTTGGCAGCATCTAATCCCTGTCTTTGAAGATTTGTAATTGTGGAGCACAACGAAGATGCGACAAAGTTAGGACTGACTTGACTTTTAGCACATATTGATTCAAACAAATCCAGGTAATCAGAATCAAAAATCTGCTCTGCAAGCTGCAAATTGAGGCCGTATTTTTTTTGCAGCTCTGATATAATCTGGTCCCAGGGTTTTGGCATGCTTGCTTTTGCAGCCTGTATCTCCTCGGCGGTAACTAGAACTGGAGGTATATCGGTCTCAGGATACATTCTTGCAGAGCCTGGACGTGGACGCAAAAACACAGTCTCACCGGCCTGTGTTGCCATGCGCGTCTCTGCAGGCACTCCGTTTTTTGCATCCTTTATTCTGTTGATGAGTGCATCGAGGGCAAACTCGATCTTGTCCTTTGGTCCTGCAAGTATCAAAAAGCCGTCGTCTTGTTGGAGCTTGAGTGTCTGTCGCAGCCT
>JBDUUJ010000034.1:0-8136 GCA_039938575.1 Nitrososphaera sp. | reverse complement strand
CCTCTATTGAGTACTGGGTTGTTTTCCCAATACTTTCATCTGATATTGAGATTTGAAGGGATTGTTTGTATTTGATCACCCTGCCTTTAATGTGGATGACATCACCTGTCTGTAATGATTTCCAGATTTGTTGTGTTCCGGTCCCATTCTTTCCCCAAAACCTAGCCTCAATTTCCCCTGTTCGGTCTGCTAATTGTACTGAAAACCAAAAGCCTGTCCTGTCATCTTTGTATGGTGAAAGTGAAGACTTGCTTTTGACTGCGAACGTCGAGTCTACCTTATCGCCCTCCTTTAGGTCCGATACAAATTGGGCTTTTGTTGGCTGCTTCATGATAAAAAAATAGGTATGTTACCACTGTTACCACTGTTACCACATTTTATATCCAGATAACTAAATGTGATCTCCATTACTTTTCTGGTAATATAGACTGGTAACATCGGTAACACTGGTAACAATCTCGTTATCCGTGTTCAAACCCATACCCTTCCAGACTTTGGTCGTCTTTCCATTAAATCTAGAATTGCCTTTTTCAACCGCCAGATTCTCTTTCAGTTCTTTGTTAAAGTTCTTGTTATTTTCAGGCTGAATACCATTTCTTTTGCACCAACTCTCATAAACAAGAGACACTGTTTTGATAGGTACCATCAGACCGTTTCCTTCTACCAAGCATTCTTCTATGAATTTTGGGATGTGATCAGCCTTTTCTTGCCACTTGTTTCTGGTTTTCTCGATTGACTGTTCATATGTTAGTCGTTTTTGAGATACCAGTCTCTTTCTTGTCTTTACCAAAAGGTTGAATATTCCAGATAGTTCTTCCTCGGTAGTTAATTCATACTTTAGGTTTGGATTTTTGATTGTCCCTTCACCATCTGCCCCAGAACGAAACTTGGTTTTCCATTCTATGATTATGAATTTCCTATAAGCACCGTCGGAATTGTCGTGTAGTTTTGGTAGCTTGTTGGCAGAAAAAAAGAGCCTTGCCCTGTTTTGCAGGGTGAACGGATCTTTTCCTTTCTTTTCAGCTTGTACAGGATCCTGACTTGCGAGAGCCTTTAACAAACCTAGATTCTTTAGCTCATCCGATTCTATATCTGCATAAGTATTAGCAAACTTTCCGTCAAGCTCTGCTCTTGCAAATCTGTTTGTACACAAATCATGGATGGAAATATGCGAGACATTATCTTTACCGCAGAATCTCTCTATGACAAAGAAAAACGTACTTTTTCCATTACCTCCGTCTCCCAAGTGAACATAGATGTGTTCTAGGTTCAATTCTTGGCAAAGAATAGTGGTCATTTCTTCAATTACGGTTATTCTATCACGAGGATCAGGAAGGCATGTCATCAAAAACTGCATGAATCGTACTGGTCCCGCTTTTGGATTATATTGTATTGGAAATTGTTTTTTGCTAAGATATTCTGGGGTGTGTTCCGAAAGTTCACCAGTATCCATATTGAGCAGTCCGTTTTTCACATTTAGAATCCGAGGATCACGATCAAATTCTTCTCTGGAAATGAGAGTTTTGCGTTTTATTGTCTCTGTTACTTCTTTGACTTGATATGTTGTACAATTAGGAATCCTCTTTTGGCATTCCTGTTGAATTGTATTTTCCCCTCCAGGTTTGTACACGCCATGATCATAGACCAGTATTTCCTTTGTGTCGTCAAAAGTCTGGAAATGAAATTCCTTCATTATTTCCTCTGCATAGTCTGTATGAGTTTTCTCTTGATTTCTTTTGATTTGTTCTACTTTACTCATTTTTTTTATTGTTTTTTGTGCTTAACTTTACAGCAAGCACTAACACTTTCGTTTGTTAGTCTCTTCAGACAATATGGGCCTTCGCCCTTACTTGAGCACAGTTGTGCTCTATTACTAAATTGCTTTAATTTATTTATAAATCTGTGGCATACAGCTGAACTATTCTTTTGGCTCATAAGCTAATTTAGACGTCTTCTGAGGTTTGCAGTCTTTCAGTTATGATCTTGGCAACAAACCTGCTTCTTGGCAAATCCTGCCTTATTTTGTCAATTTTTTCCCAAATCTTCTCATCAAGTGATATGGATTTTTGTATCTGACTCATAATGATATATTGCATTCTTAGATTTATTTAACTTGGGTAAACAGTGTTACTATGTTATCTGGAAACTGCCCACTAAATCATAGATATATATAGATATATATAGAAACTGGATTAGGTTGAGCTAATTTTTGGCATCAAAAGGTAACAATTAATCGATTTAGAGTATTTATTCTATACAAATTCTACACTCTAACAGATTTGATACAAGTCACATGCCGGATGAGCGACTCCCTTTTAAATGAAAGTAGTTGGTCCAAAAATTTTTGGAATTAATTAGATTAAACCAGCTATAAACTCTTGTGATTCATTTCAGACCTTCAACCTTATTGGTTGCCCACCTAAACTAATCATATGAACTTGATAAGGGGGATCAGTATAGCTAAGAGTGGTATTCCATTATGTCATCTTCTGCCGAGATCACATTTTGAATAATAGGATTCCATATCTTAATCCATTTTTTTCTATATTTGTTCATCATAGGTAAGAAATAGTGTCTTTGAGAAACATTTCCACGTCTACCTTGCATGAACTCCGCTAGAAGAGGATCAAGTTTCGTGGCAATTATAGTGAAATTCAATTTTCTTAGATACCTTAGTTCACAGCCTAGATCCTTGAAATAATCATAATCAAAGACAAATTTTTTATCCATTTTCTCATGAAGCTGAGGTAAGCAAAAAGTAGCATTAGCATTCTTGGTCTTTCTATGCCAGAATATCTCCAATATACCATTATGACAAAATTTCTTATGATTCTCAAAAACTATCCTTGCCTCATGAGTTCTAAGACCTGAAGTCAATAAGAATAATGCAAAATCTGAATGAATTGGTTTAAGTTTTGAAATGTTGTTTAGTACTTGTTCTAAGCTAAGTTGTTCTTTTGGAAATTGATAAACAGAATTACCCCACCTGATTTCTTTTCTCTTAAGCCAAGTAGTGAATTCTTCATGAAGGTTTGTACCATATTTTATGTCGTGAAATCTACATAAATTCCCCATTGCTCTCAAATCATCTTGTTTGTTCCGATCATTTTGTCTATGCACAAATTCTTCACTAAAAATAAGTTTTACAACATCAGGACTTCTAAGCCAGATATAACGAGCATATCTAGGATTATTTTTTCCATACAACCATTTTTTGTATTCAAGATCTCTGCTGATGTTAGTTAATCTATCACTAATAACAAGAAGATTCTTCTCAGCTTCCCAAGCTGAAGGTCGCGGGTTCAATTCCCGCACGCCGCATCAGATTTCTTTTATCGCCTGTATGATCTGGGTTTTGTCTTTTGCGTTTGGCGTGTGCTTTAGATAGTTTTCAAAATCTTGCTTTGCTTCCTTGTTTTTGTTTAGCTCAAGTCTTGCGATTCCGCGGTTTTTGTAAATTGGCCCAAATCGAGTCGGGTTAATTTTGATTGCTTCGGTGTAGTACGATTCGGCTTTTTCAAACTGTTTTGTTTTTAGGTAATGATTCCCAAGACCCCTATATGCAAGATAGCATCTTTTGTTGTGTGCTATGCTTTGTTCGTAATATTGAACACACTCAGATGAATTCCTTTCATTGTATATACCGCCCAATAGACATAGTGCGGTTGAATTTGTAGCATCAAGTGTTATTGCTTCCTTGAGTGTCTTGATGGCATCATCTGTTTTTCCCTGGAGGTTAAGCTTTTCTGAGACAAAGCAGAGGCGGTTTGATTTTTCCTTGTTTTTGTTTTCGACTCTGATCGTAGATATAATATCGGTTGGTGCTACAAGTATTGCCAGTCTACCATCCTCTTCCCACATACCATCAAACTGTTTTTGTGGGATCATTCCTATTTGGTCTGGCTGGGGCATGTAGTGAATGATCGAGTTTTCTTTTTGGTCATAGCCGGAGATAACCGATGCATGTTGCACAACTTCGTACAGCCCTGGTAGGATCACAATGGGTGGTATGCCCATGTCAATTACCTTTTTGAGCTCTGGCAGCGATGAATGCAAGATAAGACTTGACAGGCCGTGTCGTTCTGCAAGCTCTATTCCCTCAATTAGAATGCTTCCACGAACATTTTGGTATTTTTTTGCAATCTCTTTTGCTTCTGCGAGCGGCAAGTTGACATCCCAGTATTTTGATACCGCACTTACGGCAAGAGGTAAGCAGATGTTTTCCTCTGTTACAGGCGGAACTGGGAGTTCGTGTTCATTCATGTCTTGACATTTTTTGGTTTGGTATTAAAATCAAGTGAGATAAAGCGCTCAATTAACGCAAGGCCGTCCTGTGTCATTTCAGGATGAAATTGGGTACCAAAGATCATTGTATCTTTGTAGCGAACCATCTCGTATTTGCAACTTACCGAGTATGCAAGTGGAACGAGCAAGCCAAGCTGGGATATCTCAAAGCTGTGGCTTTGGTAGACATTTATGACACCGCTGCATAACGGATTTTTTTCAGTTACGGTTACCGTACTTTCTCCTTTTTGAGCCGAGTTCATCTTTCTAATTGTGCCACCAGTGGCGAGTGCTAGGATCTCGGCGCCGTAGCAGATTCCAAGCAATGGTTTTTCTTCAGATATTGCATGTTTGATTATTTTGGAATTTATTGCGTTCATTTGCTGATTGTTTTGCCGCCTTCCAGATAGAATAAAAGAATCAAACCTAACTATCTCGGTTGGCCTTATTTTATCAAACGGTTCAACCACAAACTCTGTCTTGTGGGTAAGAAAGTCGGTTATGTTTTTTGTAAACACCGATCCATTGTCTACTAAAAGCAGCATTAGAATCGATTTACTTGCCTACCTCAATTGAGATGTAGTGCAGCTCAGGTATGTTGTCAATTAGTATGATTGTTCCAATGTTTACTGTGTCGTCTTGCTGCCACATCAGGACGCGCTTTCGAGTTACGAACTCGTTAATGAACTTGTCAAGCAACTCATTTGTTGTGTCAAGATCTGCCTGAGTAAAGAATGAGACTTGACCTTCCCTAAATGATAGTGGTACTGACAGGGCGGTAGGGGTCACAACCTCTATGCCCTTTTCCTCAAACACAGACTTGATTGTCGCAATTCTGCCGGTCTTGTCAAATCCTGGTTCCTCTTGTGATGTCTGCGTCAGAGGCGCCCCTGAGAGCTTACGCAAGTATGCATCAAATGCTGCATGTTGAGTGTTCCCAAGCCCAACATAGTATTCACCGTTGAAGGCAGCCCCCACCGCTGCGATGGTGCCCAATTCTGCGACCACACCACCTCCAGACCCAGCAGTATACACAGGTATGAAGTAGACATCGTGTTCTCCCACCCGGTACAAGATGTTGTCTCCTATACGGGGAGTCCTAAGTAGTGTTTTTAGCTGTGCAAAGTCGTTGTCCTTGTCAAGTGCTTCTCTTACTGCTGTTGGGCCGATCAGCTTTGTTGTGGAGTTTAGTGGCACTTGGTAAAATTGCATGTTGCCAAGAGAAGGTAGATCGTTTTCCACAATCATGTAGCCAGAAAGGTTCTTGCCTTGTGATCCCCTAAGCTCCAATGACAATAACCCCAAGAATTTGATCTTGTCGTAACCTGGTGGTTTTGCTGTTATGTAGTACGCCTCCAGCTTAGGTGGAATCTCATAAAATGAGTTTGCTTGAATGAAGGTCTCTGTGTTTGTGACATGGTATATGTTGAACATCTCCGTCTTCCAAGTAAAGAGCTCCTGTGGATACCTTATCTGCTCATTTAGCCATGAAGGTATTGGTTGGAACTTGTCTTTATATTGAGAGTGGAGGATCCTTGCAAAATAATCATCACCGTATTTGAGTAGAGTGATGTCACCATTGTAGGTGTCCACGAGCGCAAATCCCACAAGACGTAGGTATGGGTTGCCTATCGACCAAGGTACTGCATGGGTGTCGAATCCCACAATTAATGGTACAAGCCAGTATGTGTTTTTGCCGTCTGTTACAGGGTAAAAGTCCACTTTTTGCCCAAATAAATTATACAGAAAATACGGATACAGTATCTCCATTCTATCATAGACGTCTTTGTATCTCATCACATGTACTGGAGTGCCAGGATATGACAAAAGAAAATTCGGTTCAAAGACCCAGCTTAGTGGTGGTGCGACATCTATTCCGCCCCTTCCTGAGTATAGGGCGTTGTTGAGTTCTGCACTCGTGCTTCCTCGCGTTGTTGGATATGCAGACCATGTTTGACTAAACAGCCCGCCTTCGCCATAGTAAATTGCTCGCTGCGCGAACAGCTTGCTGCTGTCTACAGATTGGCCAGTCGTTGCCTGCAGAGTCAGAAATCCGTTTGGAACGTGTGTGTATACTAGGTGTTCGTTGTACCATCGGTTCTCAAGGCTCACGGTGGGCGGAAGTACCGGTTTCATCGATGCTGTCCAGTAGAGCGTGTTGTTGAATCTAAGAATGTCGTTGTCTTCAAAGTCAACATACGGTATGAGACCGATCTCTGGTTTGAGCTTTGCATACGCTGCCTCCCAGTCCCAGATTCGGATCGAGTCCAAGACATCGCGGTTTTTGTCCATGTAGCTTTTGATGTTGTTTGGCGATATTGACACCAAACTCACATCGGTTGTGGTCGTCTTGATCTTGTCTAGCTCGCCTAGGTATCGATTTACGGTGATTTGCTGTTGCGTGTATGGTCCAAGGTATTCTATTTTGCGTGTGTCGGCTATGCTGTTGTTTACGGCCATTATAGAGCCGGCAATGATTCCTATCGCAATGAGTGTGAAGATTCTGATGTAGACGTCTCGTTTTACTGGATGTGTCAGTACTTTGGAGCGTAACCTGTCAAGTATGGCAAACGCAATTAGCGCAAAGCCAGCTGCAAGTGTTCCGCCAATTACATATTTTGTGTTGTAATCGATCTGCGGTGTAAAGAAGAGGTTGATTCCTGCCCAAATCACACCTATCCCGATTATACCTTCTATTGTTGAGACATAGTTTAGGAATTTGGGTTTGCCTTGTGAAGAATCAGAAAGGTACGACGTAATTACTCTGACTATGGAATGAAGCCCAACGTATATTGCAAGCCTCATTCCTATGACGCCAAGCAGTGGTGGCACTATAATGGTAAGTGCCGGTATGAGTTCTATGACCGCCTGTGCAGGCTCCGAGGACATTGGAGTAATAAACGGAAGTGTGAAGATGGTTGGAATGCTTCCAACTCCCAAGTCGTTGCCCTCAAGCATGTGGACTAGGCCAAGGCCAAACATGATGTTGACAAAGAATGCACCAAAAAGGAAGATCTTTGTTATCTGCCAAATTACAAACTGCGGCACACTCAGTTTGTATTCCTTAAAGCTTGGGATGTTTTTTGCAAGTGGATCGTGGGTCGCACGATTCAAAAACGTGATCATGATATGTATGGAATACCACACAATGGAAGAACGGTTTTTAATGTCCACATTGAGGAGTGCAATAGCTGAGAGAACGAGCGCCGAAACAATCGAATATTGGAGAGGTTTGGTGAACTGGTCCCCAAATTCCGTCATGTTCATTGAAAGTATGACGCCCTGATTGCCCACTATTGCAAGCACGATTATGCCTATTATGGCTACGATGCCAAGTCGGATGAGTTTGCCTGCACCTGGTTGTGGCGAGTTGGCTTCAGTTGATGAACTATACAAATTCAGTTTTTCCTTTGTAGGTGAACCACTACCGGACAATAGGTAGCCTCTTCCTGCTTCCTTGACCGCATTGCGATCTCTGCAGGCGTAACTTCCCGTGGTTCCCACGGTAGGTAATTTTTTTCAAAAACCTCTAACCTTGTTTTATAATTTAACATCATGTTGAATGTGTCCCATCCAGAATCCAGGATGTTTTTTGCCAATCTGTGGTTTTGCACCATGTTGAGCTTGTGTAGTTTTTCAACAAACACAATGTCGTATTTTTTTGCATATATGGGCAGCTTGTGCACCAAGTCCCTTCTGCGGTTTTTGATTCGCTCCTGGATTATCTGGTAGAAACGTACTGCTTTTTTGTAGTTGTTTGAGCCTATCTGTCTTCTTGATATCTTTTTTTGGATTCTTTTTAATGGTTTGAGCATCTTGGTGTAGTTTAATGGATTTGGAATTGCAAAACCA
>JBDUUJ010000033.1:0-9287 GCA_039938575.1 Nitrososphaera sp. | reverse complement strand
TAGACAAGAACCTGTATCGTGTCAAAGCATAAAAAGAGCGGGATTGGACCTGCATCCCAATTCCGCGGTTGCTTTTATCTGTATTCCATTTTACCCTTGATGCGCTTTACTTCGGCCATCTCTTCTTTGAGGTGTCTGGCCAAGAGTCTTTCAGATTCTTTTTTGTGCTTCCAATATGCATTAAGAACTGCTTGTCTACTCTTTGCGCGTCTGAGGGCTGCTTGGTATTTTCTGTGAATTGCAGCTACGCCTCTTACATAGCTTCCAGAGCTATTTCCCATGGTATGGTAGGATGGATTCTAATAGATAACATGATCGAGTTTACCATATTATCATAGTTGCTGAGTTAAGGTTGACTAATGCGGGGGTGCCCCTGGCAGTCTGTCGATCGTCCACTGGAGGGTTGCATGATATTACACTCAAACAATAAATCTGAAGTGGGCCTATTGGTGGTACATTGAGGTATTCTTGCCCAAAATGCGGCTCACAAGTACTGATTCAAAAGACCTTTAACAAAAAATTCATGATTACGTGCCAGGGCTGCAGTCTGCAGGACCTAGTAGGATACATAAAAAACGTAGATGAGGTATATCTGGAGTTTCTTGCACGTTACGATCAGGGTAATACACCAACAAAAAAACAGATTGGAACCGAGCTAAAGGCCACCGGGATTGTGCGGGACAAAAAAGAGATCGAGGCTCTGATCGCAGCCAACTCACCAGATCCCCTCACAAAGGAGGTCTTGTTTTCAACAAAAGATTACATCTCATTTTACAAGACGATAAAACAACCTGAACCTGAGCTTGGAGCCAAAATAGGTGATCTTGGTCTTTTGGAACCGTTAGTGTCATATCTGCGCCAAAAAAACATTGAAAGGTTCTACAAATTCCAAGAGGAGGCAATACGGGAGATCTTGTGCGGACAAAATCTGGTAATTGTTGCACCTACCGCATCAGGAAAGACGGAAGCCTTTGCCATACCGGTGATTCAAAAGGTAGCAAAAGAGGGAGAATCAAGAAGAATTTTTGCCATATTTGTGTATCCTACCAAGGCGCTTTCACGCGACCAGCTTCCAAAACTGCAGCGGATGGCACAGGCGGTAGGCCTCAGTGTAGCCGTCTTTGATGGTGATACAAAACAGGCGGAGCGAAGGAGGATACTTGATGAGCCACCACAAATAGTTGTGACAAACTTTGACGTCTTACACTATCACATGATGTATGGTACCAAGTTTGCTATGCTGTGTAGTACCGTCAAGTTTCTAGTAGTCGATGAGGCACATGTCTACTCTGGAATATTTGGCTCAAACGTCCACTATGTAATAAAGCGGCTCAAAAGATTGGCAAAACGGATACAATTTGTCGCATCCTCTGCTACTTTACAAAATGCACAAGAGTTTTGTGAGCAGTTGTTTGGCACAAAGTTGCATCTCATTATGGGCTCCGGTAAAAAAGGCCAAACAGATTTTGTGATGATCTTCCCATCGCTTAGGACACAAAGAGCACTCACAATAGACTTGCTTGAAAGACTTACTATGAAAAAACATAAAACAATGGTGTTCTCAAACTCACATCTTAACTCTGAACTTGTCGCACTGCAGGCAAGAAAAAAAAGGATCAATATTAGAGTGCACAGGGCAGGTCTTATGGCAAACTACCGTAGCTATGTTGAAAAACTATTCAAAGAGGATAAGATTACGGCCATATCGTGTACCCCAACACTTGAGCTTGGAATTGATGTAGGGAATGTCGACGGCGTGATCTCTTCCACAATTCCTGTCAACCGACTGATGCAGAGGATTGGGCGTGCTGCAAGAAAAGGTCAAAAAGGATTTGCATTTTTGGCACTTGGCAATGATCCAATATCACAATACTATAGAAACCACCCTGAAGATTATTTTGTAGATGAAGAAAAACTCTATCTGGATCCAAAGAATCCATTTGTTGAAGAATTTCACGTCCTCGCAATGGCCTGTGACAAACCGATTGCAGCACACGAACTGCCTGAGCACCAAGAAGCAATCAAAAGACACCTTGAGGCCGGCAGACTCGTGTTGCAGGACGGCAGATACGTGCCTAATTTCGACGTAATAAAAGAAATCTTAGACGATTACAGCATACGTGGTATTGGAAAATCGATTGACATATTTTATAATGGAAAAAAAGTAGGCGATCGCGTTTTACCTATGGCTCTTGAGGAGCTGCATGAATCAGCAGTATATTTTCTTGCGGGAACAAGATACAAGGTAAAAGAATTCAATTATCCTGAAAAACAGTCTGCAACGCTTACATTGTTGCCACAAGACTATCCATACTATACTAAGGCATTGACTGAGGAGTGGCCTACAATTGATACTGTATATGAAAAAAGACAAGCCTTTGGGATCGAAGTGTTTTTTTGCAAGCTACACATACAAAAACGAGTCTACGGCTACGTCAACATTGAGCTTGGGCAAGAAGTAAATCAAGGCCAAAAAGTCCTACTAGAAAGACCGCTGGAATATGATTTTGTTACAAAAGGTCTGG
The DNA here is from genome assembly GCA_039938575.1 of Nitrososphaera sp. Lineage (GTDB taxonomy): Archaea > Thermoproteota > Nitrososphaeria > Nitrososphaerales > Nitrosopumilaceae > Nitrosotenuis. The sequence goes on along the minus strand of JBDUUJ010000033.1, from coordinate 6,762 downwards.
TGATGCATGCACCAAGACCTATGCACGAAATAGAAAGTTCAGAAAATCCAGAATATGTGGAAGCAAGTGGGTATCATGCAACAGAGCATATCATAATTGAAGGAAGTAACATGGTGACTGGCGGCGTCTCGCAAGATCTTGGTGGAATATCTCTTGGCTCATCTGGCCTCATCTTTGTGTATGATGGCGCAATTGGCGGCAATGGTGCAAGTAAGGCATTATACGACAGATTAGAAAAAGCCTTTGAGCGAAGTCATCTAATTGTAAAAGAGTGTCCGTGTAACAACGAAGCAGGCTGCCCACGGTGCACATTTTCATATCGTTGTGGAAACAACAACGAATTTTTGCACAAAAAGGCCTCACTTGAGATACTACAGAGGATAATCAATGGAGAAAAAACAGAACTCACAAATCCGACAGAGGGTGACAGGCCGCTGGTCTAGTGCTTGAGCGGCTCTAGGCTGCCGTACCTTAGTCCTTCTTCTAAGACATGATTGATTAATTTAGAAAAGCTAACATTTGTGTTTTCTTTCATTATTTCATATTGTTTTTCCTTTAGCCTCTTGTTGAGATCGATGTTCATTGAAATTGTGACTCTGGTCCAGTCGCGAGGGGCTGACATTTCAGATACAACTCCTCAAAAAATTAAAAGGTAAAAGGCTCATGCACTCATCGCCCATGTATCTTTGACCACGGATCGCACAATAGTGTTGTTTACACATGCATGAACCGTGTCTAAAATTGCATTTGTGCACACGACACATATCTGCTCTAATGGCTTTCTACATTCGGTGCACTTGCGGATTAGCTCAAGTGCGCCTCCGCACCTCCTACAACTTTCGTCTGGCATCTTTGAACCACCTCATGCCTGACTGGAGTTTTGAGAGGATCTGTTGCTTGATATCGAGATTTTGACAGTCCATATGGATCACGGAAAATGTAATGCCCATTACAATATTTAATATTTTCTGTGTTTTCATGACAAATACAATATAAAATTACAAAAGTTTAATAATATTACAAACGAAATATCTGGACGGTGATCATATGACGACACCGCAAATTGTCCTTCTTAAGGAAGGTACTACACAAACAAAGGGTAATGATGCCCAAAAAAACAACATAAGCGCTGCAAAACTAATTGCCGAACTAGTCAGAACTAGCCTTGGCCCACGTGGTATGGACAAGATGCTAGTAGATACGCTAGGGGACGTGACCATCACAAACGATGGCGCAACCATCCTCAAAGAAATTGACGTGCAGCACCCAGCTGCAAAGATGATGGTTGAAATTAGCAAGGCAACAGACAGCGAAGTCGGAGATGGCACAACATCTACAGTGGTTCTTGCCGGCTCTCTTTTGGAAAAAGCAGAAGAGCTGATCGGCAAAAACGTACACCCGACAGTAGTTGTCGACGGCTTCAAAAAAGCAGCAGAAAAGGCAATTGCAGAGCTTCGACAGATCGGCATCAAAGTCGATCCATTGGACAAGAAGTTCCTCAAAAAGGTCGCAGTGACTACACTAGCATCAAAGCTGGTATCTTCAAACGCTGAAGAGCTTGCAGACATTGTAGTCGATGCAGTCTTGTCCGTCGCAGAAAAAATTGGTGACAAATACAAAGTAGACATTGACAACATCAAAGTCGAAAAGAAGGGCAGCTCGTCGATCAAAAACACTGAACTAATCCACGGAATAGTCTTGGACAAAGAAGTGGTTCACGGCGGGATGCCAAAGAGAGTAGAAAACGCAAGAATTGCACTACTCAATGCTCCACTCGAAATCGAAAAGACAGAGTTTGATGCAAAGATAAACATCAACTCACCAGAACAAATGCAAGTATACATCGACGAAGAAAACAAGATGCTCAAAAAACTAGTAGACAAAATTGCACAATCTGGCGCAAATGTGGTTCTTTGCCAAAAAGGCATTGACGACATGGCGCAGTACTATCTTGCCAAGGCAAACATACTTGCAGTCAGAAGAATCAAAGAAAGTGATCTGACAAAACTGTCCAAGGCAACAGGTGCAAGGATTGTCACCAACATCAACGAGCTGACAGACAAGGACCTAGGTTCAGCAAAACTCGTAGAAGAAAGACAAGTCGAGTCCGACAAATGGGTCTTCATCGAGGGATGCAAGAATCCAAAGGCAGTGTCTATTTTAGCTCGAGGAGGCTCACAGCGAGTAGTCGACGAAGTCGAACGCTCAATCCATGATGCCTTGATGTCTGTCAAAGACGTAGTAGAATACCCACACGTACTAGTTGGTGGAGGTGCACCCGAAACACGAGTCGCCTCGAAGTTACGTGAATGGGCAAACTCACTTGAGGGACGCCCACAATTGGCAGCGCAAAAATTCGCAGAAGGACTTGAAACCATTCCTCTAGTTTTGGCAGAAAATGCGGGAATGGATCCACTTGACACACAGGTGCAGCTCAGATCAAAAGGCACTACAGGTAAGGCTACCTATGGAATTGATGTCATTAATGGCAAGGTAGCTGACCTAGAAAGCCAAAACGTCTACGAGCCGCTTGCTGTCAAAGAACAAGTCATCAACGCAGCAACAGAGGCTGCGTGCATGATTCTGCGAATCGATGATGTTATTGCGGCATCAAAATCCAGCTCCAAACCACCAAGCAACCCACCCGGTATGGGCGGCGACATGGGCGGAATGGACATGTAACTTTTCTTTTTTCTTTTTTTGCATGACAATTAATTAAGCAGCAAATAACACAGAAATTATGCAAAAAGTAGCTCTTGTCACAGGAAGCTCAAGTGGTATTGGGTTTGAGACTGCATTGGCTTTAGCAAGAGAAGGTTACTATACATATGCTACAATGAGGAATACAAAAAAATCAGGACCGCTTTTGGAGGTTGCAAAAAAAGAAAACCTGCCTATGTCTGTAATTGAATTGGATGTAGTCAAGCCGGAATCGATCAAATCTGCAATATCTCAAATCATTAAAGAAAAACAGAGAATAGATGTCTTGGTAAATAATGCTGGATATGGAATCTTCGGTTGCCTTGAGGATCTCAGCATTGAGGAATTAAGGGCGCAGTTTGAGACCAACTTTTTTGCAATTGCACAACTGATCAAGGAAGTTGCACCAATAATGAGGAAACAAAGAGGAGGCTCTATAGTAAATGTGAGCTCAGTTGCAGGGAGAATAGGATTTCCAGGAACACCTGCTTACATAAGCTCCAAGTTTGCCTTGGAGGGACTCAGTGAGTCTTTGAGGTATGAGCTATCTCCATTTGGCATAAATGTCATAATTATAGAGCCTGGCGTGATCAAGACCAATTTCTTTAATTCAATGAAGATGGCAACGCCCAAACCCGACTCACCATACAAGGATATGACGCACAAAGTAGTGTCTGGAATTAAGATGATGGCAGAGATGGGAACGCCACCAAAAGAGGTTGCATCCGTAATAGTCAAAGCCTTAAAGGAAAAGAATCCACTTCCAAGGTACCCAGTGGGAAACGATGCAGTGATGTTTCTGGAAGCAAAAAAGATGAAGACTGATATTGAGTTTGAAAACTATCTAAAGAAGGAACTTTTTTGACTGGTTAAATTATTATAGCCATAAAAGTCAGATTTTGTCAAAGTCTGCAAATTAGACCACAATATGATGTATTATGAAATGGAAGACATTAGAACACAATGGGATAATATTTCCGCCCGATTTTGAATCAAAGGGCATATCTATCAAGATAAAAGGCCAGCCAGTCAAGCTTAATCTGTTACAGGAGGAGATGGTGTACCAGTGGGCAAAGAAAAAAGACACACCATATGTGCAGGATCCAGTCTTTCAGAAGAACTTTGTTGCAGATTTTGCTGCAACATTTGGCGAAAAATACAAGGGAATAACCATATCGGATATTGATTTTTCTGACGCATTCAAGCTTGTAGATAAGGAAAAGGATGCCAAACTACTCATGACCAAAGAGGAAAAAAAAGCACTTGCGCAAAAAAGAAAAGAATTACGTGAAAAGATGAAGTCGATCTACGGCAAGGCAATCCTTGACGGACACGAAGTCGAGGTGGCAAACTACATGGCAGAGCCGCCAGGTATCTTCATAGGACGCGGTGACCACCCGATGCGTGGCAAATGGAAGCCAAAGATCACTCAAAAAGACGTTACACTAAACTTGGGTGAGAACGCAAAGGTTCCACCTGGAGATTGGGCCAAGATAGTGCATGAACACGACTCTATGTGGCTTGCATGCTGGACAGACGCTCTGTCTGGGAAGATAAAGTATGTTTGGCTTGCAGACACTGCTGGACTCAAACAGGAGAGAGACCAAGCAAAGTATGACAAAGCAGCAAAGCTTGGCAAGGAGATTAAAAAAGTAGAAGAAAAGATAATTGCTGCAATGAAAGACAAGGATCCAAAAGTTGCCAAGATTGCAACTGCATGCTATCTGATTTATAGGACTTCGATGAGGGTCGGTGATGAGAAAGACCCAGACGAAGCAGATACGGTAGGCGCTACCACACTAAGAAAAGAACATGTCAAGCTTGATGATAAAGGAATACACTTTGACTTTTTGGGAAAGGACAGCGTGCGTTGGGAGGAGACTATACCAGCACATGGAAATGATGTGATACTTTATGAAAACATCAAAAAACTAATCTCAAACAAAAAACCAAGCGACGAAATATTCGATGGCATCACGTCAAGGCATGTCAATGCATTTCTGAGCGGTATAGTAAAGGGGTTGACTGCCAAGGTGTTTAGAACTTATCTGGCTACAACCGAGGTCAAAAAATACCTGGCTGGAAAACTGGATGTGAAAAACAAATCAGAAAACGAAAAACTCTACATAGCAAAGATGGCAAATCTTCAGGCCGCAATCATGTGCAACCACAAACGCACCATTCCAAAGAACTTTGAGGCAACACTTGAGAAAAAACGTGAGACACTCAAAAAGCTCAAAGAGATAGTACCAAAAACTGACAAGCAAAAGGCAAAGCTAAAGGAAAGAGAAGAAAAGTTAAAGCTTGCAATAGATCTACAGGAAAAAACACGTGATTACAATCTTGGCACTTCACTCCGAAACTACATTGATCCACGTGTCTTTAAAGCTTGGACAGATGAAGTGAAGGCAGACTGGGAAAAACTGTATACGGCTTCACTCCAACGCAAGTTCATGTGGGTTAAAAACGTGGACACCAAGTGGAAAGATATCGTTGCTCAATGAGTCACAGCTTGGCGCCGCACCTTGGACAGTAGTTGCCCTTTGAGGCAAGACCGCACCTCGGACAAATCTTCTTTGGAATACCAATGAATCTGATAAACGGCACAAAGATTAGTGGCAAAAAGAAGAAAAAGAATCCGTATTGAAGTAGAAATAAGGAAATTACTATTGACGATACTGCAGCTATGACAGTCAATGGCCAACCAAACCATCTCATGGTTTTATTTGGTGACATCAAAATAATATTCTATTTTTCCCAGAATCATTTATTTGCAACATAAAATCAGGCGTCATTGTGCCGGGGTAGCTCAGCCTGGTTAGAGTGCCAGTCTTTCTATCCTCCTATAAAGGGCAATACTCATAATCTGGAGGTCGTGGGTTCAAAACCCACCCCCGGCATTACAATTTATCGTTTTCAAGACAAATTTTTGCCTCAAATAAGGACGTCAATTTGTCTTGTGATATTGCTTACTAGATATGATGAATTAATTTAAGGAAGAGCAAGCAGACTGGTCGATCCGGATCGGGTTGTAATGGCATCTTAGAACGTAGTTGCTGTTGTATTCTTCGATATAGGAATCATCTTATCGGGTTGAAGGAATTGATCGAAAAATACGATATTTTTCAATAACTTGTCGACGTTTTTGTAAAAACTGTCAAATTCATATTTTTTAGCAATTAACTCTGCCTTATTGTGAAATTACTGTGAAATTTTGTTCAATATTGCCAAAACTTCCTCTGTGTTGATAAAAAGAGGCAACCACGACATATTTTCCTGACTTGCCGTCATTAAATTGCTTAATCATTATTGGAAATGAATAATCTGTCAGAGTTGGTTTTGAATTTTGGTTACATTCTGCAACAAACTCTTTTTCATAAAGAGGTGGTTGAGTTTTGTACTCATTAAATACCTGTACTCTGATGCTTTCACACCCAACATTAAAACCATAAGCTTGTATTGCAAATTCGATTGATTCATCTTGTCGGTATATTTCATTTAGTCCTTTAATCGCTATTTTAGCTCCTTCCTTTGTAAAAGTGGCATCATCTTGATTCAATTTATCAAGACTAAAAAATGTAGCCCCAATTATAGTAATTCCTATAAAGGTGATGATTATGAGGTATGACTTTTTCATTTGTATTACTCTGTCAATTTTAACGATTATCAAGTTATCTGAAATATTGTGTTTGTCGCACATCCTTGTTCTGCGAAGGACTGACCGGACACGGCAAAGACAAAGTCAGCATTCGCAGGAGCGCTTCCAGGCCAACCTATGTCTGATATCATATCGTTGGCTAACGTGTTGCAAGATGCTCCCGCTGGAGAATTCCAAGCCGTCCAGCTATTTCCAACAACGCTGAATTGAATTCCGTGTTCTTCCTTAAACCATGGTTCGGCGCTTTTGAGTTTGTTAGTTGCCGCAGTTACCCAATCGCCAGGATTTGCATTTCGATATTCTTCGTCTGCTGCAAGATAAACATTGACAGTAATTACACTTCTTGTTGGCAGATTGAAATCTTGGTTCGTAGAACCTCCTGCTACGTTAGATAATCTATTATG
>JBDUUJ010000032.1:0-2982 GCA_039938575.1 Nitrososphaera sp. | reverse complement strand
GAATGGGAGGCTTTACAGGTGCAGTTCTCACTGGAACACTTGCAAGCCCGCACATCTGGGATACTGGTAACGGAATTGGTGCATGGACTGGAACACCAGAAGGCTACGAGCAACAAGCTATCAACATCCTTGGAGCTTTGATCTCTGTAGGTTACGCCTTTGGAATCACTATAGTGATTCTCAAAGTAATGGACGCGGTGTGGCCGGGCGGAATCAGGGTTACTCCAAAGGAAGAAGAAGTAGGCCTCGACTTGGCTCAACACGGAGAAAGAGCATACGTAAACGAATAGGAAAAAAATCCTCTCCTTTCTTTACTTTTTATATGAAATCACGGCAGAAGACCACCGAATTTATTCGGTGGATGAATGCATCCGTTCCTGCTCACGGATGTATATCTTGACCTGCCTATAATGATTAATACAGATTTTAGACAAATCGATGTTCAGAACCATCTTGGTGTTAGAAATTGATCCCAAGTACACATCTCAAAGCTGCTCAAAATATGAACACATACAGAAAGAATAGGAAAGGACTCAGATTCAAGTGCTTAAAACGTGGCATTACCTGAATGCCGATTTAAATGCAGCAAGAAACATCGCCCAGAAGGGTAGAGCTTTGCTGGGCAGCTGTTGATAGTCAACCAGCCAATCGTAGCGCCACAAGAGTGACAGCTACAAGCCACCTATTTCAATAAGTGGTAGTTGACAAACGCAAGTGGCAAATCTTACACCATTCAGGGTTGTGAATGAAAGCCAGCACACAATCCCACATACCGCCCGATTAAGATGCGGATGTGCAGTGCCAAAAATATTCAGAGCTTACACATCTGACAAATGTTGACGTGACAGGGATCACGACACTGCAATCAACATAAAAAACAAGAGATTTTCTGCCTGCCGTGGAACCACAAAGTTACACCTGCAGAGATCGCAATACAATCAAGAGGAACGACGTAAGCTTTGATGATAACTAGGTTCTGTGGTTAACTTGTCGGGTAGCAGCCGATATGAACCACAGAACCATAATCTACAAATGATTTTAACGCCAACCAGCATGTCAAAATTGTGCTTATTACAACGACGGAGCTCGCAAAAGAACTAGGTAACCAAGACCTCTTGATCATCGACGCACGATCCTACAGAGAATACTCACAGGGCCACATACCGGGCGCAGTCAATCTGGATTTGTTTGCATTTCACTGGTTTGACACATCAAAACAAGGAATTGAGATCTTCAACGAACAAACAAGGACGATCCTCTCGTTTACCGGTGTGACTGAACAAAAAAAAGTCATATTCTACGATGATGTCTCAGGAATGCTTGCTTCACGTGGTGTATGGCTTTTGATGTATTTTTCGCACCCTGCTGCCTTTATGCTTGATGGCGGACTCAAAAAGTGGAAGTCAGAAAAGCTGCCTACTGAGACAAAAACAAACGGATTCTTACCATCAAAATTCAATGGAAAAATAAACCAAAAAATCATTGCCGACTATCAACATATTAACAAAAACCTAGGCCGCCTAGTACTAATTGATGCTCGCTCAAAAGAAGAATACGACGGAACGGTGATCCGGGGGGCGCGACGCGGCCACATACCGGGCGCACTCAATGTAGACTTTAATCTGAATATAGCCGAAGATGGCACACTCAAGGACGAAAAACAGCTTGGCGAACTTTACAAAATTCCAAAAGACGCAGAGGTAGTCACATATTGCCAAGGCGCATACAGGGCTGCAAACTCGTTTTTGGCACTAAAAAAACTAGGCTTTACAAATGTCAGAGTGTACCTTGGTTCTTGGGGCGAATGGTCTAACAGAACCGAGTTACCGGTGGAATGACTGCTTTCTTTTCTGTTCTGTGGTTCTGTTGACGGGTGCTGGCCAATGATGTTTACCATCGGGTGCTACCCAACAACCAACTTGCTTCCATCGACTCTGAGGATTAGCGGTTCAAATAAACCCACGTTCCCCCTCATCACTTCGCTTGGAAGCCCTCGAGGATGGCAAAACCTACTCCACCCCTTGTATGCCATATTCATGGATGCGACAATGTCACGATCCATCAATTTCATACAATTACTGCACCACAATTTACAACAGTATAGTCTGTCCTCTTGGAGTGTCCCTCCGCATACTGGACAGAGCTGGCTGGTGCGTTTAGGATCAATGAATAGTACGGGAATGCCTTCCCATGCTGCTTTATACTGGATTTGTCTTTGAAATTCATAGAATGGCCACGAGTTCATCTTTCGTCTAAAGTTATTTCCTTGGCCGTTGCCATTTCTGTATAGTTTTCTGATACCTTTAATATCTAAGACAAGAGCCGACTTGGTTTCTTTGGCTCTCTGTACGATGTCTTTGGTTATTTTGTGCAAGTATTGATTGACACGACTTGTCTGTCTTGCTCTGATTTTGGCAAACTGGTTTTTGGCACGCCTGTCATGACGCCTAAATGATGCACTAACAAACTGGGAGTTTTCCTTGATTGAGAGAATTTTGTTTGTTTTGTACATGATGGTTTGCTGCAGTGTGGATATGGTAATGTTTCTGAGGTTTCTGTCTATTCCTATTATGGATTCTGGCTTGATTTCTTGTACGTCTTTTCTAACAGTAATGGACAGTGTGGTTGGCGTGATAACAAAGGATCTTGGCTGCAATGTTTTATCTGAGAGTATTTTTGCGGTGTGGTCGTTTAATAGAATATTTGCAAATTCTCTGTTTGATACAGGAAAAGATAACAGCATGCCGTTGATTTTGAAGCCACAGCATAATACAAGATATGGCTTTCTGATGTATGGTGATTTTGCCTTTCTACCTTTTTTGATGTCTTTTTTCATTTGAGATAATCTGCCTGCCGCCTGGGATATGGCAGTGAGTTTGTAGTATGATTGAATTTGATAGTCTTTTAGGGTGTGATATGAGAGCAGTGATAATTTTTTCATACTGGAGCAATTATTCTCAAGGCCGATTCTGATGCAGTGGT
>JBDUUJ010000031.1:0-3403 GCA_039938575.1 Nitrososphaera sp. | reverse complement strand
CAGGAATGCTGAAGATAAAGCCAGAAGCTACTGGAAGTTGGCAATACCATTGTGAATATCATCCCACAACGATGAAAGGGACAATACACATCATAGCACCTTGATCTTATTTTTTACTTTTTATTTTCTGGGTTCTGGGTAATTGACGGGTGCTGGCCAATGATGATTACCATCGGGCGCTACCCAACACCAACTTGTTTCCATCGACTCTGATGATTAGTAGTTCAAATAAACACACGTTCCCCTCATCGCTTCACTTGGAAGCCCTCTAGGATGGTAAAACCTACTCCACCACTTGTAGTTGTTCGGTATTTGGTATGAATGGTTGTTTGATGGATGTGTGGCAAATTATGTTGCAGGTATTGTGTAATTATTTAACATGTTTGTTGCAAGTGATGTTGGCCTTGACATAACTTGCATGCTCATTTTTTGGTAGCACCCGATGGGTAACACGAATAAGCGTGTCCCATGAGGTAACAGAACCAAATTCAATCAAGGTTTATATGAAATAAAAAAATGATGCACAATACATGTCGATAATAGAGACAATAAGCGATGTGAACAATACCTTCCTTTCAAGGAGAGAAATCACATGCAACTTCAAGGGTTTGGCAGGAAAGCTCAAAAAGCTAGAGGCAGCAGACATGCTTTCAAAACAATTCAAACTAGATGGCAAAATTGTCATCCCAATTTTCATGAAGGCTCACAGTGGCAAACCAGATGTAACTGGGACCTTTTATATTTATGATAACGAGGAATTGGCAAAAAAACAGGTTAATCCAACAATCTTTAAGCGACTCGACAAAGCAAAAGCAAAAGTAGCGCCGCCTGCAGAAGCCACAGCTGAAGCACCAACACAAGAGGCAAAGGCATAATGGCGGGCAAAAAAACAGAAGCAAAGGCAACAGGCGTAGCAGCATACTACAAAATCAGCGGCGACAAAATCACTAGAACTCACAAAATCTGCTCACGCTGCGGCAAAGGTGTTTACATGTCTGAGCACAAAAACAGGCGCACTTGCGGCAAATGCGGGTTGACAGAGTTCATTCAGTAGAGTTTCTTCTTTCTAAGTTTAGATTGCCTTTCTTCATATTCTTTTATCTTGTTCAGAAGTGCTTGGTCTAATCTTATTTTGGAAAGTGATTCCGCAGAAAGCTTTACGGTGTTCTCATCCAACGAGATCTTGATGGTTGGAAGGTTTTTTGCAATCCAGAGCTTTTCTGTCTTGTCTTCAAGCTTGTAATCTTTGAACCCTGCAGGAAACTTTTTTGTGATGTGTGTAAGTAAGGTTTGGTCGGAGAATACTGCACGAGGCTCAAAAAGTCTAGTACTGTCCGCATATACGTTTTCAAACAAATTTGCAGACAGCTCATCTGAGACGACCTCCATCTTAGAAATTCTACTTACAAGTTCCAAATAATGTAAAAACTCGTGAGCCAAAATGGCATGAATCGTACCCTTGAGGCCAAAGGCCACTAGTGGTGCTGAGATCTGGATCACAACTTGAAATTTATCCTCAAAAAATACTGGAATTGTTCGTGCAAACAAAATTCCATACTGAAATGAAACGCTATCGGTTCCAGTCAGAATTACTGATGGCTCTACATAGGAGATGGGATATGGCGTACCTGACGCCTTTTCTATTCTTTGTATGCCAGAAGCCACAATCTCAAATCTCTGTGTTATTAAATCAAAGATCTTTTGTGGTAACAGTCCTTTTTGATGTGCCTCTCGCACTTTTACTAGCTGATCCAACGAAATTATCCAAATATGTGTATGTAAAAATGTTAGTTTGTTAGCTTAATGTCTTCAAAATCAAATGTTTCGCATTTGGAATTATTTGAAATTATATCGGAGATGTTTGGAAAAACATTTTCTCCTGATACAAGACGTTTCAATGGAACTCCACCATCAACTTTCAAATACAGATAAAATGAATTATCCGATTCCTTCTTATAGGATATATCATAAATGAGCTTCTCGGCCCTCTTGCCAGAATTTTCATATATTGCAAGGGTAGTTTTTTTCAACTGATCAAGCCTCAACAAATCGTTTTGTGAAACAGGGTTTTCTGTGTTTACCAAAATTTTTGTCCTTGATACAAACTGGACTGGGCCTGCAGGTATCTTGCTTATTCGTTTTAATGATTTTATGATTATTTTATCAGCTTTGATTTTTTTTGGTATCTGAGGCGTTCGTTTCTTTGGATTGATGATTTTGGCAAAAAACGGCCTACCTTGTCCAAGAACAAGACTGTTGGCATCTTCTCCACCTATCCAAGTAATCTTTGCTTGCTGTGCACCGAATCGCTCAAAGAGATACTTGCAGATCATACCTTCGACACTGTTAAAGTCTGACATTCCATGATGATTGCAGCTGAGGCAGCCTTTGCCACAACAGTTCTCACACTGCTTTTGTTTTTGCGGTATTCCACGCGTTTGTTTTATGTATCTGCCAGAAACATATAATGGCTTTGACTGCACGCTACATGATTCTGTTTTGAAATCAACTGTAAAGGTGAGGTCAGGTTCTACTGGGTCGTATTTTTTGCACCTCTTTTTGGCAAATTGTTTCGCAAGTTCGCGCGTAATGTTTGTCTTTACACTGTCGCTTCCCCTCAGCTTGAACTGTGAACGGATCTGGTCGTCTCTGTCAAGAACAGAGGGTTTGAGTATTGCTCCTACAAGAAACGTGTTAAACTCATAATCGCTTGATATTTCAAGCATCTTTGCAAGATACTGCGTCAGGGATTCAAAGAGGTTTTTGCAAACATAGCATTTTGTGTTTTTTTTGCGTATGTTTTTTCGGATTCTTCGGCCTAGTTGTTTGTTTGATGTAAGGCCTAGTTTTTTTGCGTAGATCCTACCAAGGCAGTAATCGCAGAGATCATACTCTCTGAGTATTTTTTTTGATTGTGCCAGTATTGTTGCAAACTCTGTCTTCGTCACGACAAAACTTTGAAGCCCTGATTAATAGTGATTTGCAGTTCTGTAAAGTCTTCGTCAGGTGACAAAACCTAACATGAATCCATAGACTCAGATGATTATCTCTACAAATAAATCAACTTCCCACTTCACTCCATCAACTGGGAACCCTCGAGGATGGGTAAACCTGGCCCACCTATTGCATGCTATATTCATGGATGCGACAATGTCACGATCCATCAATTTCATACAATTATTGCACCACAATGTACGTCTGTATAGCCTGTCATCTTGGAGTGTCCCTCCGCATACTGGACAGAGCTTGCTGGTGTGTTTAGGATCAACGAATAGTACGGGAATGCCTTCCCACGCTGCTTTATACTGGATTTGTCTTTGAAATTCGTAAAAAGACCATGAGTTTAGTTTCCGTCTGAATTTGTTGCCCTGACCGTTGCCTTTTTTGATGTCTTTTTTTCTTT
>JBDUUJ010000030.1:0-20199 GCA_039938575.1 Nitrososphaera sp. | reverse complement strand
ACTCAAAAAATTAGAGGTTTTTGAAAAAAATTACCTACCGTGGGAACCACGGGAAGTTACGCCTGCAGAGATCGCAATGCGGTCAAGGAAGCAGGAAGAGGCTACCTATTGTCCGGTAGTGGTTCACTTTAGAGCCACCTAGAATCCAAGCGTGCAGTTTTCTTTAGTCTCTGACACGTTTGAGAAGATGGAGTCCACCACAAAAAGGCTGGAACTTACTCAGTATTTGGTGGATTTGTTCAAGGCAACTCCAAAAGACAACATCTCAAAGATAGTTTATTTGATTCAAGGAAAACTTAGGCCGGATTTTGAGGGTGTAGAGCTCGGACTGGCAGAAAAACTTGCAATACACGCGATCGCAAAATCATCAGGCATTCCAATCAAGAAGATAAATGAGGTGTATTCTGAAGACGGAGATTTAGGAAGGGCGGCTGCAAAGATTTTGGAGCAAAAAAAACAAACTACATTCTTAGCGCAAGACATCACAGTTGAGCGCGTCTATGAGACACTCTACAAGATAGCAAAATTGGAAGGTGCGAGATCTCAAGACTTGAAGATGAAGTATGTTTCTAGTCTTCTTAACGATGCAACCCCACAAGAAGCAAAATTCATCCTCAAAATACTGATGGGTACTTTGCGCCTTGGCATTGCAGATAATACAGTAATGGACGCACTTGCAATTGCGTTTACTAATTCAAAAGAAAACAGAACCAAACTTGAAGAAGCATACAATGTGTCTTCAGATCTTGGCAAGGTATCAGAACTTCTTGCAAAAAATGGCCTTGCCGGACTAAGCGAGTTTCACGTAAACGTGTTCAATCCAATACGACCCATGCTTGCAGAGCGAGTGAAAAGTGAGGCAGAAGCAGTAGAAAAACTTGGAAAAGAATTTGCAGCAGAATACAAACTTGACGGTGAACGAGTGCAAATTCACCTCAAGGACGGCAGAGTCATGTTGTTCTCAAGAAGACTCGAAAATATCACAAGCTACTACCCAGACATTGTGGAAAAAGTTCCAAAGGCATTGAAGACAACTGAAGCCATCTTGGAAGCAGAAGCAGTTGCAATCAACGAAAATACTGGAGAGTTTTTGCCATTCCAGGAGCTTATGCATAGACGACGAAAATACGACATAGACAAGATGGTTGCAAAATATCCAATTACTGTCAATATGTTTGACGTTTTGTATCTTAATGGTAAGGAGTTACTAAATGAGGCATATCAAACAAGGAGGAAAAAACTAGAAGAAATCGTAATTGAGGACGACTTTGTGAAGGTGATTCAAAAAACATTAGTACACACGGAAAATGAGATCGAAGATTTTTTGGAAAATGCCATAAATGCCGGATGTGAGGGCCTCATGCTCAAGGTTCTAGATGCCCCGTATCGAGCAGGGGCACGTGGTAGCAATTGGCTAAAATTAAAAAGAGAATACAGAAACGAGCTTGGAGACAGTTTGGACCTTGTGGTAATTGGTGCATTTTTTGGCAGAGGTAAGAGGACTGGCAAGTATGGTACTTTGCTTTTGGCATCGTACAACCAAGATCAGGATACGTTTGATAGCATTTGCAAGGTCGGAACTGGATTTACTGACGAGCATTTAGATCAGCTCTACCAGATTTTATCAAGCAAAGTAACAATAAAGAAAAATCCAAGAATAAACTCAGGCATTGAAGCTGATGTTTGGTTTGAGCCAGAGATGGTCATTGAGATAGTTGCTTCAGAGATCACACTTAGTCCTGTTCATACTGCGGCAAAAGACGTGATTCGGAAAGGCAGTGGTCTTGCTTTGAGATTCCCAAAATTCACAGGGAAAATAAGAATGGAAAAAGCTCCCGAGGATGCCACCACAAACGACGAAGTGGTATCTTTGTATCGAAGCCAAAAAAAGGTAACTCAGACTGTTTCAGAGATATAATTTTGAGAACAATAGAACCTTAATTAATACCTGCTCAAGTTATACAAAAGGATGTATAGTGGAGAACTAGAGGTCCAAGCAAAACGAAAAGCGATTGCAGTTTTACAAGACGAAATAAATCGAATCCTCAATGCAGCAAGAGAGCTTGCGACATTACCCAACCTAGTCATGAAAAAAGATAAGGCTGGCATCAAGGCGGTAAACGAGCAGATCTCAAGTATTGAAGAAGAGGTTGAAAACCTAAGAAGAAAGATAACACGCGAAGTCGCCGACGTTGGCGGACTCATCATGAACAGGGAGAACCTACTCAATACCGCCTACACCATGGACGAGATTGCAGGATACATCACAGGAATTGCGTTCAAGCTTTCAAACATCAAGCCATCCACTCTAAAAGCCGCAAAACTTGATGAAGATATTTCTGCACTAATCGAGTTGCTGGTGGACGAAGTCTACAAGCTAAATGAGATAGTACGCGGTCTAAACACAAACACCGCAAATGCAATCGAGCTTGCTCAAGAGACCCAAAAAATAGAACGTGAAATAGACATAAAGTACCGTATGGCTGTAATCAAAGCATTAGACGAAATCAGCAACACAAAGGAACTCATGCTTGTCAAAGACGTAATACAAGGGATTGAGGAAATGGCAGATAAATGCCAGCAAGTGTCTGACTCGTTCATTCTTCTTGCGTTAAGCCTCTAACCCAATTTTTCATTATTTTTAGAACCATCAAATGCAAAATAATTTGTAGTGCCAACATATAGAGACAACAATGCACGGCGAGATTGTAGAAAATAGAATCATGATATGGAATGCCGAGGACGCAAAGGCCATATTTGCAGAATCATACTATGGCAAGCCAATTGGAATAGCCAAGCCAAAACCAGACGAGATAGACGTGCCATTGATTTTGGATTTGATTGAAGGACTTTACTTGCAAGAAAGATCACATTTTACAATCTACAAGGCAAAAAAGAAGATTAATCAGCAACAACTGTTAGAAATTTGCAGAAAAGAATATCACAACTTTGACAAAAAATATCAAGTGTACAAGGACTTTAGAGACAAAAAATACATTGTAAATCCAGGCATAAAATTTGGTTGTGATTTTGCAGTGTACCAGAGAGGCCCTGGCATCGATCATGCGCCATACCTAGTTCAGGTATACAACAGAACAGACACTATAACAGCCACAGGAGTCGTGCTTGCTGGCAGACTTGCCACAAGTGTCAAGAAAAATTTCATTTTAGCAATACCACATGGAGACAAAGTGAATTACTTGGCGCTTGATTGGTGGAGGGCTTAGATTCTTTTTATGTGCTCTGCAATCTTGTTGTAGATCGTATACATGTCTTTTGTTATTTTAAAGTCGTGTGCATTCTTCCATTTGCTGTAAATTCTTATTTCTTTTATAGTGGGATCGACGAAGATTGTTGCATCTTTGATTGATTGTTTTGCAATAAGTTCGTTTAATTCTGTATCTTTGTTTAGCTCATCTGCAAGAATACCACCAATCCATCTAACCGATTTGATTTTTTTTGCAGCAAAGTGCCCTTCGGTTTCCAGTACCGTCTTTGCCACATATTTTGATGGATGCACAGCGTCAAGTTTTACAATATAATGCGCTTGGAATCTGTCTTGGGCACCCCAGTGAGAGATTGTAGCATCTTGCATCTTTTCTTACCCTTTTTGAATGATCTGGATTACATCTATGTTTGAATTTTGTAGTTCGACGCAACCTCTGTTTGTTACCATCCTTGGAGTTTGGGAAAAGTTCCTTCCGTAGTAGTCCTCGGATTTTTCTACAGAATCCGTTCCGATCTCCTTTGGAGTGGCATCTACCCCTATGTCTTTGAGCATGTGTGAGACCTTTTGTGGCCACGTT
The DNA here is from genome assembly GCA_039938575.1 of Nitrososphaera sp. Taxonomy (GTDB): domain Archaea; phylum Thermoproteota; class Nitrososphaeria; order Nitrososphaerales; family Nitrosopumilaceae; genus Nitrosotenuis. Next base: position 16,393 of record JBDUUJ010000030.1, on the reverse strand, counting down.
TCATATACAAAAGTGTCGGACTCGGAATCATGCATGTTTTTTGATGATTTGATACCCACAAATAAAGTTTTGACACTGCAAGTGATCCGATTAAATAATACAAATCAAATGGCAATTCTATGTTAAAGTTTCAAAACAAAGTTGTCTTAGTCACAGGCAGTGGCACCGGCATAGGACAGACAGTTGCCAAGTTATTTGCAGAGAATGGTGCAAGCATAATCATTTTGGGAAGAAGGAAGGAACCCCTCGAAGAGACAAAAAAGCTCCTCGAGGAAATCATTACGAAAGTAAAAAGCGGCGCAAAGGTGTGGGTGTTTGCAGGTGTTGATGTAAGTGATGAAGCAGGCGTCTCTGAGATGTTCGATGAATTGAAAAAATCGAATGTGAGCGTAGATGTTGTTGTAAACAATGCGGGGGTCTCAGGACCTGTTACTTGTTTTACCAACGCACCTCTTGATGAGTTCAAGAGTACTGTTGGAATTCATTTGACTGGCACATTCTGGACATCGGTTCAAGCACTCAAAGTTATGAAGGCGGACTCAAAGATAGTTACGATTTCAACATTTTTTACAGAAGAAAGGCCGTATGAACAGAGGCCGTACAGATTTAGAACGCCATACACTGCTGCACAAGGGGCAAAAAACAGACTTGCGGAAGCCATGTCTTGGGAGCTCACCGAAAGAGGAATTGTCTCCATTGCAACAAACCCAGGACCGGTTCACTCTGACAGAATTTACAAGACAGTATACCCCAAGGCTGCTGCAGAATTTTTGAGAGTGAGTGGTTTTGAAGACCTAAGTCCAGCCGAAGTAGAAGCCGCAAACAAAGACCTTGTAGGACTACTTGGTGAAAATGAACAAACTGTAAATGATGGTATAAGCAAGGTAACTCAAAACATCCTAAAAATGAAGGGCGGTAATGCGCAGAAAATTTCTGAGACGCTCAGAAGATTGTTGGCAAAGATACAAGAGATTGCAGAAAAGGTGCAAAAAAATACCTCGTTTATGATTGCAGACAGGCAGTTCCTATCACAACTTCAAGTTGCGCAAACGGTGCTCATGTTGGCAGATGACGACATTGCAAAAATTCTCAATGGAAAGGTCATTCCTGGCGACAGAGTGTTTTATCCAGTAAAACCGCACATTGCTAGTGCCATTCCAATTAACGTGCAATCAAATTTTTCATCCGAGACAGTAGTCTTTGCAATTGATGCGACGGATGGCTCAGATGCGCAAAGAGCAGAGTTTCTTGCACACCATGTAGAGAGAAACGGTGGTAAAGCAGTGTGCCTTATTTCACAAAACACCCCAAAGCAGTACCAAGATTCACTTAGTTCGAAATTCCACTCACATGTGGTAGATTTGAGAAACGCCCAAGAAGTCCAGAGATGGCTCACTGCAGCAAAAACGCAAGGTAAGCTGTCCACATTAGTATACATCACAGGTAAGGTGCCGTCCAACTTCAAGATCACAGAACTCTCAAGAAAAGAATGGGACGACTTGGTTAACAAATTCATAAACACACCTGCGACAGTCCTTCAGACTGCGTTTGAAATCTTCGTGCCAGGAGGCAGAAAGGATCCCCGGTTGTACAAGAATGCCACAGGCACCACAGTGATAATAGGGCCTGACTTGCCAAGTGGTACTAAGATATCTGGTGCAGATAGAGCAAGAGTTGAAGTGTTTAGAGGAGCACTTAGGCCATTTACGACCACAGTGAACCAAGAGTTCAGCGACGTACTGAAATCAAAGATAAGATCGTTTCTAGTACTTCCGGGGAGCATAGATGGGAAGGAAACGGACAATAACAAAATTGCCAATGCGCTCGACTACTTTGTCACAGATGCATCTAGAAGATCATCCGAAGTTACATTCTATGTAGACGAGACAAGAGAATAAATGAAAAAGTTTGCAGACCTCAAAGTTGGTGAGGAATTTTTTTCTACCTGTACCTTCTCGAAAAAAGAGTTGGAATCATATCTTGGATTTTCTAGAATAAAAAACACGATTTTTGATGATGATGCATATAGCAACATAGTATCAGGTCGTGCGATAATTGCGAGAATGGAAGGTGAATTTACAAGACTAAGTCAGATTTATGGCAACATGATCCTTCTGTATGGAATGGACGGTGACCCCAATTGGGAGAATAGACATGCCAGGTTTCTCAAACCATTACATGTAGACGAGATTCTCAAGATAAAATTCACCATATCCGACAAAAAAGATCTCGATGACGAATTTGGCATGATTTCAGTGGATTTTGAAGGAAAGAAGGAAAATGGAGACATAGTTGTACTCGTAAAACGCAATCTATACCGAATAAAAAAAGAGCCCCCAAGATAGTTATTCTGGTACCGAGATAGTCTCTAGTTTGCCATCTTTGACTCTTATGTGTAAGTAACGGTTATCTTGAAAGACCAGAGTTATTCCACCATCTTTGTCTGGGTCTTCAACTTTGATCAATTCCTGCATTCTGATTCCGTCAAATTTTGCCATGTATGATAGATGTTGTGCCAGATTATATCCTTAACCGGTGTTTGATGGCCATATTCCATCCAAGAACAACTTGATTGCCGTTCCCACCATTGCGGCACTAATCATGATTCGGATGCTGTTTTCTTTTATCTCAACTGATAGTCTAGCCCCCACTAGGCCGCCAAAGAACGCGCCTAATGAAAGAAATAGTGCATACGCATAGTCAGCATGTCCCAAAAATGCATGCGTAAGCAGGCCGGAAGCAGAAGAGAATAACAATATCAGCTGCGATGTCGCCGTTGCATTTTTTACTAATATTCCAAGTCCTATTATCATCAACGGTACAAAGATGATTCCGCCGCCAATTCCAAAGAAGCTAGACAGTATCCCAGCAAAGAAGCTTATTGCGGCAGACAGTACAACAGCTTGCTTTGCCATACTTGTTTCTTTTTGGGCAAGATTTCTCTTCAAGAAAAGATACAGACATGATGCAATAAGTACCACTCCAAATAAGATCTTAAATAAAGACGGAGTTACTTCAGCTGTAAGAAACGCCCCGAGAACCGTTCCTGGAATCGACATCAATCCCAGTCTGAGACCAGTTTTGTAGTCTATTCGTCGTTGTTTTGCATAAGATGCAGTGGACGCTACAGAGTTGCTAAATGCGGCAAAAAGGCTACTGCTTGATGCGAGAGCCGGCTGCACTCCAAGAAAGGTCATAGCAGGAACCACGATTATGCCACCTCCAAGGCCAATTATTGAGCCTACAATTCCCGCTACAAATCCAAGTGGAATGAGCCACAGATTTTCGAACATCTTTAGGATATCAGACAGATAGGTATTGAATCTTATCTTAATCGGTTCTGTAAAGTCTTCGTCAGGTGACTTCGACCAACTTGTTTCTATCGACTCGGAGAATTAGTGGCTGGAAAAAATTCACATCCCATTCACTGCTTCAGCTGAAAGCCTTCCAGGCAGCTGCCTAGTACATGGTAGTGAGTTTGTAGTATAACGGTATTGGATAGTCTTTTAGGGCATAATATGAAAACAGTGTTAGTTTCTTCATTGTAGAGCAGTTGTTCTCAAGACTGACTCATAGTTTATTATGTCTTTGAAGGCCTGCATCATCTGGATTTGTTGGTAGTTTGGTGTGAATTTCTGCCGATGGATTTGAGTGGCAAATTGTGTGATTATGTTGTGCGTGGGTTGATTGCCTAATTCCGTGTAACACCTTGATCCGTGCTCAACTGTACACAATGCCATGGTCGATATTACCATTGAATGCCATTTACAGCCTACAAAATGAATTAGTCAACAACCCTGTTGTGCGTAATTATTTGAGCACCTGACGAAGACTTTACAGAACCTCTTAATCTAATAGGTCAAATTTTTTGGCAGTGACACAGAAAAAACTGTTGGATTGTTGCTCACATTGATTGTGCCCTGATGTTGTTGCACTATAGTTTTAACTACAGGCAGTCCAAGTCCTGTGCCACGAGATTTGGTTGTAAACAATGGTTCAAATATTTTTTCTAGAAGATTGGGTTGAATTCCTGGACCGGAATCTTGAATACTAAAAGTTATTGCGTCATCGGATTCATTGAATCTGATGATGATTTCACCGTTGTTTTCCATTGCTTGAATTGCATTCATTATTAGATTAGTAAAAACAGCAGCGATTTTTTCCATATCGCAGAAAACGTAAACGTCTTTGGCGGGTTTGTGTATACGTATTTGATCAGGTATAACGATTTTGTTTAATGCAGATTCCATTATTGCATAAAGTGAATACAGCTCGCAATTAAGCGGTGAGATCCTCACAAAGTTCAGCACTTCATCTAACTGAAAAACGATCCTCGAAGAAGCATTATCAATAGTCGCAAATAAACTCATTAGCTCAGCAGAAGCATTTGCCGAATGTTTTAGCTTCACAATTTCAACCGTATTTTTGATTATGGCAAGAGGGTTACGTATGTCGTGAGCAAGTCGTGCTGCCATTTCACCTATGGCCGAGAGGCGTTCAGCCTTGAAGAGTTCTGACTGAAAACGGCTCAGCTCACTTATCTTTTTTGTCATCTCGTCAAGTAGCCAGTCTCTTTGCTCTTTTATCTCGTTGAATTTTGTTAGCTTTCTCTCAAGCATTATAAGCATTCTTTGTTTGTCATTGTTTTGTTCGATGAGTTGTCGGTTTTGCATCTCTAATGCTCGTATTCTATCTAGAATCTCTTTTGGAACCCTTTCTTCCAAATCCAGTGATGAGTATGATTCTCCCAAGAGCCAACGATTATGATGTGATTTAGATAATAACGGACTGTTTGTTCAAAACAGACAGACTAGTTGTATATAAAGAGTTGCCATAAATAACCGTCTTTGTTTGTGCTAAGTTCCATCTGGATAGTTTTTGACTCCAACACAATCTGCTTTGACTTGCTGTGAGATTGGGTATCAGATTGATGGAATCGTCGTAATCCATCTACCCATTGTGATACATTGTCTATGCCATCAGGCTTTACCCCTTCCCAACAGTCACAGACCACATTTTTGATCACAGTGTCAAAGATTGTTTTGACATATTCAATTTGGGTCATCTGATGATCTGTCTGAATAAGTGTTAGAATAATTTTTGGCTCATGGGTGGAGCCCACCATGTGGATATTGCCAAGAAAGTTTCCTAAATGATCTTTTATCTCAGTTGACGTACAGTATTCTGTAAGTTTTTGTATTTCTTGGTTTGTGAAGAATGTACAGTATTTTTCAATATCTTTTTGTTTTTGCAGCTTTATTGGAGAAGACATCGAAATTTGTTTGTCCGCTAGTTTTTCTTTGAGTAAGGAGTTATATTCATTGTATTTAACATATGGAGTTTGTTCAGTAGTTAATAACGAGACAGACAAGACAATGATGGCTGTTGCGCCTGTAACACCATAAAGAATTTTTTTGTTAATCATTTTTGTTGGTTTCTTGTCACTACAGATAAGCCTTTCTTGGAATCAAATCGAGATGATTTCCATTTTAGAGTTTTCTGTAATGTTGAATTTGTCCACAAAGCCAGATGTGACTTCAAGAACGTATTTTGCTGGCTTACCGTTGCCGTTTGTAAATGTGCATGCCATCGTCTCTAATGCAGATTTACATGGTTGTGCATCTTTTTCAATATGAACCACTTTGCCTGCTGCATCAAGCCATATGACATCCAAAGCAAACTGCATGTTTAACATCCACATAGAACGAACTCCTTCATCTTCGAAGACAAACAGCATGCCCTGTTCATATGGTAGTTTTTCTTGGAACATGAGTCCTCTTGTCTGAAGTGGTTTTGTGTCTGCGATCTGTACTTGAAGTGTTACCCCATCAATTTTTATCACGCCCTTTGGAAACTCTGTCTGTTCGAGTTTGACATCTTTGGGGATCGACAGTATTCCCACTACACCAATTATTGTAGCTGCTATCACAATTGGAATTAGAACTTGGGCTCTAGTTGCCACAAAAAATACCAGTTTTGTTGACCGATAAAAACCAACGCATTGTCACAGTATAGTGTCTTTGAAATGTGAAAATATCTGCTGGTTGTCCTTAGTGGCTTTGCCGATGTCTTTGATAGTGGCACCGTTGTATTTTTTTTCGAGAAATCTTCCTGCAAGTATCATTGGGGCCCCTATTGCGTTTGTGATACCTGTTGGCTCTGGAATCCAGAATATAATAAATCCAATCTTTTGGATTTTCCCTCCAGGGTCAGGCGCCTTCCTTAATGCTTTCATTGAACCTGCCGTTTTTGCGTCGTCAAGTTTGGCAATATCAGAATAGATTGCGTGACGCCTTTTTAGTGAAGCAGAAACTTGTTTTATCTGTTCGATACGTCTAAACATCGCATCCATATCCAACACAGATTGAAGCGAAGTTAGTTAAGAAGGGTACACAATGATCTAATACTTTCAAGTCAAGAACAAATGACATGTATATTCAGACGAGAATATAAGGCACACATGTTTTAACAAATTAGTTTGAAAAGAAAGGGAGAAATCAGATTAGAATCCATAAAGGCGGCTCATAAATCTGCAAAACCAAAGATGGCGCGCATAGAGGATTACCTTGAAGTTATTGCTGAGTTAGTAGAACTAAAAGGGTATGCGACAACACTGGACGTATCAAGATACATGAATGTGAGTGCCCCAAGTGTAACAAAGATGTTGCAGAGATTAGATGAGAATGGCTACCTTAAATATGAAAAATACCGTGGTATCAACTTGACCCCCAAGGGAGCAAATTTGGCAGACGCCATACGGCAAAAGCACAGCATCTTGTTAGAGTTTTTTGAGATATTAGGAATAGAGCACGAAACCGCAAACCAAGACGTGGAAGGCATAGAACACCACCTTAATCCGCGTACGATAAAGCAGCTAAGAAAATTCCTGACTTACTTGAAGTCGAATCAAAAGTTTCTTGAAGGCTTTAAGAGTCTTTGATGAATATTTCGATGTCGCTCTTGGAGAAGGCTGAGCGCATCAGTAATTTTCCTGCATCCGAACGCTTTGAAATTTTGATCTTTCCGTGTCTGGCAACTCTAGCACTTGTGACGTACTGTCCTTTAACATGTATTTCTGCCAACGCACCATTGTATCTTTTGTTGACTGTAAACAAAAGTGAGTTTTTTGACTCTGAAAAGTCAAATGAGATACCATGTGAGGAGGCAGACGAATAATCATCTTCTTTTGCCTCTACATCGATGTGAACATGTAAGATCTTTTCAAGGTCGCTTATTGTGGTGCCGCCTTTTCCGATTAGTGACGGAATGGAATCTTTTTTGACTTTGAGCTTGATGCTGTTTTCAGACAGAATTTCAATTTGTGGATTTGGATCGAATCTACGAATGGTTTCTTTGATTTTTTCTGAAGCAAGTCGCTGTATGCCTGATTTTGTCTGCTCTGAGGCAGTAACAGGTACAATGACGTTTTCTTCGCCAAATGTGTAGATTTCATACTCCAGTTCCGCTGTCTCAAAGTCACGAATCTCAATCACTGGACGTGCCAAGTCTTGTTCTACCATGCCCGATGGCACCTTGACTTTAAGCTCTAGGTCGTAGATTTTGGAAATTGTACCGTCCTTTACGAATACGACTGTGTCTATCACGCTTGGAATCATTCCGAGCTCTATTTTTCCAATGAATCTCTGTATTGCGTCAAGAGGCATGTTTGCATGGACCACGCCCACCATGCCGACACCGGCGAGTCGAAGATCCGCAAAAACTCTAAAGTCCTCACGTTGGCGCACTTCGTCAAATATTGTGTAATCTGGCCTAACAAGCAACAAAATGTCTGCAGAGTTTTCGAAGCTACCGTCAAGTTTTGTGTACTGTGTCACTTCGTTGTCTACTTGGAGATCCCTTGGTGATTCGAATGTTTTTACGATCTTTCCTTTTTTGGAGTAAAAATTTGCGATACTTGATGCCAGAGTACTTTTGCCAGAGCCTGGCGGCCCGGAGATGATGATTCCTTCTGCTTGACCCGAAAGGCGGGCCATCAGTTTGGCTGAAAGACCATATTGTTCAAGCGTCATCTTTGTGATCGGATGTACGATGGTTATTTCGTGCGCCTCAGAAAACGGTGGCCTTGTGATGGCAATCCTGTAATCCTCATACTGTACAACAAGTGCTCCCGGTTTTGAAATTTCTATTGTTCCCGCATTTGAGATTTTGGATGCTTCGAGGATCTCAGTAGTTATCATTTCAAGATATTTTTCAGTTAGTATCTTATCTTCCAGCTTGACTAATTGAAATGAGCCGGGTTTACCTTTCTTTGCGAACGGCCAGTTGCCTTCCTTGAGATGTACGCTCATCGTGTTTTGATCAAAAAATCTCAAAAATTCCAAAGTTGCAGGGGGTTTTTCTGATCTCTGATAGTTTACAGAGATTCCTTCAGCTTCTGCAGTAAGTCCTTGTACATAATCTGCCGTATAGAGTGTGGCGTTGTTTTGTTTTGCCACATCCTTGATTATGGCATCAATTCTGCCGTGTTTTGCAAGTCGTATGTCTTCAAGACTTGGTCTTTGTCCTACAAATTGTAGTGTTACATTGTTTTCACGACATATCTTGTTAATTTTTTTAATTTCTTCCAATCCTACAAAGCCTTGTTCTTTTCCTTGAGATGCCTGTGATTGTAATTCATCAAGTACTGCCACAGGTATGATGATTTCGCTGTTTTGGAGGTTTTTTGATTCAATTTGTTTTGTCAAATATCCACTAATTATCACACTGGTGTCCGCAACTATTTTCGACATGATTACAGACTTGTTGTCGGACTATTAATCATAACTAATGAGAAACTAAACTTTTCATACTAGATAAAAAGTTAAAAGAATGTTGTCGGATATTGCAGAAAAAGACGTGCTAATAATAGAAGACAGTCCGGCCGTCGGCATTATTTTAAAAGAATTTCTTGGCAAATTAGGCCTCAAGAAAATACATTATTGTCAAAATGGTAAGACCGGAATTGAGGTTTTCAATACACTTACAGCGTCTGGTAATCTACCTTTGGTTTTTTTAGACTACAATCTGCCCGATATGACTGCATATTCAATCATGACTCAGATGTTGAGCATACGACCAGACGTAAAGGTAATCATTGAAACGGCTCGTGACAAAACCGAGGACTCTATAAAAGATGTAATTGCCCAAGGAGCATACCAGTATTTGGGAAAACCAATCAGACTAGAAAATCTCAAAGAGATAATTGAAACATTAAAGCTTGAAGAATCACAGCTTACAGATGTGGACACAAATGAAAGCATTAAGAAACTGGTATCAAACTCAACACAGATTAGCCTACTGAGGATTTCAGAATATCTAAACAAATCAGAGTCCGAGATACTGCCTTACCTTAAGCGCCTCATAGCCGACAAGAAGATCATACAGATAAACGATATAAAAGAAGTAAGTTGCCCCAGATGCAGTTCTGTGCGGATCACACAGACATTCCATTGCCCCCGATGCAGAGGTGTGAACTTCAAACAAGACAAAATCATTGAGCATTACAAGTGCGGCAATGTTTCATCGGCTTCATCATATCTTGAAGACAAGTGTCCAAAATGTCACGAAACCATAAAGGTGTTTGGTGTCGATTACAGAGTACAGGAAAGCTATTATTTGTGTAATGACTGTGGCGAAATTTTTGCTGAAATTCTGACAAACTATCTGTGTTTGAAGTGTAACAATAGATTCACTCTAGAACATGCAAGACTTTTGACAAGTCCAGGATATACATGGTTAAAATAATTATTTGGTCACAGTTTCACTAATCGTTTTTAAGACATGATCAAAGTCGAATGGTTTTGATATAAAAGATGACGCGCCAATCTTAAGACATTCATTTATTATGTTTTGATTGTCGCTTGCGGTGATTAGGATCACTTTTGCATAAGGGTGTTTTGCCATTATTTCTTTTAAAACTGTCATTCCATCTTTTTTTGGCATTGCCAAGTCCAAGAGCAACACGTCAGGATTAGTCTCGGAAAATTTGGTGACTGCCTCTTCACCATTTACAGCTTCAGCTACGATTTCGTGATTTCCAATGGAGAGAATATCTTGCAAGACCAGCCGAATTGCGTCAGAATCATCCGCAATCATGACTCGAGCCATACTCACATCAAAACTGCATATCTTATCAAAATTTCTATCATCAAAGAAAGCTCGCATGATTTCTTGTTATGTCTGATTCGATGTTCTCAAAATCAGTTCGCACACCATTGATTTCAGAGTGCATGAATTCGTATGATTTTTTTGCTGTCGAGTAGAGCCCGGGCACGGTTTTTCCCGACATTACTGCTTTGAACAATTTGTCAAGCATTTCAGCGATGCGTCCAATTCGTTCTTGATTCATCATTGGTGCCAAGCCCTTTATTTTGTGAATGTGTTTTTCAATCTCGGATGCTTGTTTGTGTATTGAATAATCATCGGAACACTCATTTAGCAGATTTCCAATTGCCGAAATGTCGTCACTTACCTCTTGTTTGGCTACGCGTAAGAATTCCTCTGACAATTACTAACTTTATTTTGATCGAGCTTTTTATACTCTATTAGACACATTGTAACTAAAATTGAAAATTATTAGCAAGACGTATTTGCTCATCGGGGTTCTGATATCAGTTGCTGTCTTTAACCTGTTTGTTCTATATAACACACAGGTGACTACTGTTGGTGAGTCATATTCTATTTTGCGTGCGGGTGACCTCAAAGCAAAGGTCGAAACCATCGCAGGTCTTGCAACTTCGATTGCAAGTGGTAGTGAGAGCGATCGCAGTGTCTTGGAAAAAGAAATCAAAGAATTTGACACCATACTTGAGACATTGAAGAGTGGTGGTACTGTCAGAGGACAGATGATCACTCCCATACCAGATGATCTTGTTTCTGAATATGATACAGTAAAAAAATTTTGGGATTCGTACAAAGTAGAAGCTGCCCAAATTCAAATTTCATCAATTTATGATAACGAGGTGGTTAATGCACTAAATTACGTCTTGGAAAAAAATACAGAAATGACTCTTGCCACAGATTCGCTGATAAGAGAGTTAGAAGTTCTCGACAGAAATTATAACAGACACAAAGAGATTGCAGTCGAGCTGCACGAAACGGCAAAAAGCGTTGGCCAAAATGCACTTTTGATTTCCATCGGTCAAGACACTGACAGTACAAAAGAAAACCTAAGAAAAGCTCGTCTCACTTTTGACGCAGGCCTTAGAAAGCTGTTAGGTGTACCGATCGATGACTTGGATTTGACAGGTTTAAACATAAGGCCCGAAACGCTTGCTCCCATCCCACGTGAAAACTCACATGCATTGGACGAACTTGATTTACTGTGGGAGGCAGTAGAGTTAAGAGTAAAGACACTTGAGACCAAATCTCTCTACTCTGAAGAATTTACAAAATCATTTTCCAAACTCAATGCACAAAGACAATCATTGAAGGATTCGATTGATTCACTTCTTGATATGTGGAATGAAAGTAGACTGCAAAAACGCAATGAAAGTCAGCTTATAACTCAATCAATCATAGGCGCGGACATTGCGATTTTCGTAATTGTGCTTGTTGTGATTAGAAAATCGTTGATGCCGCTAGAACAAATCACCAAGGCGTTGTCTCGCGTCAAGGAGGGCATCTATGGTGAAAAAATAGAATACAAGGCACAGGACGAGATAGGAGAGCTTGCATCATCATTTAACACCATGACTGAAACAATCATGCTCAAAGAAGAAGAAGCAAAAAAGACAGATATCGCAAAAGATGAGTTTTTGGCAATGATCACGCATGAGTTAAAGACTCCCCTTGTCCCAATTCAAGGATATGCAGACATATTGCTAAGCGGTCACCTTGGCAAACTCACCGACAAACAACGCGAAAGAATTGGAATAATAAAATCCAGTGCCGCATCTTTGCTTCAACTCATATCAGATTTGCTTGATGTGCAGAAACTGGAGCTTGGTCAGCTAAAAATGAAAAAACTCACTGTAGACATCCACGACACAGTAGTAAAATCAATCGAGACACTTCTACCACAAATAGATGAAGCCAAAATCACTGTAGAAAATAAAGTGGATAAAGGATTACAAGTTCCACACGATGCAGAACGAATCAACCAAGTTCTGACCAATCTAATTAAAAACAGCTTAAAAGCAGTAAAACCGAACACCGGCAAAATTACAATCTCCTCAGAAGAAGATGCAAACGAGGTTAGAATTCATGTAACTGACAACGGTGTTGGTATCCCATATGATAAACAATCCAAGATCTTTACAAAATTCTATCAGGTCGACGCCTCACTCACAAGAGAAAAGGGCGGTAGTGGACTAGGACTCTCAATATGTAAAGGGATCATAGAGGCCCATGGTGGAAAAATAAGTCTCAAAAGCACCCCAGGTACTGGAACCACTATAACTTTCACACTCCCAAAGACCGATTCGACAACAAGCTAAATCAAATCACACAAAGAATGTGAAATTTACTCACATCGCCATAGATAACCAAAATTCAAAGACGGATAAATATGTCAGATGTAAAAAACACTGAGTTTTACGCAATGTGCACCGAATATTTTGCGGCATTGAGAAAAAACGGGAAAAATGATGACGCCTTTGAAGACGAATTTTACTACACGATGCCCGTGATCTCAGGGCTTGGCAAGTAAAAGATCGGCTAGGCATTAAAACTAATAATGCGATTTTTGTTGCCTAGTATGTTGCAAGACATTACTGAAAGAGCAATTAGGCTTGCACAGGAAATAGGCTGTACTTACTGTGACGCAAGGTTTGAATTTATTGAAAGGTACGGAATAGTTGTAGAAAACGGCCAAATTGAGTACACAGCAAAAAGATACGAATCAGGCATCGGCATTAGAGTTCTCTGTGATGGTGCGTGGGGATTTTTCGCTACGTCAGATCAGGCAAAAATCAACCAAGGCATAACCGAGGCAATAAAAGCTGCAAAACATTATGCGTTAACAAAGAAAACCAAGGTGAAGTTGGCAGACATACCGATCAATCAAAAAGAAATCACATACAAAGTAAAAAAACAAGTCTGCATAGACGAATTAAACAAAATCTCACTAGAGTGTGACAGAATAATAAGAAGCGGCAACGATATCTCAAAAAGCACAGTCGTTGCATCGATTGTCAGTAACTCAAAATATTTTGCAAGTAGTGAGGGAGTGAGAATTCGACAAACCTATTCCGATGTCACCATGGACCTTACTGCGACGGCACATCGTGGAGGTCTGACTCAGTCAATAAACACTACTGAGGGAGGCAGAGGAGGCATGGAAAAAATACTTGACGAGGTAGATGTGTTGACAGTCTCAAAGGATATAGCTTGTAAGGCAGCAAAGCTGCTCGATGCGAAACCGGTAAAAGAAGACAAAGCGACAGTGGTCATGAATCCAGATTTTGTCGCGTTGCTAACTCATGAAATTTTAGGACATCCATCTGAAGCAGACAGAGTTCTAGGAAAGGAGATGGCCTGGGCTGGTGGTGCATGGTGGGCAGGTAAGCTTGGTCAAAAGATTGGCTCAAACACGCTCAATGTCATTGACGATCCCACAATGCAAGGAAGCCTTGGTTGGTACGAATACGATGATGAGGGAACGAGATCACAAAGAAAACAGCTCGTAAAGAACGGTATTTTGGTAAACCACATGCACAGCAGGGAAACTGCAAGTATTTTCGATGTAAAACCTAACTCCAGTATGAGGGCAACCTCATATTCATTTATGCCACTAATTAGAATGGCCTGTACGTGTATAGAAAGTGGTGACTGGGATCCGCAAGAAATGATAAAAGACGTAAAACATGGATATCTTGTTTCAAACATGAAGGTACCATCAATAGACATGCAAAGATACAACTGGAGCATATCTTGTCAGTATGCCAACAAAATAGAAAATGGTCAAGTTGGAGAATTATTGCGGGATGTCATTATAGTAGGCACCGCACCTGAATTTTTCAACTCAATCGATGCATGTGGTAATGACTTCACAGTAAGACCGATTACAAACTGCGGAAAGGGCGACCCAATGCAAATAATGAGGATGGGGAATGGAGGGCCGTCCATACGTGGGATCGCCACAATAAAGAGTACGGAAAATGAGCAATCTAGGAGACATTAAAGAACGTGTAATTGTATGCACAGATTGCCAGTTGTGCAAGACTAGAACAAACGCAGTTCCAGGCGTTGGTAATCCCACCGCACAGATAATGTTTATTGGTGAGGCACCTGGACGAACTGAAGACTTGAGGGGTGAGCCATTTGTTGGCTCTGCCGGAAAAAAACTTGACGCCATTCTGGAAAAAAACGGCATTTTACGTGAATCTGTTTACATTACAAACGTCGTAAAATGCAGACCGCCGGACAATCGTGTACCCACACAGGAAGAGATCTATGCATGCAGTAAATACCTTGAAGCTGAGATCAATGCAATAAAACCAAAAATAATTTGCATTTTAGGAAATACTGCAAGCAACTCGATTTTAGGACAAGGCGACATCACAAAGAATCACGGAAAAATAGTTAAAAAAAATGATAGAGTATACTTTCTTACCTTTCATCCTGCTGCGATAATATACAATCAAGACCTTTACTCGCTCATGGAGCAAGATATACAAACACTCAAAAAATTAGCAGAAACGTAATGGATCCTGATTCAAGATTGGGCAGAGAGTTTTATGCACAGGACACAGTTAAAGTTGCGCGTCAATTGTTAGGGAAGATGCTAGTTCGCAAGATCGGCAGGCATGTTGTATCTGGGATAATAACTGAAACTGAGGCATACAGATACAAAGATGATCCGGCAAGTCATGCGTTCCACGACATGACTGAGAGAAACAAGGCCATGTTCGGCGATGTAGGTTGTGCCTATGTGTATTTCACTTATGGTATGCATTATTGTATGAATGTGGTGGCAAAAAGCAAAGACTACAAAGCTGGTGCGGTTTTAATTCGTGCACTCAAACCACAGCAAGGCATAGACATCATGGTAAAAAACAGGAGGGTTAACGACATTTCAAATCTGACAAACGGACCTGCCAAGCTGACAATGGCAATGAAGATAACAAAAGATCAATATGGCGAAGATTTGATTCATTCAAATTCGCTATACATTACAAATGGCATCAAAGTTGATGACATAATAACTAGTCCGCGCATTGGAATAAGAAAAGCTACAGATAGGTTGTGGAATTTTAAAGCAAAGATCTAGTTTTGATCATCATCTTTTTGAAGCGTCCAAGGAGCCACACGCCCTAGGATTTTCGCCCAATTTAGCCTCAAAAGCAACACTATTGCCAAAACCATTATTGCGACAAACACTCCAAATCCAACATATACTGCTGTTGGGTCTTTTACTTCTTCTAAAAGCGGCGCAACATATGTCTCGCCAAAAAAATGCGACAGCAAGACAACCACATAAGACAGAACCAACTTTCCCAAAAGTGTTGATATGAAGAATCTGAGTGGGTTATACTTTGCAAGCCCCAGCGGCACGTAAATTAGGTCATCTGGAATTGGTGTTGCAGCTGCCACAAATGCCGCAGCAGCACCATATCTTTTTACTAATTTTTCAAAAGGCTTCATGCGAGCCCTTGTTTTTTCCGTTATTATTTTGCGGCCACCATAACTTATGAAAAATATTATTTGTTTTGCTACCGTCGACGTTATTGCCGCAATCAACGCAAGGTAGTGTATGTTGAATTTGTCACCAGCAGACATAGTTGCAAGCAAGATGAAAGATGGTATTGGAATAAACGGAATTAGTGAACCAAAAAAGCTGACTAGTGCAAGGCCAAGGTAACCTATTTCGTCAACAAATGGGAATATTGATGTAATGTCCACAGGAAACGAGTCCAGATCTAGATTAGTGAGCTACCACTTGCTAAAGCTCATGGCTTCCTGCTTCCTTGACCGTATTGCGATCTCTGCAGGCGTAACTTCCCGTGGTTCCCACGGTAGGTAATTTTTTTCAAAAACCTCTAATCTTTTGAGTGTGTTGGTTGCAGAATTGTGGTCAAGTATCAAGCCGCACACATCACACCTGTGGGTTCTGAGTTCCAGTGTTTTTGGTACTGCGTGTCCGCATCTGGAACAATAAATTATGGTGTTGTTTGCTGGGGCCTCTACTAACCTTGTTTTGTAGTCCGATATTTTGTTGAATGTGTCCCATCCAGAATCCAGGATGTTTTTTGCCAATCTGTGGTTTTGTACCATGTTGAGCTTGTGTAGTTTTTCAACAAACACAATGCCATATTTTTTTGCATGTATGGACAGCTTGTGCACCAAGTCCCTTCTGCGGTTTTTGATTCGCTCCTGGATTATCTGGTAGAATCGTACTGCTTTTTTGTAGTTGTTTGAGCCTATTTGTCTTCTTGATATCTTTTTTTGGATT
>JBDUUJ010000029.1:0-12236 GCA_039938575.1 Nitrososphaera sp. | reverse complement strand
CTGCGTTCAGATCACGGTCAATGACCAGCCCGCAGCTATGACATTCAAACGTGCGTACCGACAGGTCAAGCTTCTCCTCCGCAACCACTCCACACCTTGAGCATTTCTGCGATGTACCACATGGGTTGACGGTTATTACACGTCCACCGCGTCGCTCTACCTTGTAGGCAGTATACTGACGCAGTTTTCCCCAAGTGACATCCATTATTGCTTGTGCCAGATGGTGGTTCTTGACCATGTTTTTAATATTCAGTTTCTCAAATGCTACCAGCGTGTAGCCTTCATCTGCAATCGTCCTTGATGTCTTGTGCACAAAATCGTCCCTGCATCTTCTCACCTGCCTCCATGCTTTTGCCAGAGCAATCCTTGCCTTCTCTCTGTTCTTTGAACCCTTTTGCTTTCTTGATAGATTGTGTTGCAGCTGTCTGATCTTCTTTGCTTTAGCTTCAAAGTCTAGCGGATTCTGTATCACCTTGCCATCGCTCAGAGTAAGCCAGTTAATCAGACCGACATCCACACCTACCGGCTTGCTAGCTGTGTTAAATGATCTGGCAGCGCTGACATCGTCATCATCTACAGTGATGCAGCAGTACCACTGGTCAACATCTCTGACAATTGTACATGTTTTCAATTTACCAACATGTATCCTGTGCATCTTTAAGCTGATTACTCCAATACATGATAACTCAAGCTTGTTGTTGTCGTTGATTTTCCAGCCATTGTTATGTTGGGGATACGTAAATGAATTGTACTTGCCTTTTCTTTTGAATCTTGGATATCTGGTAAGCTTTTTGAAAAACGCCTGATATGCTTTATCCAATCGCAGTAGAACATCCTGCAGCACTTGGCTGTGTACCTGTTTCAGATATTTGCTGTATTGCTTTTTCAATGTTAGTAGCTGTTTCTGGTCATAGAAGCCTACATCCCAACATACACGCCTTTCGCCAAGTGAGTCATTGTATAAATGCCTACAAGTTTCAAGAGTATCATTCAGTTTCTTAATCTGTTGCTCTGTAGGATATAGGCGAAATTTGTACGCATTCATGCTCCTTTCTGTTCCTCGATATATTTTTTGATTACATCAGTTGAAACATGACCATGTGTTGAAACAAAATAACTTCTAGTCCAAAGAGTTGGCAATCTACTCTTCAGTTCTGGAAATTCTTGTCTCAAAATCTTTGATGTGTATCCCTTCAAATTAGCAACTATTCTGTTTGGAGTTACTGTAGGTTGTGCTTCTACAAAAATATGTACATGATCTGGCATTATTTCAAGAGATATTAATTTACAACCAATTTCTTTCACTCTTTCTACCAGTAGCTCTTTCAATCGCTTTTCAATGTTACCGATTAAGACTTTTCTTCGATATTTCTGGCACCACACATAGCTCATAAAGTGGACTGATGTTTCAGAGCGACTGTACCCTTTTGGCAACAAGACATTAGATGTATGTTATGTATGTAACATTTTCGTGATGGGAAACAGATTCATCCCACCTCTAAAGAGTGTGGGGTTTCTTTGTTTCCCGTACCCTTCATTAGGCTAACATCACCCTAATTCATTTTTTATTCCTACTATATTGATCTGTGTCATCTTTTTGCTAGCTGAGCTAGCCAGCCTTTCTTTGCCTTTGCACTGTCGAGTTTTTTCTTTTGCGATTTCACAGCTTCGGCTTCCTCTAAAGCCACACTTGTGTAAATTGATGCAAAAAGCAAAACTACCACAATGCCAAGAACAAATGCATTGTAATTTGTTTTCATCATAGAGCATCTCTGTAATTCATAGTTAAGGTTTATCGCTAAATTGCGGCGTGCCTTGGAGTGATTACTTTTTCTTTGGCTTTATCATGGAAACAAAATACTTGTGCCATGAAACATCCGATGTTAATTCTGGGTGAAATGATGTGGCAAGAATATTGCCCTGTTTTACTGCCACGATTTTTTCGTTGAATTTTGATACAACTTGGACATCCTTGCCGAGTCCTTCAATGGATGGTGCGCGGATAAAGACCCCCCTTGACTTTGCAATCCCTATCGGCTGGGCCGAAATTTCTGCTTCAAAGGAATCGCGCTGGCGTCCAAAAGAGTTTCTCTCGACTCTTACATCAAGCAGATCCAAAAGTGGCTGATCAGTTTTTCCTACTACTCGGTCTTTTGCATTTTTTGAGAGTAGTATCAAACCAGCACATATTCCAAACACTGGCATTCCTGCCTGTATTTTTTCTTTGATTGTTTTGATTGCTCCGTTTACTAAAGACATTTGGCCGATCATCGTACTCTCACCTCCTGGAATAATCAACGCATCAAGTTTTGAGATTTCGTCTGGCGTCTTGACTTGCCTTACGCTACCTCGGATGCCTGATTTTGCAAGTGCTGCTTTTGTAGCCAAGATGTTTTCGGCAACATCACCTTGCATTCCCAATACGCCAATATTTACGCTCATGCGGTGCTTCCACGCTCTTGCATTCGAAGTTCCAAATTCTTTACATCCAGTCCAAGCATTGACTGTCTTTCATCGATCATTCTTTGAGCTTCTTTGACTTTGTCTGGTTCCTCCCAGAATGTGGTTGCAAGAACTATTGCACGCGCACGCTCTTTTGCATCTTCTGCTTTGAATATACCAGATCCGACGAAGATACCGTCACAGCCAAGTGACATCAAGTATGCTGCATCTGCAGGAGTCGCAATTCCCCCTGCCGCAAAATTTACCACCGGAAGCCTACCGATTTTTGCAGTCTGCTCTACAAGATCATAAGAAACCTTGAATTCCCTTGCCATCCTAACTAAATCCTGGTGATCACCTGAATCATAAATTGATTTTATTGCTCTCAGCTCGTCATTTACTTTCTTGATGTGTGTTACTGCCTCTGCCACATTTCCAGTTCCTGGTTCACCTTTTGTCCTAATCATTGCTGCGCCTTCCTCTATTCTCCTTAGAGCTTCCGCAAGAGACCTTGCTCCGTTTACAAATGGTGTTGTAAAGTCCCACTTCCAGATATGGTGTGACTCATCTGCAGGTGTCAGGACCTCGGATTCGTCGATCATATCGACATTTGCTTCTTGGAGTATTCGTGCCTCGTAAACGTGTCCGATTCTGCATTTTGCCATAACCGGAATTGTGACTGCATCCATTATCTCTTCTATTACTCTGATGCTTGCAGTTCTTGCAACACCGCCAGCCTTACGCACGTCGGATGGAAGCTTGTCTAAAACCATCACAGACACTGCGCCAGCATCTTCCGCAATCTGAGCTTGCTCTACCGTAGTGACATCCATCACCACACCGTTTTTGAGCATGTGTGCAAATCCACGCTTTAGTGTGGATGTGCCCCTGCTAATGGAAAAAGAGCCTACCTTTTCCCGTACTATACCCTTTGCATTATTGATGTCGCCAGAAAGTGGAATCAACGATCCTAGTCGACGATTTGCATATTTATAATACACGAAAAGTGTCCATGCAGAATTTTGTAAATATATCAACCAGATATCTTTTTTGTGATGTTTTGAAGCTCCGAACCAAGTATTGTGACTATTGGTGGTACAAAACCAGATGTCGCGTTTTGCTCTACCCATTGGATTTGTTTTGTCTCTCCGTTCAGAGTTACCTTTAGAGAGAACTTTGAATATTCCAATACGTCCTCATTTGGTGCAATATTGTCAATCGGTATTTTCATAAAACCTGTTTCTTTGACCATGGCGATGAGTTTTTTGATTTGATCACGCCCGACAGTTGTTGTTTTTTCAGGCTGTGGAACACCATTTTCGGTAACAAGATACCTGACGTTTCCTTCGTTTGAGATTGTAAGAATCTCTGATTTTTGTGGTGTAATTCTGTCAGTGACTCCAAGCGAGATTTTTTTTAAATGGTGTTTTATGAATTCGACTGCAATTTGGTCGTCCACATTTACGGCACTAAATGGTATCTGAGGATTTGTGATCATCGGGATTGCAATCAGAATCGCAAATATTATTGGTATCGACGCTGCAATCAGGATCAGCGGTTTTGCCACAGTATTGCATTTTGTGGTTTTTTAATAAATCTAGTTTTTTGTAAAATAATTGCAGTACGCTTACCAGTTAAATTAAATCCAAGTTCACAATTGTTCTGCTTGTGGGGTCGTAGCCTAGCCTGGTAGGGCGACTGTGACGTCTAGTCACCGCTAAGGGCTCCAGAAGTAAAAGACCCAAACTGATTTCACAAGATGATGTGAGTTTGGAGCTGCAGTGACCCGTAGGTCGCCGGTTCAACTCCGGTCGGCCCCACGTTAATTTTTCTTTGTGCGCAGAACGTTTAGTGCAGAACCTTTCCTAAACCACTCTATTTGTGCCGAGTTGTAGGAATGTGACAGTGAGATCTCTTCTTTTGAGCCATCTTCATGTGTAATTACACACCTTACTGGTTTTCCTTGTTCTAGCTTGCCAAGCTCTAAAAGCGAAAGTCTGTCTGATTCTTTGATTTTATCATAATCGGCAGGATTTGAGAATGTCAGTGCCAAGATACCTTGTTTTTTGAGATTTGTTTCATGAATTCTTGCAAAGCTTTTTGCAATCACTGCTGCACAACCAAGATACCTAGGTGTAAGTGCTGCGTGTTCTCTGCTGCTTCCTTCACCATAATTGCTATCACCTATTATGATCCATCGCATCCCTGCTGCCTTGTACTGACGAGCAATGTGTGGAAATGACTCTACCTGTTTGTTGAGCATGTTTCTGCCCTTTCCTACCTCACCTGTGAAAGCATTGACTGCGCCCAAAAGCAAGTTGTCACTAAGTTTGTCGAGGTGTCCACGGTACATCAGCCATGGTCCTGCAGGAGATATGTGATCAGTTGTGCATTTGCCCTTTGCCTTTACCATGATTGGCAGATCAACAAAATCATGTCCGTTCCAAGGCTCAAATGGTTCCAGTCGTTGGAGTCGCGTGCTATTTTGGTCTATTATAACTTCTACTGAATCCGGATCAGGTGATGGTGGAACGTAGATGTCTTTTGTTGTCTGAAAACCTCTTTGCGGTACCTCTGGTGCTACAGGAGGTGGCCGTAGTTTGAATTTTGTACCGTCTTTTGCAACAAGTTCGTCCTTAAGTGGGTTGAATGACAAGCTACCACCAAGAGATAATGCAATTACAAGCTCCGGACTTCCAATAAAGTTCATAGTGTTTCTTTTTCCATCGTTTCGTCCAGGAAAGTTTCGATTAAACGAAGTGACGATCGTGTTTGGCTCGTCTTTTTTCAGCTCAGGCCTACTCCATTGTCCTATGCACGGCCCACATGCATTTGCGAGAACCGTTGCACCAATTTCTTTTAGTGTCTCCATCTGCCCGTCGCGTTCAATTGTTGCCCGTATCTGCTCAGAACCTGGCGTGACCAAAAGCGGGATCTTTGCTTTCACCCCTCTTTCTTTTGCCTGCATTGCCACACTGGATGCTCTTGACATGTCTTCATATGATGAGTTGGTGCAGCTCCCAATTAGTGCGACTGAGATATTGTCAATGTAATTATTCTTCTTTACATCTTCAGCCAGCTTTGATATCGGCCTTGCCAAATCAGGCGTATGAGGTCCGACTATGTGCGGCTCTAGTTTAGATAGGTCTATCTCTATTACCCTATCAAAGTATTTGGAAGGATTTGCTTCTATTTCTGGATCCTCTGTAAGGATATCTGTGTGTTTGTTTGCCAAGTCTGCTATCTGCCCGCGTCCTGTGGCCCTCAAGTACGTCTCCATTTTTTCATCGTATGGAAATATTGAACATGTTGCACCAATTTCTGCACCCATGTTGGTTATTGTCGCCTTACCGGTGCAGCTGATTGTCTTTGCACCAGGTCCAAAATATTCTATAATGGCATTAGTTCCACCAGACACGGTCAGCTGGCCTGCCACGTAAAGTATGATGTCCTTTGGAGCAGTCCACCCATTTAATGATCCCTTCAGATACACCCCGATTCTTTTTGGATACAAAAGCTCCCAGGGCATTCCTGCCATGACTTCTGCTGCATCCAATCCGCCTACACCAACTGCAATCATCCCAAGGCCTCCCGCGTTTGGTGTGTGCGAGTCGGTTCCAATCATCAATCCTCCTGGAAATGCATAGTTTTCGAGCACGACCTGGTGTATGATGCCTGCTCCTGGCTTCCAAAAACCGGCACCGTACTTTCTTGATGCAGATTCGAGAAACTTGTAGACCTCGTTGTTCTCATATAGCGCCAGTTTCGTGTCTTCTTGTGCGCCCACCTTGGCCTGGATTAGATGATCGCAGTGAACAGTAGTCGGCAGAGCTACTTGTTTGAGGCCGGCCTGCATGAACTCGAGCATCACAGTTTGTCCTGTGACGTCTTGTAATGCGACTCGATCAGGTTTTAAAAACACATAGCTTTTTCCACGTTCCGGTTCCTTGTCAGTCATTTCTGCAAGATGGCCTATGAGAATCTTTTCGCTTAGTGTAAGCGGTCTTTTGACAATATTCCTAAATTTGGAAATGTTGTCTTCTAGTTTTTTGTAAACATCTAAAACTAATTTTGGGGTTGTTTCAATTTCCATGTCTATTGCAAGTGATAATTTGCAGTTCATTAGTTATAAATCGTTAGAAGGTCAGGTCATCAAATTTTTTGTTTGATCTGTGGGTTTTGCGGTTCTGTTGACGTGGGCTGACCAGGTTTTGCTAACAATTATAAGCCAAAAACAAGTTTAGGGTATATGGTACGGGTCATGTTTGATTTTCATCTGACGTATGGGGGTACGCTGCATGGTCAATAAAGGATTCCCAACCTTTGGCATGTCACAAGCAGGTGCGTACATTGCCGCCCTCAAAAATTACAATCTTCCAGATTTTATTTTAAAAAAAATAGCAAAAGAGTGTAACTCCAATCTTTTAGAAAGAGGCCGTCTCGACGACAGGCTTCAAAGCATGAACGACGAAGCATTGACCATGCTGCATAGAATCTTCATTGATTGTGAAAGTGATGCAGACGGCAAGTTTGCAGATTACCGATTTTATGCCTATGTTGCAAGCATGTACCACAAATGCGACATTTTGATTAACGAAACAATTCCAGGTGCTTCAGGAAAGAACCACAAAATTCCAGTTGCAGTAAAAAACAATGGAATGTACATCGCGGTTGCATTCAACAAGTCAACTGGCACCCCAGTTCAAAAAAGAGAGGCAATCAAATTCTACAACATTGTAGATGATGTCAAAAAAGGAGATCATGGAACCATGCTTACTGACGCGATCTTTGGCACATCTGTGGGCTTTAAAGGCGAATCTCTTGTTGAGTTGGAAAGACTCAGCAAGTCACGAAAATCCGATGCTGAAAACCGTCTTGAAATTAAAACAGCAAATTTTGAAAACAGGATTTACTCTGTTACCAAGTGTAGTTAAATCCACTGTACTCCTTCGTTCTCGTAATACTTCCTCTTTGCTCTTGAATGCCTTGGCCTCACATGCAAAATTGATTTGCAGCATGGACACTTGATATCATCGCATACCAAGTAGATATCGCATACTCCGCATCTTTTTTGGCCATTATATTTTTGCGAAATTTGTCCTAAAAGGTTGCAATATTTTGTCTTACAATGTCCTTTGCAACTTAACATAGCAACACATCATATTCTAAGAATTAAAAGAAATGGTAATTGTGTTATGACCGAAAGCTCGATGCATCAATTGTCATAAAATAAGGATCCTTTTTTGTTGGTTTAAAATCCTTGCCATATTGTTCAAATGGGTGTTCCTTGAAGATATGTCTTGACCAGATTTCGTGTATTGCCTCGGCTTGTTTTTTGAATTTTTTTTGTCGCAAAAATTCATGTGCAAGTTCGTGAGATACCACAGTACAGTTTTTCTGGGCCAGAAATAAAACATCGTCCTGAGTTTTTGGTTTTTGCCACAACGACATCCCGAAATTTTCTGCATAGTACCCTTCACACGTACAGTCTGTCCACAGTGGTCTGAAATGACACAGGTAAAAATGAAACGTGTCTTGGCCTCGACTTCGATGATCCTCAAGTAGTGCCGACGTGTCAAGCCTTTGCAGAATATTTGTCTTTTGTGTTATCATTTCATCACACTGTATTTCCACTTGCACATCAAAGGTTTCTTTGATCCATTTTTTGTAGAATTGCGACATTAATTTGACATACTCAAATTCCCATGTCCGTTTGCCCAGATCTTGGGCAGGGATGACGAATATGAAGTGTAATAGCATAACAGAATAAAAAGAGAGTAGTTAAGATTGACCCTCAATACCCATCAGGGTTAATGTAGATCTAATTTTTTCTATCTTACGAATCTTCCAAGTAATGGTTTCGCGTAACGCTTCAACCGTTGGAGATTCAATTTTGGCCAAGATGTCATATGCACCAAATGTGCCGTGAACTTCTTTTACGCCATCCAACGACTTTAGTTGTTTTATGATGGCTTCTTCCGAACCAAGTTCGCAATTTATTAAAACGTATGCTGTCGCCATGATTAACGTATACACATCGGGATATATCAATAAAGCTATTGGTGATTCTATTTTTGAGAGATTTTGAGGATTTCGTTCCAAATTTGAGTTGACACAGGCATCACTGACAGTCTTGATATCCTGAGAAGCTCCCAGTTTGCAAACATCTTGTTATTTTTGAGCTGACTTAGTGTTACAGGATTTTTGAGCTTTTTTTTGAATTTGACGTCAACTATAACGTATCTGGGATCACTTTCCTTTGGGTTCGGATACGCCTCAGAGATCACCTCCATTATGCCAGCTATGTGCTTGTGGTCGCCGCTGTGGTAGAAAAATGCAAGATCGCCTTTTTTCATTTGTCGCATATACTTTAATGCCAGGTTATTATGAACGCCATCCCAAGTAGTCTTTTTTTCTTTTTCAAGTTTTTCTATGCTGTATGTGGAGGGTTCTTGCTTGCAAAGCCAGTACGCCATCGGTTTATGGTTTTTTCAAATCTAATATTTGTTTTAAGATTGTACCCCGGCACTGACTCACATATTATCAAAGGTTTTAGCCTAATCCTCAAATATGCTCTGTAACCGGGGTAGCCCCATGTCGCACACCTGGGTGAAACCAGAAATCATTTTTTAGCATCATATTCATTCCAGTCCGTCTGTGTGTCTTCTTAGGGCAATCAATAATGGAATTAGTCAAATATTAACCCAGTCTAGATAAATTCTGACAATACAATTTCAAAGCCACATACAGGTACCCTGATTTTGAAGTTTTCAATTACATGAGAGTTAATTTGTCCTACAGTGCCAACATTCTTGTCTGCAATTATTATGTGTGCTGTCTTTCCTTTAGCAAACATTGGATCTTGTGCAGTTTTTGTGATGCTATTCAGATTTGAAGCCGTTTTTAGCAATGATTGCAATACCGATTTGATTTCTGTAAAGTTTGCGTCCTTGTGAGCGCTAACACATGCAAGGCTGATTGTTTCTTTTATTGGCGAGTCCGTTGAAAAAATTGTGCCGATTTCAAACAATCTCTGTGGATATGATTCGTGAATGTTTCTTGAAAGATTTTCCAAAAGTCCTGGAAGTAGCGAATCGCGTAGAATTGTGTACTCTTGGCTTTTTGACTCAGCTACTTCAATGACATTACCTATTCTTTTTGTTTCATCATGTAAGACTCGCTTGCTGGTCAGACTGGAGTTGAGCGCCTCAGTAAATCCAAGTCCTATCATTATTTGTGACAGATGATCCAATCTTTTTGTAATTGGGTGTTTTTGGCCAACAGCTGTAGATGCTGGAAGCGACGGCACCAGATTCTGTATTCCGTATCCAAGTGCCACTTCTTCAACTAGATCCATCGGCCCAAAAATGTCGAATCTAAATCTAGGTATTTTGCATAGAATCTTTTTTCCGCTTGCGCGTGCATCAATTCTAGATTTTTTCAAATAGTTACAAATTGAAGTTGGTGTCATAGTCATACCCAATGTTTGATTGACTAGCGATGCATCAAGTGGTATCGATTTGGTTTTGAAGATTTTTGATGTAATTATAGAATCAGTCTTAAAATCAAATAGAGTAAACCCAAGTCCCTGCAGAGTTGTTGCTACTATCGCAAGAGTGTCTTCAGTGGTGTTTTTGTCAGTTCCTGTTACTTCGACTAGCAGATTTACAGTCTTTGTAGTTACTGTTGTCAGTGCAGAATTAATTATCGGTGGAAGAGATATGGTGTTGTTTTTTGCATCAACAATTACAGGTACTTTGTCATACTCATGTAGCAATCTTCCATAAATTGTTCCAACTTCGGTATCTGCAAGGATCTTTTCAACACTCATGGTTTCAGTCATGCCCAGTGGCACAAAGCTGTGACTTCTTGTCACTGTCGTGTAGGTGAGCGGCAAAGATAGTTTATCTAAATCATGAATTCCTACTGATGCCTTTTTGCGGCGCCTCCCGATACCAAAATGGAGATCTTCTTGTAGTGCGATGAGTTGTTTTATTGCCTCATCGTCAAGCTTGGCTCCCTTTGCAACTATTGCACATACATACGGGCGGATTTTTTTGACCTGTGGTTCTGTTTTGATGTAACAGTATTTGTCAGATTTTTTGATGACGATCTTTTCTGCCCCTTTTTTTATTCCAAGCAAACCTTGCAGCCCTGCGGCAATTCCTACATCTGTCGCATAATCAGGCCTGTTTGGACTGTACTCTACTTTGATATATTCGTCAGTTTCTTCTTCGATGTCGAGTCCAAGAAACGGCAGGGCCTCAATTATCTTGGATTTGCTTGCCTTGCCAACTAGTTTTTCCAATCTATGCAGATGTAGTGTCACTACTGGCATTTCGTAGCAGTCCTCAACCAACCAAGGTTGTTGTTATAGAATTCCCTTACATCATCCAAGCCGTACTTGAGCATGGCGATTCTTTCTATTCCACCGCCCCATGCAAGAACAGGGCTAGTGATTCCAAAAGGCTTTGTCACCTCAGGTCGAAATATTCCCATGCCAAAAAGCTCAACCCATTTTCCTAGTCTTTCATTATACACCATAGTTTGCAATGACGGTTCGGTGTACGGAAAGAATGTGGGCCAGAACTTGATCTTGTAGAGACCCATCTTTTTGTAAAACTCTGTTTGTATTCCCATGAGATCGCGTAGTGAAACATTTTTTCCTACAACTATTCCTTCAACCTGATTGAACTCCACAAGATGTTTGTAGCTGACCTTTTCGTTTCTAAATACGCGACCAAGTGAGAAGATTCTTGCATCGTGCGGTTTGTGGTCTGCCAAGTATTTGACTGTGACACATGTGGTGTGTGTCCTGAGAACCATTTTCTTTGCAGCATCCTCACTCCAATCATATCTCCAGCCTTTTTTGTGCATCTGGGCAACTCGCTTGATTTGTTCTGAACTTGCAAACCTAGATGCCTCCATGCCTCGTATGTAAAACGTGTCTTGCATTTCTCTTGCAGGGTGATCCTGTGGTGTAAAGAGGGCGTCAAAGTTCCAAAAGCTTGGTTGTACCAGATTTCCTCTTACCTCGGTGAAGCCGAGACTGACAAAGACTTCCCTTATTTCATTGATTATGTCTTTAAGAGGGTGTATCCTTGCTGCGTAGACCCGCGGGACTTCGGCTTCCACATCGATTGCACCATCATCTTGTGTTTCTGTATCAATAGATTTTGCTGCTTCTGTGAGTGAAATCGTTCTTGATTTTGTTGTATCAATCACAACAAAATCCGGCCTCTTTCTTAGCAATTCAAGTGTAGCATGATCCTTGATTTGTTCTAGTGCTACATTGTTTTCTGCAATAAATGAGATCATTTTTTCTTCCCTGGTTGGACTAGGTTTTTGTTTTAGTGATACGATGGTTCCCGACTCACTTTTTTGAATATCGATCCAATCATTTTTCTTTGCGTTTGCTATTGCAATGTTAATTTCACTTGCTAATTTTTTTTGTAGTTCGGAAAATTGCATTGGATGATCTGCAATCAAGTTCACCAGTTTTCGCTCTGGAAAGCCTTCCTGTTTTGCAATCAGTCCGTTTTTTCCCAGCTTGACGTAGGATTTTTCAGTCTCTGTGACTATTGCTAGGTTCTTTAGCTTGAGCCACTCGATTCCCCTTCTTGTCTGATCAATGGAGAGGTTAGTTTTTTCTGCAATTTGTTCTTCTGTGAGACTTGGTGTTGATTTGAGGAGTTTGATTATTGATTTTTCGATTGGATGAAGAACCTGAGACAAACAACAAAACGATCCGAAAAGACTTTTTAAATTATGCGAAACGTGGTTTAAACTAGTGT
>JBDUUJ010000028.1:0-6550 GCA_039938575.1 Nitrososphaera sp. | reverse complement strand
CTTAAGTTCCCATCATTTTTAGCTGTTTTGTGTTTGGCGTGAATTTTTGTTTGATGGATTTGAGTGGCAAATTGTGTTGTAGGTAGAGTGTAATTATTTAAGATTTTAGATCCACCTGACGAAGACTTCTTGAACCAAATTCAGTACGGTTTTTAATTCATTACTGTAAATCACAACCAGTGAACACCAAGATACTAGCCGAGATAGTCAGACAAGATTATGCCAGAATCCAATCCGATATTGAACTGTTTTTGCAAAAATACCTCTCAGAGGCACGTGGTTTTGTCTTTGGTCTTAGTGGAGGCATCGATTCAGCAGTAATTGCACACATTTGTGCAAATTCATTCAAAGAAAAAACACTTGCACTCATTATGCCAGACACCAAAGTCTCTCCAAAAGAAGAGACTGAAGACGCCCTGTATCTTGCGGACATCCTAGGCATCGATTACAAGCTAATTGACATAAGCATGATTCACTCTCAATTTGCAAACATTGTCGAGCCTCAAGAAATTGCACTTGGGAACCTCAGAGCACGTATCCGCTCAGCTCTGCTATACTATTACGCAAATCTGAAAAACTAT
Source organism: Nitrososphaera sp. (assembly GCA_039938575.1). Lineage (GTDB taxonomy): Archaea > Thermoproteota > Nitrososphaeria > Nitrososphaerales > Nitrosopumilaceae > Nitrosotenuis. The sequence continues at coordinate 5,969 of JBDUUJ010000028.1, read as the reverse complement.
CTGGTAATCGGTTCTAGCGATAAATCAGAATACCTAATCGGGTACTTTACCAAGTTTGGCGACGGCAGTGCAGACATTCTGCCAATAGTTTCGTTGTACAAATCCCAGATAAGAGAGTTTGCCAGATTTTTGAAAGTCAAAGACTCGATCATATGGAAAAAAAGTAGCCCGCATCTGTGGCTTGGACATACAGCAGAAGAAGAGATAGGGTTTACTTATGACGAAATAGACTCCGTCCTATATTGTCTGATTGACAAAAATATGACAATAGAACAAACCGCTCACACTACAGATATAGCTAAAAACAAAATTGAGAAAATCTATCAAATGCACAAAAAAAGTGAACATAAGAGGATAATTCCGCCAAGACCGTGATGACCATGAAGATTTTTGATACGCTAAGCAACCAAGAAAAAGAGATCGCATCAAACAAGGTCCGAATTTACTTGTGCGGTGTAACAGTGTACGACGAATCCCACATAGGCCATGCACGCACAATAATTGTATTTGATACACTAAGGAGATTTTTGGAATCAAAAGGATATTTGGTAAATTTCGTCCAAAACTTTACAGATGTAGACGACAAAATAATCAATCGTGCAAACACAGAGAATACAAGCGCCTCTGAAATTAGCACAAGATACATTATGCATTATTTTGAGGATTTTGACAGACTACACGTCAAGCGTGCTACAATCTATCCAAAGGCAACAGAACACATTGCAGACATGATTAATTTGATAAGGAATCTAATTGATGTGGGCGTGGCCTACGTCTCAAAAAACGGTGTATATTATTCTGTTTCAAAATTTTCAGAATATGGCAAACTCTCAAAAAAGAAAACAGAGGATTTGATTTCTGGTGCAAGAATTGAAGTAGACGAAACAAAAAATGACCCACTCGACTTTGCGCTCTGGAAGTTTGAAACAGATGAGCCTACCTGGCCCAGTCCATGGGGAAACGGCAGACCAGGATGGCACATCGAATGTTCTGCGATGAGCCTCAAGTATCTAGGTGAGGAATTTGAAATACATGGTGGCGGGCGAGATCTCATCTTCCCTCACCATGAAAATGAAATAGCGCAGACTGAAGCAGTTACTAAAAAACCTCTTGCCAAGATCTGGATGCATGTAGGCATGGTCACAATAAATGGTGAAAAAATGTCAAAATCTCTTGGTAACATCAAATCGGTCCGATACGTGTTGGACAACTGGGGCCCAAACATAATCAGACTGTTCTGCCTGTCTGGTCATTACTCCAAACCAATAGATTATTCAGAAGACCTCCTAAAAGAAAACCTCATCAAGTGGCGCCAAGTAGAAACGGCATACTATGAGCTGATAATGTCCGACGGCCAAGGTGACACATCTGAGATATCAGACCTTGTATCAGAATGCAAAGCCGAGTTTGATTCTGCACTTGAGAGCGATTTTAACACCCCACTTGCAATCAATTCATTTTTCAAGTTGGTCAAGGGCGTAAACAGAATAGCGGCTTCTGAGAAAATGACTAGATCCATTGCCAATGTCGCATTGCCTGAATTTGAAAGGATGTTGGATGTACTCGGTCTTCAAGTGCAGCGGCTCACAGAATCAGAAAAGCAAACAATTACCGATTTGATCAAAAAACGAGACGAGTTGCGTGCACAAAAACAATACCAAGAAGCAGATAAAATAAGAAGCCAGATTTCTCAGATGAATATTGTTTTGCTTGATCATAAAGGAAAGACAATTTGGATGAAAAAAGAAAAGATCAAGGCTGATTCTTAGTGTTTTTTTGATGTAGTGACAAGGCATATGACGTCTCTGTCACGCAACTGATATGTGGTCGGAAGCCTCAGGTTGTACCGGATGTCTTTTGCATACAATAATCCCTTTGTGAGATCACTGTGGATCTCTTTTGCCAAGTCCAACACAGTCGCACCATCTTTGAGTAGGATCAGATCTGGCAGAACATTTCCTTTTTTATCAGATAGTCGCTCTTCGTCTGCTACCGGGTATACAGCATTCATTTTGAGAAGCTTAAAGACGATGACGTTGATTGCGAACTGAACTCCGGTTCTCATGTACTCCCCCATGATTTCTTTTTTGATAAAGTCTAGTGCGTTTTTTTGTTTTTGACTCAACTCATCAGGTTTTAGGATGTCAAACTGTTCAGAGCCTGGTGAATACTTTATGAGATTTTTTTGCTCTGCTCGTCGCAATGACAACTCACTGTCTGCACTTGCAGGTACCACTATCATGTCGTTGTAGCGTTCCCTTAATCGCGCAAAGTTTTTGTCTGCTCCCTCTATGTCGATCTTGTTTGCTACAATGAGTGTGGGTTTTGATATTTTACGCAAGACAGTGGCAAACTTTTTACTTTCTTGAAAATCAATGTCGTCAAACTCCTTATCTTCAATTCCTGCCACACGAAGCGCCTCTTTTACGTGATAATTGTTGACACCTATTCCTCTATACAGGTCTGCTATTGCAACTATTTTGTCTGTTCCCAAATGAATTGCCTTTGAGACTTTATCTCGGTTTCCTTCAAGAATTTTCAGATACCACATTATCAGTTCTTCTTCAATATCTGCAAAATCAGATATTGGATCTCCACTGCCAACTGCGGCTATCTTTCCTGAAGAGTCAATGCTTCCAGACACATCAACCACATGCAGTAATGCGTCTGCTTGCGCTGCAACTGAAAGGAATTGGTTCCCAAGGCCCTTTCCCTGCCAGGCATCTTTAATCAAGCCAGGTAGATCAATTAGCTCAATTGGAATGTAGCGCCATCCATCCACGCATTTTGAGTTTTTTGGATTGTCATGAATGTTGAATTCAGGATGTACACAAAGCGTAATTGCATATGCAGTAGATGACTCTGGTTTTTTTGTAGTGAATGGGTAGGTGGAGATTTCCGATGAAGAAAGTGTCGCAGAGTTAAAAAATGTCGTCTTGCCTGTGTTTGTCTTGCCGATGATTCCTATTTTGATTGTCACAACTAAACTTGCGTTCCAAAGTATTTATTCATGACTGCGAGGATTTTCTCTCAGCTTTGAAATCGTATTTTTTATTTCATCTATGGACCAAGCAATTTCATCAAGTTCTTCTTTTGTAAGATCCGAATCCCACTTTTCCAATGTGAGCTTCGCTATCTGGCATGCGTGAAATAAAAGATTCCAATATGGATGGTGTTCTGCAGTCGCGTATGATAGCTCAGATATCTCTTCCAGTCCGTTTTTTGCCCTGTCAAGCGAATCTGTATTTTCTCCGATGATTCTCACTATGTTTGCCACCATGTCAGGTACCAGTTTTACTGCGACGCCTTTTTTTGAATAAGATTCGGCCAGCTCTTCAAGAGAGTGGTAAAATTCATCAAATGAGGCACTCATGAGAACAACCGCTGGTGCTCAGCAAGCATGCATCGATTAAAGACGACTTGGATTCCTGCCTTTCTTGCAAGCTCCTCTGCCTCTTCATTGTGGATTCCCTCCTGAAGCCAGATCACCTTTGGTTTTAGCTTTATTGCTTCTTGCACTACTGGAAGCACCTGATCTGACGGCCTAAATACATCCACTATGTCGACTTGCTGGTCGATGTCAGTCAGATTTGCAAATGACTTGCGTTCAAGAATCTTGTCTGCCGTAGGATTTACCGGAATTACGTTATAGCCTTGATTTATGAGATACCTAGGTACATAGTTTGCAGCTTTTTCCTCGTTTTTTGACATTCCCACAACTGCTATGTTCTTAAGTGAGAAGATCTTGCGGATTTGCTCGTCTGTGTGAGGATCACGTTCCATGAGTAAGATTGTCATCAATACGATTTTAACGTATTCGAAAAATTCTTTATACGTAAAATTCCAACCATACTCATGGAAGAAGAGCCAAAAGATGTAATTGTTTTGGGGGCCATAAAAAAGGGCGCCAAAAAATTCGACAAGATCCGAGACAAGACTGGAATAGAGCCAGAAGAGTTGAACAAGATACTAGAAAAATTAGAAGAGCGCGGCTTTATACGAGTTGAGAAAAAGAAAGGTTTCTTCGGTGGCGAGAAAATTGAGCTCAATCTCACAGAAAAAGGCTCAAACGAACTTGAGCAACGAATCCACGAGATGGAACAAAAGTGGGACCACATGGTACAATTATACAAAATGGGCGACAAAAAACAACTCCAAGAATTTATGGACCAAAACAAAATGGACTTTCCAATGATGATGTTCTTTGGTATGATGAACATGATGATGTTTTCCATGATGTTTTCCATGATTGGTGCATCAATGCACAACTACGTTCCACCAGAACATGTGCCACCCGGCGCAGAAAACCAACCTGCAGATGTTGGCGACGGCGCAGATACTGGAGGCGACATGGGAGATGGTGGCTATGACATAGACATTGGTTTTTAGTTTAAAAAATCGAAATTATAAATCAGCCATAAAATCAGACAGAATATTGCAGTACACTTCTTATGATGACTCTGGGTTGGTCAAGGTATTACAGTTCCTCAAGGCCCATCACGCCGAATACCTCTCAGGTGAAGACCTAAGCGAGGTTCTAAAAATTAGCCGTGTTGCAGTCTGGAAGCACATAAAAAAAATTCAAAGTTTAGGCTACAAGATAGAATCAAAACAAAATCTTGGCTACCGCCTTACTGGCATCACCGACCTAATGCTACCTTGGGAGATAACAGATGGCCTCAAAACAAAACAATTGGGAAAAAAGGTCTACTACTTTGATTCAATAGATTCCACACAGAATTTCGCTGCCAGTATTGCAAAAAATCAAAATGAGGACGGCACTGTAGTGATATCAGAAACACAAAAAGCCGGAAAAGGTAGGCAGGGACGTACGTGGATCTCGCCGAAAGGCGGAATCTGGCTGTCAATAGTGCTGAGACCTAGTTTCGATGTTAGCAAAGTTACATTAATGCCATTTGCTGCTGCAGTAGCCCTCTCAAATGCAATTCAGAAAACACTTGGCATCATAACTGAGCTAAAATGGCCAAACGATCTCACACTTAATGGAAAAAAAGTAGCAGGCATGATAATCGATGCATCAATCGAATCCACACGAATCGAAAGTCTCGTCTTGGGGGTGGGCATCAACTTCAGAGTAGACCCAAGTCAAATTGAAAAAAAGATCAGACACGGCCCAAACTTCTATGGTGTCTCCACCCTTGTAAACCAAAAAAACAGGACAAAACCCTCCAAGCTTGTCCAATCCTTTCTGGAAGAACTTGAAACAGTTTTGGCATTTTTTGCATCAGACAAGACACAACACATCATAAATCAGTGGATGAAAAAATCGTCCACCATCGGAAGTACAGTGAGTGTCATCACGCAGGGCAATACCGTGTCTGGCAAAGCAGTCAAGCTAGACAATGACGGAGCACTCATAATAAAACAAAATTCAAAATCAATCAGGGTCACAACGGGCGACGTAATCTATTAGCTATCTTTTCTTTTTTGTCTTTTTGGTGCTTTTTCGCCGTCTCTTTTTTCTTGCATTGGCTATGAGTGAAGCCTCTGTCTTTACAATATCTTTGAGGTCTGCTTGTATGGAAAGCAACGAAGCTACGATTTCTTCGAGTTTTTTTGTATAATCCTCGTAGGCTGAGATCAACCTTGTTTTGCCCTCGTTACTTTTTGTGAGATATTCGTTTATGCGTATGATATTGGTGGTGTTAATCATTTCAGGCAGAGGTGGTGCCGGCGAGCCAAGCTGTGCAAGATCTTCATGTGCTTTTTGCACACGGAGTTTCAGCTCGGCAAGAGCACCCCCAAGACCCACCATGATAAATCACAGCAAATATTATGTTATAATCATTTTTGTAGTTTTAATTATTCAACTAGGTTCTGTAGTCTTCGTCAGGTGGATCTAAAATCTTAAATAATTACACTCTACCTACAACACAATTTGCCACTCAAATCCATCAAACAAAAATTCACGCCAAACACAAAACAGCTAAAAATGATGGGAACTTAAG
>JBDUUJ010000027.1:0-5881 GCA_039938575.1 Nitrososphaera sp. | reverse complement strand
AGCACCAAAGAACATTGCCATGAGTACTTTGAGTTTCTTTGGTGGAATGTACTTCATTTAGTCAACCTAAATTTTATTCCAGTTAAATATTATGTCTAATTACGATATTAATACATACATTCTGGATTAAGGTTATCTAATCCGTCCTTAACCGTAATCCCAATTTCTCATTGGGTTTAACATTATATTAGATTTGAAATTAAAAAATCACCAGTTTCTTTACGCCCATCAAACCACCTACATTTTATCACCCGTATCTTAACACTCGAATCATAACCTAGGAATCACCCACAAACTTAACAGTGTCGGATCTCATAACGTTTTAAACCGCTCTATTTTCTTACAAAATCGTGCCAATATAGCTCAGCCTGGCAGAGCATCTGACTTGTAATCAGAGGGTCGAGGGTTCAAATCCCTCTATTGGCTTCATTTTAATCAAATTCGGTATTTTTGAATCGAATTTTGGCGCAAAAACAGCAAAAATCAGAAAAAAATTGTCACACAAAGGCGAATTCAATTTAACCTTGCTATTTACTAAATCCTTTTTCATCATAATGGCAATTGGCACTGAAAAATCCCTCAAAACCCCCGTACATAATGCGCCTAATTCCAATTAAGAAGATACATGTCTGGGATGAAGCTCAAGCCCGTTCACTTGATAGAGATGGGATACGTGAACTTGCAAGATCAATTAAGACGGAAGGCTTGCAAAACCCCCCGCTAGTTCAAAAAAATGGCAATGGCTTTCTTTTGATGTCTGGGCAAAGGCGTCTGGCTGCGTTAAAACTCCTCAAAGTAAGAAAAGTTCCCGTTTTAGTATTAAAGAAAGGATATGATCTAGAGAATGCAAAAGCAGCGTCCGTTATTGAGAATCTTCACCGTAAAAACATGAAGCCAAAAGACATGGCAAGATCATGTAGTTTCTTGGCAGAAAAGATGGGTGTAGTAAAAGGTGCCCGCTCTTTAGGCATTTCGTCGAAGACTTTCAAAAAATACATCGGGTTTGCTGCTCTGCCAGAAAAGATAAAGGACTTGGTTCCGGGCACATTGTCTAGCAGTGCTGCAATCAAATTAAACCAAATCGTGCCAAACATTCCAAAAGCAATCAAGATAGCAGAAAGAATCTCCAGACTGGATGCTAGAATGCAAAAAGCATATCTTAAAGCACTATCAAGGCACCCATCTGCTAATCACCGCAAGCTACTCAGGCAAGCAAGACTCATCGCAGTAAGAAAAACAGTTCCGCTCAAGCTGTCAACGAGTGCAGCAAAAAAACTAGAACGGATCTCATCATACCGAGAAAAAGAACCAGAAAAGCTTGCCCAGCAGATAATAGTATCTTGGCTCTCAAAAAAGAGCCACAGGCGTTAGCAGGTTTTTCTCTATACGTATTATGAGTTTAGTCTAATAGTTTATTAGAGGCAGATATGCTGCTAAAGCTATTAGGCTATAATGACGGAAAATAAGCAATGAGCTTTTTCTCTGTCATTGCTTAGGAAGTAAATTGACAACATTTGAAGAATTAGGAATCAAAAAATCCATAATAGATGGACTAAAAGAGATTGGCTTTGAAGCACCGTTTCCAATCCAGGAGGCGACCATTCCCGTTTTGCTTTCTGGAAGAGACGTGATAGGTCAAGCTCATACCGGTACTGGCAAGACTGCCGCTTACTCCATTTCGATGCTTCAAAACATCGAACCAAACAAGACAATTCAAGGCCTCATCCTTGCACCTACAAGAGAACTCGCACTACAGATCACAAACGAGATTAAAAAATTTGCAAAATACACTGGCATCAAAGTAGTTTCCATCTACGGCGGCCAAGGCATTGGAGTTCAGCTACAGGCAATAAGACATGGTGTAGAAATTGTGGTTGCGACCCCCGGTAGACTTATCGATCATCTAAAACAGGGTTCAATTCACCTAAATGATGTCAAGTATGTCGTGCTTGATGAAGCAGACACCATGCTAGACATGGGATTCATCGATGACATCAGATTCATCTTGGAGCTGACACCCGTAAACAAAGTGATGTCGCTTTTTTCAGCAACAATGCCCATTGAGATCTTAAGACTTGCCGAAGACTATCTTAATAATCCAAAACAGTTCCTGCTTGATGCCGATGACCTTTCTGGAGAAGGAATCGACCAAGCATTTTTGGTCATCAAGGACCGAGAGAAGCTCAAGTACTTAATTGATTTTATTAAAGAAAACAAATCTGGACAAACAGTAGTGTTTTGTTCAACCAAAAACCGAACCCGTGACGTTACTCGCTCTCTTAGACAGGCAGGATTCAACGCAGTTGCAATAGAAGGCGACATGTCACAACACAGAAGAGAGATCTCAATGTCACAGTTCAGACGCGGTCAAGCAGACATCCTGGTTGCAACAGATGTTGCGGCAAGAGGTATCGATGTACCACAAGTGGCACTTGTTGTAAATTACGATGTGCCGAATCAAGAAATGGTGTACTTCCACCGAATTGGAAGGACTGCAAGGGCCGGGGCAAAAGGTAGAGCGATTACACTAGTTTCCTATTCTTCAATTGGCGATTTCAATCTAATAAAGCAACAAATCAAAGTCAATATGACTGACCTAAATGAGAAACTTGGAATTAAAGTCGAGATACCAGACCCGCTAAAAAGACAGATTGGTCCACGTAGAGTTTTTTCACATGCAAGAAGTGATTTTAGAAGTAGAAATAGAAGAGAATCCAGATTTGGAAGAGAGTCAAGGTATGGCAGAGACTCAAGAGGTGGCGAGTCCAGATTCGATAGGAATTCCCAACGCAGAAACAATGATTATTCAACAAGAGAGTCAGAACCAAAAAGTGCAAGACATCATGCAATAAGAAGACCACAAGCAAGACGACGCTGGTAAAAGCTTTTAACAAGTGAATATGGATAACAAGTAATGGAAATCGGTTTTGTTTTGTTAAACTGCGATTTGGGAGCAGAAGAATATCTCCTTGAGGAAATCAAACAAATTCCCGAAGTAAAACAAGCATACCTTACCTTTGGTGCGTACGACATCATAATCGAGATCCACGCCAAATCACCAGAAGAATTCGATAAGACCGTGTCAAACAAAATCAGACGTCTCTCAAGAGTAATGAGCACCATGACGCTCAAGGTGCTTAGTTCTGGCTCAAAGTAATGCACAGGTAACACAAAATTGGAAAAAATACAATATTCAGGAACAGTCTGGGCAATAAATCACAACAATCCGGAACCACTCGTACAGCACTGCCTCAAAAAACTACAGCAATATGGAATAAGAAAAGAAGACATCAAGCTCACAGATGCCCCAGAAAACGTCCAAGTTGGAGAAATAGTAGTTGAAATGTGGCCATATCACCTCGATATTGCTCGAGTTAGAACCATCCGCAATGAGTCATTCATAAGCGGCTCTGTCATGCAAATCGAGTTAAAGACAGATGAGCAAGGAAATTACATCGATTAAAAATAATCCGTAATTGATTTTTGTTTTAACATTCTAAGTGTGATTCCGTTTGACAGCCATTCAGACTTGCTTATGCTAAAATGCTTGCACATAATATCGAGACCTTGTCCTAAGCTGTCTGCATTTATCGGCTTTTTTGACATTGCCGCGCGTATAGCTTCCCTTACTTGCCACACCCCTACCGGTACGGCATACTCGGCCCGAATTTCTCGTAGTACTAACGCACCGGCCTGCCTTTGTTTCTTTTTTAGATATTCTGCAACTCCAAGCCTTGCTGCAAAGTATGCACCTGCAGTAACAGGATAATGATTGAGCCCATTTGCGTCCTCTGCATCGGCTCCAAAACCGAGTTCTCCTTTTTCTGTATGCCATGCCTCTTCCATCTCAAAGATCCAGCGGTGCGGAAAAAGAATCACAGAAAACAAGTTACCAAGATGTTCATGGAAAAACACCAAGTACGTGTCCAGTTGTTGATAGTCCAGAATCTGCTCAACCAGATTCTTTGAGATGATATCATCAGTTGCAGTTATGCTCCACCTTGTTGGAACCAGTTTTCTTTTTTTACCAAACATTCCAATTGAGAAGCATTTTTGAATTTTTGAAATCTCTATTCCAGAATTGTACAGTTTCAATACCGCTCCTTCTGCACCTAAATCCTTGTCGTAGTATGTCTTTTCAATTGGCTTGCAAGTCGAGATGCCAGAAAATTTGACGCTCTTTACCTCACCTATGGGTCCAAATGGAGCACTTTGACCATCGATTATCGTAGTAGGCATTGTGTTTTTTTCGAATATGACCTCCGAGTCCGGTGTGTTTTGTGCCATGGCTAGTTCCTGTAGACTTTCTATGTACCTACCATGCGGCTCCAAAACAGATGCTTTGTGAACTCCTCTGACCAGACTCAGCCTGAAATTTACAATTTCTTCAAGCGACTTGCCAGCCCACCTCTCCGGCATATCCAGTATGCTAGTGTCACCATGGATCGGAGGCAGCATTGGGCCAATCCCTACTTTTGGATAGCCAAAGGAGCCAACAAACACTGAGGGTGGACTTGAGCCGCTAATTGAGTTTGAAGAAAACAGATTCCCGTATTTTGAGAGATATTCGTTCCAATTTTTTTCAATAGATTTTCGGATCTGTTGTACTGTCGAACCCACAAGTTATGTTGTGTTTTGTGTTATTTAGGCTAATTCGTGTGCCACACATTAAGCAAAAATGACTTAAAATTCAACTACCGCCAAGAAAAGACATGGTTGCAAAAAGAATTGTCTCGTTTCTTCCAAGTGCAACCGAGATGCTCTTTGAGCTTGGTGCGGGAGAAAACATAGTTGGTGTTACACATGAGTGCGATTTTCCGGAGGCTGCAAAATCAAAACCTCGTGTCATCGATTCTGTTTTAGATTCACAAAACATGACTTCGCGTCAGATAGATAAAAATGTCTCAAAGCTTGCAAAAAACAACCAAGATCTCTTCATAATAAACGAAGATGTGCTTAAAAAAGCAAACCCAGATCTCATAATTGCGCAAGGAACCTGTGCTGTATGTTCTGCATATACAAACGAAGTGAACAAGGCATTAAGTATTTTAGAACATAAACCACAAATTGAGATCCTTGATCCTCACAACATAGACGATATTTTGGCCACAATCATGCAGATTGCAAAAAGAATTGGCAAAGAAAATCAAGGACAAAAACTAGTGGAATCGCTTCAAAAAAGAATTGAATATGTGTCGAGTAAAACCTACAAAGACCGACCCAAAGTCCTTTGCATAGAGTGGGTTGATCCATTCTTTACAGCCGGACATTGGATACCGCAGATGGTCCAAATGGCAGGTGGTACAAATTTGGTCAGTACCACTGGTCAACACTCAAAACGCATGACAATTGACGAAGTAGAGAATGCAGATGCAGACATCATAATCATGATGCCTTGTGGTTTTGACACCAAGAGAACCATTGTTGAATGCTCCAGGGCTTTGCAGAATAACCAGAGGTGGAAAAACTTGAAAGCCGTAAAAAACGGTATGTTATATGCAGTAGACGCAAACTCGTATTTTAGCAAACCCAGTATCCGCACCATAACAGGAATTGAGATCATAGCAAAGATCTTACATCCAGACGAATTCACCAATCTGGAAGTTCCACCAAGTTCTTTCATAAAGATAATGAATTAGTTTTGATCATCCTGATCGTCTTCGATCGTTTTTTTGGTTGGTCTTGTTGGCACGAATATCACAGTCATGAAACACTTGTTGTACAATAGGTAATAGGAAATATGGAGCAAAAAAATTTACTTTTTTATGATTTGATTTTAGTCGTTCAAAAATTCAATCTCAATCTTTGTGATTTTAGATTCTATACGATTCCAGAAGGCTTCCAATTTAAGCAGTGAAGTGGAATGTGGATTTTTTCCAGC
>JBDUUJ010000026.1:0-16570 GCA_039938575.1 Nitrososphaera sp. | reverse complement strand
TAATTGCTTGGATAAAAACAATAACGCCTATTAAAAACAAAACCCCTGCGATCATAAATGAGATTTTTTGAATTGTGTACATATTTTTTAATTAAAAAATCGATATTAAAGGAATTTCGCTCATGATTACAAATTTTGTAGCTGATTCCTCATACAATACGTTTTTGAAGAGTTTCTGCACAGCAATTTGATTATACGAAATTCATGAGCATATTGTCTGTTGTTTATTTAGCAACAAGATTCTACATTATGAGCGAAGAATTTAAAGAAAAACAAAGATAGGAAATAATATGCCAAAAAAAGATTACTCAAACTGGTCAAAAGAAGAATTAATCAGAGAACTAAAGAAAGTTGAAAAGAGAAAGAAATATGGAATAGTCTGGGAAGACAAGCCAGAACAGGTAGCTTTACTCTGCAAGGAAAAACTGCCCGTTCTTGCAGAAGACAAAGCAAAGGAAATTGTAACAGACAAAGAAAAATCAGTCAACATTCTTATTGAAGGAGACAATTATCATGCTCTTTCTGTTCTGAATTACACGCACAAAGGAAAAATTGATGTTATCTACATAGATCCTCCATACAACACTGGTGCGCGAGACTGGACTTACAACAACAACTATGTTGACGCCAAGGATCCATACAAGCACACAAAATGGCTATCCTTCATGAATCACCGTCTTAGGATTGCAAAAAATCTGCTGAAATCGGATGGAATAATTTGTGTAACTATAGATGATCATGAAATGCCCCGATTGTGGTGCTTACTAGAAGAAATTTTTGGTGAAAAAAATCATTTGGGAACAGTGGTCATTAGAAATAACCCCAAGGGTAGAAAAACAAATAGAAAAGTATCGTTGATACACGAATATGCCATTTTCTTTGGTCGAACAGCCGCGTCAAAAATCCATAAAATATCGGTTGAAGTTGAAAGCAAAACTCATACCTATAAAAAAGACAAAGACGGCACTTGGTATTTGCCTGTTAACTTGCGCAAACAGGGAGTGGATAGTCTTGCTAAAACACGTAGTGGTAAAATATCTGATAGATATTATCCAATATACTACGATCCTAAAACAGGTAGAATAACTACCAAAACAAAACTAAAAATGAAAATTCTTCCGATAGATGTAGACGGAGAGAAGCGAATTTGGAGAAGGGGTAAGGAAGACATAGACGACATGTTCGATAAAGGAGATTTGTGGTATCAAAAAACAAAATATGGTGATCAGATCTATTTTAAATTTAGGGGAGGTCTAGATGGGGAACCACCACAGAGTATTTGGTTAGATTCTACATTTTCAGCGAGTGAATATGGAACACAAATTTTAGATAAGATTTTAGGTGTAAGAGAAGCATTTCCGTTTCCTAAATCTCCTCATGCAGTAGCTGAATGCATACGTGTTGCATCCAACAAAAAAGACGCCATTGTTCTAGACTTCTTCGCGGGGTCAGGTACTACTGGACAAGCTGTATTAGAACTGAATAAGCAGGATGGCGGAAATCGTAGGTTTATCCTATGCACCAACAATGAAAACAGGATCTGTGATGAGATAACATATCCAAGAATCAGCAATGTTATCAAAGGCTACAAATTCAAGGGAAAGCAAACAGAACAGCTGTTTGAAGAAAAAATAACCTACTCCAACCTGAAAGACCCCGACGATCTGATAGAAACTATAGAAAGGACAAAGCTTGAAAGGCAAAATGAGTTTGACGACTTCGACGTAAAGGTCGAGGATGGATTTTTACGCCTCTATGGGACAAGAAACGTTTCTGATGTACGGAAAGGACTAGGCGGCAATCTGAAATTTTATAGAACTGATTTTGTCGATGCTGATCCTTCGGACAAGAACAAGAGAAAAATGGTTGCGAAATCAACAGAAATGCTTTGCCTGAAAGAGGAATGTTTTGATGAAGTTAAAGAAGGCCATAAATTCAAGATCTTCACCAATGGACAAGGCAAACTGTTGGGAATTATTTATGACGATGATGGCATTGAGCCGTTCAAGAAAGAAGCCAAAAAGATGAAGAAGCATTTTGTTGTTTATGTGTTCTCGCTAGATGAAAGCGCAAGAGAAGATGAATTTGAAGACGTGGAAGATTTGGTCGAATTAAAACCAATACCGGCAGTTATATTAAATGTGTACAGGAGGATTTTCAAATGATACAGCTAAGAGATTACCAAAGAAAAGCAGTAGACAGATTAAAGTCAAAGGTAGAAAATGTTCTCAGAAGTCACGAGAATGGCGTTGTTATCTTTCAATCTCCAACAGGCTCTGGAAAAACAGTCATGGTTTCAGAATTGCTGAAAGAGATAGTAAAAAACAGGAAAGATAACAGAAAGTTCTCATTTGTCTGGGTTTCTGTAAGAATGTTACACGAGCAGAGCAAGGAAAAACTGGAAAAATACTATGAAGATGACAGACTGCTTCAATGCTCTTATTTTGAAGACTTGGAAGACAGAATGATAGGAGAAAACGAAATTCTCTTCATTAACTGGCACAGCATAAACAAGAAAGACATTAACATTTATGTCAGAGAAAACGAACAAGACAATACTCTTAATTCCATAATTGAAAACACCAAAGAAGACGGCAGAGAAATTATCCTGATTATTGATGAGAGCCATCACACTGCAAGCTCTGAAAAATCAAAAGAATTGATAGAAGTCATTGGCCCGAAAGTTACAATAGAAGTCTCTGCCACGCCTCATTTGATGGAGAATGTTTCTGAAATAGAGAGAGTGTGTCTATCGGACGTTAAAAGTGAACAAATGATAAAATCGGAAATTTCGGTCAATCCTGAATTTCTTAACATAAAAACAGGCTCAAAAAGCTCTGACGAGATAGTCATTGAACAGGCATTGAAGAAGCGAGAAGAGTTAGCAAAATTTTACGAAAAAGAAGGAGCCAACATTAACCCTCTTGTTCTTATCCAATTGCCAGACCAGAAAAGCAACTTAATTAACAAAAAAGAGGACATCTTGAGGATACTTAAAGACGAATTCAAAATAACTGAAGAGAGCGGAAAACTTGCAGTCTGGCTCTCAGAAGAAAAAACAGACACTTTAGCAAATATAGAGAAAAATGATAATGAAGTTGAAGTTTTGGTTTTCAAACAAGCTCCTGCTTTAGGCTGGGATTGTCCACGAGCGCAAATCCTTGTAATCTTCAGAGAGTCAAAGAGCTTTACGTTTACCATTCAGACCATTGGCAGAATTATGAGAATGCCTGAATTAAAGTATTATAACAATGAAGAATTAAACAAAGGTTTTGTCTTTACAAATCTGCCAGACATTGAAATTACAGAGGATTACGCCGAAGACTATGTTACTATTTTTGAAGCAAAGCGAGATAATACGCTCTACAAACCAATTGTTCTTCATTCCATTTATTTAAAAAGACAGAGAGAAAGAACAAGATTGTCAAGCAAATTTGTAACAATATTCCAGAAAGTAGCAGAAGAAATGAATCTCAAAAAGAAAATAACTGTTACTCCTTCCAAAGTCGTAAGCCCAATTATTGCGGATGGCAAGATCATAGATATTGACAAGCCCGGCGAAATTGAGCATAAAGGCACAATAGAAGTCCAGTTAAATGAAGCTGAATTACAGCAAAGATTTGATAATTTCATTTCGCAGAATTGCACGCCTTATGCACCCAATGATTCAAGCGATAGAATGAAAACAGCAATTTACAAATTCTTTGAAGACAAATTCAAGATTGAGAAATTTAGTCCTCAAGCACAGCGAATTGCCTTAGGTAAAGAAAATGTTCAGGCAATTGTTGATGCTATCAATCTGGCCAAAGAGCAGTATAAAGAAAAGGTAGTTGAACAACTCAGTGAGAAAAAAGAATTGCAGGAAGTACCAAAATGGGAAGTCCCAGTAATCATAAGTTACAACAGCAGATACAGCAAAGAAGAGAAAGCAAGGTCAATTATGAAACCGTTCTATACAAAGAAACCTAGCGAGCCAGAAAGATTATTCATTGACTTGCTGGAAAACTCAAAGAAAGTTAAATGGTGGTTTAAGAATGGCGAGAGCGAAATAAAGTATTTCGCAGTTTTGTACAAAGACGAAGCTGGAATTGAAAGAGCGTTCTATGTTGACTTTATTGTTCAGTTTGAAGACGGCACAATAGGTTTGTTTGATACAAAGAGCGGAATAACAGCAAAAGACGCAAAGACAAGAGCAGAAGGTTTGCAGAAATATATCAAAGAGCAAAACCAGAAGGGAAAGAAGCTCTGGGGCGGGATAGTTGTCAACATAAGTGGTAGCTGGAGATACAATGACAGCGAAGTTTACACTTATGACGAGAACAACATGAAAGGATGGAAGTTTTTGCAGCTTTAATTATAATGTTTTAAAATAGCAAGAAGAAAAACCACTATAATATAAAATTCCTCAAGATCTGGTATAGAATGAATTTCTTAAACGAGGTTGTTCTATAATTACATAGAATTAAAATACTAAAAACGTCACTACGATCAGCGTGCTTAGCAAAACAGAGCGTGAATATTTATCAGGTAATTACATTCCTAGTCGGTCTCATAAACGTGTTCTAAATTATAAAATTAGAAAGAAATTGAAAGAATTCTTTTTGGTAGAAATGCCTTTGATCCGAAACTCTGCCGTTACTGAATTTGGTAACACCGTTACTGAATTTACTAATGGGTTTGAATCCAACATGGTAGAAAATAGGGATTTTAGATGCGGCGTGCGGGAATTGAACCCGCGACCTTCAGCTTGGGAAGCTGACGTCCTGCCAGGCTGGACTAACGCCGCGCAGATCGAGTTTTTGTAACTAGATTATTATAGTTTTGAGCGTAATAGAAATCATGGATGCTCGTTGCCCGCAATGTGAAAAAGTCGCGATCCTAGACGACGATATGAAGTCTGTAAGGTGTCCGCACTGCAGCTTTGAGGCAGACTACGACACATATTTAGAAATCATGAAGGACAAAGCAGTCAACATGGCAACAGACTACATACCTAAAAGGCCAGGACTATAAGCTACCAAAAAGAACCCTTGTCTGAGCAGTCAAGGTGTGCGCCACATTTATGGCAAATCATGTGACATGCCTGCATGTCGACCATCTTGTTGTTGCAGCGAGGACAGGTGATCTCTTCTTTCATCTACATCGATTATCTGCCTTAAATTAAAAATTTTTCTTAGACATAACTTGTCGGATAGCAGCCGACAAGTTAGAACCACAGAACCGTGCTGACCCACAGAACCACCAGACCCATAAGATAAGAAAAACCCCAAAGAATTATTAGCTACTCAAAATCCTCGAGTAATACTTGGCAAACTTTAAGCTCACAATATCGGACAAAAAAGGAAAATCTCTATCAAAGGAGCTAAAAGACAGAGAGGCAAACGCCCTCATAGGTCTCCATGTGGGAAGCGAAGTTGACGCCGCAATAGTAGGCCTTGCAGGCAAGCTCAAAATCACAGGCGGCTCAGATAAATCAGGAATTCCGATGCGAGGAGACATTTATGGCTCTGCACGAAAACAAGTCCTCCTTTCAAAAGGAGTTGGCTTGCAAAATGTTGAAAAAGGCCAACGCAGACGCCGCTTAATCAGAGGCAACACTGTTTCTGAAGAGATCTATCAGCTGAACTGCTCATACGATGGCGAGCTAAAAATCGAAGAAGCTCCTGCCGCAGAAAACAAAGAAAAGGCATAACTTAAGATATCCGAGTCTTTGAGGTTTTGTAATGCACTGGCGTGAAACTCTTCCAGAATGGTACATAAAAAAATATGGCTATCAACCCTGTGTCAACATCGGCACAGCCGGCCACGTGGACCACGGAAAAACCACACTAATTCAGGCACTTACCGGTCAGTGGACCAGCGTTCACAGCCAAGAGCTGAAACGAGGAATCACAATACGTGTGGGATATTCCGATGCGGCTTTTTACAAATGCAAAAACTGCGAGCCACCACTTGGCTACTCAACCACACCCAAATGCCCAAACTGCGGCAAAGAAAGTGAGCTGTCCAGAGTGGTAAGCTTCGTTGACAGTCCAGGACATGAATCACTTATGGCAAACATGCTCTCCGGCGCAGCACTCATGGATGGCGCAATGCTTTTGATTGCAGCAAACCAAAAAGTCCCCCAGCCGCAAACAAAAGAACACCTCTTGGCACTACAAATTCTCGGCATACAGCAAATCGTCATAGTACAAAATAAAGTGGATCTTGTCTCCTACAAGGATGCAATGGCAAACTATGCCGACATTACAAAATTCGTCAAAGGGACAAAGGCAGCAAAATCCCCAATCATTCCTATATCTGCACAATCTAGATTGAACATAGATGCACTCATTGGCGCAATCGAGGAGACTATTCCTACCCCAAAGAGAGCAGAATCCAAAGAACCAATAATGCACGTCTTAAGATCTTTTGATGTAAACAAACCAGGGACCATGATCAAGGACATCAAGGGTGGTGTAATCGGAGGCAGCCTCACCCAGGGAACATTTTCAGTAGGCCAAGAAATCGAGATAAAGCCAGGTATCTTCAACTCTAGAAAAAACACCTACGAGCCTATTCGAACACAAATAGTCTCACTTGGGACGGCTGCAGGAATAGTAAATGATGTCAAACCTGGAGGCCTAGTAGCAATAGGTACAAAACTGGATCCATCAATGACAAGAAGTGATTCGCTTGTAGGCTCTGTCATAGGCAAGCCAGAAACACTTCCTGAAAACTCAACTAGCGCGCAATTGGAAGTAAACCTCTTTGATTCCGCAGTGGGGACAATTAACGACATCAAAGTAACACCCATCCAAGTAGGTGAGTCCCTGAGACTCAATATCGGGACCGCACCGGTTCTTGCCAAGGTAAACAAAGTCAAAGGAGAAAAAATCGACGTGCAGTTCAAAAGGCCGGTGTGCATTTTTGAAAACAGCAATGTGGCCCTGAGCCGTAAAATAGAAGACAGATGGAGACTAATTGGGGCAGGCGTAGTTGGTTGACGTCATATGTGACACCAGTTTTCTCATTCACATAGCCAACAATAGAATCAAAAATCTATCCTCACTTGAAACCGAAATAGGCAACATACGATTCGTAGTGCCTGACATTGTAATTTCCGAGCTGACAAAACTTGGAACAGCACAACAAAAAAAGCACGAAATTGACACCACATTACAATTCATCAAGTCGTTTAAGAGACTAGAGTTGGGGGGAACTCATGCAGATGAATCAATTATTACTCACGTGGGAAAAGCCGGCGGCATCGTGGCTACAATGGACAAAGAACTAAAATCAAAAATAAAAAAAATTGGTGGCTCTATACTCTCGGTTTCAAATAATAAAATAGTATTGGAATGAACTCAGGGCGCAAAAGTGCCGCGCAGTGAGGTCTGCGCTATTATGTGGTCTCTGATTGCATCTTCGAGCTGTTTTTTGTTGGCACCTTTTTGGAGCGAGATCTTTGAATTTAGCGCATACAACTTGAAGATGTAGGTGTGTCTTTTGTCTGGGGGTGCAGGCCCTCCATACCCAATTGCACCAAAGTCTGTCATTCCTTCAACTGCGCCTTGTGGCACAGAAGATTCTGCAATCTCAGACGTCTTTGGGTCTATGTTCCAGACAATCCAGTGAACCCACAATTTGCCTACGGCACCCATTGCGTCTGGGTCGTCCATTATCAACACCAAAGATTTAGCATCCTGTGGGACGTCTCTTATCTTAAGTGGTGGGCTGATGTTGCCATTTTTGTAGCCGTGTTTTTTTGGAATCTCTCCACCGTCTTTGAACGCAGGGCTTTCTAAAATCAAGTTACACCCACTTGATGAGTCTCCAAGTTAAATTTTTCTGCCTATTGCAAAATTTGTAGAACGAACTATGAGCACACTTGAATAGAAGAGCCCAAAAGAGTAATAAGCACATCTTTTGGGAAAAAAGCAATTGGTTTCTAACAAAAAACTATTTTCCGTAGGAAGCTTTGACTTTTACTTACACCACCTTCTTATTATCGGGATCCTCTCGCTGTCATTTTCAATATCTGCTATGATAAGATCGCAACAAGCAGAATACGGATTTCAACTAAACGAGTTTGACCCCTTCTTCAACTATAGAGCAACCAAATTCATAGTAGAGAATGGAATCCAAGAGTACTTCAAGTGGCACGACGACATGAGCTGGTATCCGTTTGGCAGAGATGTTGCCGGAACATCCCAAGTCATGCTGCACATAACTGCGGCCGTAACTTATTCTATCTTTGGAGGCGGCTCCGACCTGTACGGTTTTACCATCATACTGCCGGTCGTTTTCGGTTCACTTACGGCGATCATAGTTTTTGCACTGGTCCGAGTCATAGGAGGTACAACTGCAGGATTGTTTGCATCACTGCTTTACGCGGTTTCACTGCCAATAATTACCAGGGGCACACTTGGATGGTTCAAATCGGAGCCTCTAGGGTTGTTTTACGGCATTCTTGCAGTGTATTTGTTTTTGAGCGGAATTAAATCATCGTCACACAAAGTCGCTTTTGCCAAATTAATTGGCGCAGGAATATTTCTTGGATTTGCATTTTCTGCATGGGGTGGAACCGACTTTTTTGTGCTGCCTTTGGGACTGTTCATGCTGTCACTTCCCTTTGTAAGAAAAGACACCAACTTCCTTAGGTGGGCAATACCTGTGTTTGTACTAGGCCTTGCAATATCTCTGGCCCCAATGGAAAGGCCTGGTCTTGGATTCTTTGCAAAAGCCAACGGCTTTATGATAATAGGGCCAACCATCTTCATTGTGGCCTCTTCTTTTATTCAAAGTCGCAGCTCGGAGGAAAAAAGAAAGAGAAACACAGCCCTGTTCTTAATTGCAGTAATTGCTGCAGGAATCGGAATACTGGGCGCAAACGTGCTTGGCCTTCCAAGCTTCAGATATCTGAACGCAATAAACCCGTTTCTGACCACACAGGATCCACTCGTTGACTCGGTAGCAGAACACGCCACAACTAACATCTTTCAGTCATTTCTGTTTCACTCTGTATTCATGATATTTGCTGCAATAGGAGTGTGGCTCATCTTCAAGAACCTTCTAAACGAGTCAAATGACAGACGCGATGTGCACGTCTTTGCTTTGATATTTGGGCTCCTCGGCGTCTATATCAGCTCGGCGTTCATTAGACTGGAGTTATTTTCTTCACTTTCTCTTGTGATGCTTGGGTCTGTGGGCCTTGCAATGATCACAAAGCACATCTTTAGGCAAGACAGACAGGAAAACAAGAAAATAACTAGAGCGCATCCCAAGACTCTGAAAATATCATATTCTGTCATAATTGCAATTTTACTCATCATCCCATTGATGGTACCGGTGAGTGCCAACTGGATAAATGGAACCAAGGCACCTCCCACCATCCTAAATGGTGGCAGTAACTACAACATAGCCACTTCTGACTGGCTTGATGCAATGCAATGGCTCAAAGAAAACACTCCTAAAGACGCAGTGGTCGCTTCATGGTGGGATTACGGATACTGGATCACCACACTAGGTGAAAGACGCTCAATTGCGGATAATGCAACGTTAATTGATTGGAGAATCAAACAGATGGCCCAGGTATTTCTAAGCACACCTGATGAAGCGTGGCAGATATTAAAGGAAATGGACGCAGACTATGTTCTGGTTTATGTCGCCGCCCAGAGAATAAACAGCGAAGATCCCGCACTGTATATGGTACAGGGTGGGGGAGACGAAAGCAAAAAGCAGTGGTTTATGAGAATTGCTGGCGTTCCAGTGCAAAAATATCTCTACGATGATGGTCTTAGTCCGACTCCGGAATTTTGGGCTCAAACAACACTAGGAAAGATGATCCCATTTACCACCTATGCCTATGTGGATTTGGTAAACCAAAAGCAAGCAAACGCATACGTATCTGGATTTACACCGGTTTACATAGATGACATCAAATTCCCCAAGGATGGAAACGGCCCATTCAGGCTCGCATACATGTCCTCTGGATTTTTGCGAAGTGACTCTGGACCAATAAATGGTGTACTAATTTATGAAATCAACAAAGATTACAAACAGCAAACCACTAGCGAGCAACCGCAAAAAGAGATCCAAAGCGATGTCAGGGCGCAAAAGGCACCAATAGCCACAATCTCGACCAAATTCGGTGACATTGTGATAGCACTCAAGCCAGAAATTGCCCCAAAAACAGTTGAAAACTTTGTCAAGCTTGCAAACGCCAAATTTTACGACGGCACACTATTCCACAGAATTGAGCCAGGATTCGTCATTCAGGGAGGAGATCCAAACACCAAAGACGGTCCTCCTGGAACATGGGGAACCGGCGGTCCAGGATACAGCATTGATGCAGAAATAAGCGATCTCAAACACACAAAATACATTGTGTCCATGGCGCGCGGCAAAGACATCAACAGCGCCGGCTCGCAGTTCTTCATAATGCTTGGAGATGCACCGTGGCTTGATGGCCAGTACACGATATTTGGTGAGGTAATTGAAGGAAAAGACGCAGTGGACAAGATTGGAGAGCTTAAGACCGACCTATCGTCGCGCCCTCTGGATCTTGAAAGCGCGCGAATCAACAGCATAAGAATATCTTAGCTTTCCTTGAATTTGTCCAATATGCGGTAACGCGCATACTTGTCATCTGGCGAAAACTTGGCAGGATGTGCAGTTACGGTCTTGGAATTGCATTGTGGACATTGCTCTTTGAGTGTGTATTTTTTGCAGGCTGGGCATTTACGAAGCTGGAACTTCAAGGTTATCCCTCGCGCGTCTTTTTAGATTCCTCTCTTGCAAAACTGAATGTGCCGTTGTTTTTTTCTATAATATTTTGAATTTTGTCAAGCACTGGCTTGAGCATTCTTTCTGCGGTCTTAAAGTCTGGCCCCTTGACGCTTATTCTGTATTTTGGAGCACCTATGTAGGTCACAGAAATATTGGAGCCCTGATCCCCAATTGAATCAAGAATCGCACTTTTTATCACCTCGACTCCGTTTGACTGATTGCAAGTAAGCTCGCAGATCCCACGTATCTCAACTGATGGTGGCTTTATCTTGGAGCTTGCTTCTTGGATTGCAGCAAGTATCTTTTTTGAGAGCTTTAATTCGTCAAGTGCGCCTATGCCCTTTGCAGACACATCCAAAAATGCATCATAAATGAAATCGTACTTTGAAAATATTGCGTCCTCCAGCTTTTCTAGCTCTTTGTCTGAGAGGCCTGCGGACTCTTTGACTGCTTGCAGGAGGGTTCTGCCTTTTTCAATCCGCTTTACTTCCAGAAGCTTCTTTTTTTGTTGGTCCTTTGATACCTGTTTTAGAGAAAGATCTATTTCGGATCTGCTTGGGTTGACTTTTTTTACAAGGAGTACCTTTTTTTCACCTTCTTTGACAAATTTGCTTACTGAGCGAACCCAGCCAGGAGCTATCTCGGAGACATGTAAAAATCCCTGCATGTTGTTGTATTCATCAAGTGTTACATACGCGCCGTGATCGGTAAGCTTTGTAACAGTAGCAAGCACTATCTCTCCTATTTCGGGAAGTTCTTGGGATTCAGTAGCCATTGGAGCTTTGATTTGGTGTACATAATTTAATGTTGTTGACTCAGGTTCTGTGTAATCGACAGAGGCTGCCCAATGGCGTTTACCATCTGGTGCCACTAAAAAATGAGCTTTAAAGTTATGTCAAGGTTAACACCGCCTCAATAAACCTATTAAAATAATGAGACTTGGGCGCAATTCCTTACAAAAAGAACTATTTCCAATTATAGTATGCTGAAATCTGGTACACAAAATTCACAGAACCTTGACTCAGAAATCAATGCCTTTTTTTGCCCGTATGCCGCGCTGAAATGGATGCTTTACCTCCCTCATCTCGGTTACCAGGTCTGCCGCATCGATGATTTCCTGTCTGGCGTGGTTGCCAGTCAAAACCAGGCTTACATCCTCTGGCTTTGATTTTATCAGATCTAATACCTGATGTACGTCAACCAATCCAAGATCTACTGCATAGTTTATCTCATCCAAAATCACGATGTCGTATTTTCCCGAAAGAATCTTTTCCTTGCTTATCTGAATGGCCTCCCATGCTATCTTTTGGTGTATCTCTTTTGGAGTGTTATCATCAAGTATGCCTACGAAGCCTTTTCCAACTGCGGTCAGCTCGAACTCAGGCTCAAGCCTTTTTGACGAACTCATCTCACCGTAGTGCCAAGATCCTTTGATGAACTGGATCATGCATATTTTGTAATTGTGTCCAACTGCCCTTAAGGCCATGCCAAGGGCTGCAGTTGTTTTGCCTTTTCCCTTACCAGTATAGACAATTACTAGGCCTCCCATGTTTTGCATGCTGACAAATCATTACTCAACTGTAAAAAGATTCGTATAGTTCCTGTCCCAAAGATAGGTTGAAAATTGAAAATACCAAGAATAATAGTTGCTGGTGCCACAAGTGGTGTTGGGAAGACATCCATTACCTGCTCCATCATAGCTGGCATGAAAAGCAAGGGGTACTCTGTGCAACCATTCAAGGTAGGCCCAGACTACATCGATCCTACATACCTATCTGCGATATCGGGGAATTCTGCAAGAAATCTTGATTCTTGGATCATGGGAGAAAGTGGTGTGCTTTGTAGTTTTGTGAAAAACTCTACTTCGGAGATCTCAGTCATAGAGGGTGTGATGGGT
The DNA here is from genome assembly GCA_039938575.1 of Nitrososphaera sp. Classification (GTDB taxonomy): domain Archaea; phylum Thermoproteota; class Nitrososphaeria; order Nitrososphaerales; family Nitrosopumilaceae; genus Nitrosotenuis. Next base: position 3,903 of record JBDUUJ010000026.1, on the reverse strand, counting down.
TTTTACGACGGATTTTCTGGCAGCACAAATCTTTCTAGCACGCATCATATTGCTACCATCCTCAATGCTCCCGTCATTCTAATTCTGGATGCAAGCAGGACTGCTCGCTCCATTGCTGCCACGGCACTCGGATTTACAAAATTCCACAAAAATTCCAGAATCATGGGCCTGATTCTCAACAAAATTGGAAGCAAAAAGCACGAACAAATGTGCAGAGAGGCACTAGGGCCACTCAAACTTCCGGTTCTTGGCTGCGTCCCAAAAAACACAGAAATCTCACTGGAGTCTAGACATTTGGGGTTAATACCGGTAACTGAACAAGAAAAACTTGAGCAAAAAATAACAAAGATAGCAAAGAGCGTTTCTACATATCTTGATGTCGACAAAATAATATCAATTGCGCAGCGGGCACCACCTCTTTTTCAAACAATCAAAGAAACTAACCAAAAACCCAAAGTCACTGTAGCTGTCGCATTGGACAAATCCTTCAATTTCTATTATTATGACAACTTTGATGCGCTGCGACGAAACGGGGCCAAAATAGAGTTTTTCAGCCCGATTTCCGACTCTGTGCCGCCACAGTGTTCTGGACTCTATATCGGCGGCGGGTTTCCTGAGGTGCTAGGAGGCCCACTTGCAAAGAATCATGCTATGAAAAAGTCGATCAAAAAACTTGCAGAAGAGCAGATGCCGATATACGCAGAGTGCGGCGGTCTTATGTATCTGACAAAATCAATCGAGTATGAAGACAAAAAATACTCCATGGTGGGCCTCTTTGATGCACAAACAAGTATGGAAAAAAAGATGACGCTCAACTATACAAAAGCAGACGTCATCAACGACTGCATTGTTGCCAAAAGCTCCACAAAAATATTCGGCCACGAATTCCATTATTCTGAGCTCAACTCGATCCCAAAGGACTCAAAATTTGCTTACGATGTATCGCTGGGTGTAGGAATTAAAAACAAAAGGGACGGCCTGATGGAATACAACACACTTGCATCGTACATGCATCTTTATTTTGATCGCAGCTTGCACGCAAAGAACTTTGTAAGTAACTGCATTTCATACCTTAGGCGCTAAGTCCCTCAATATCTTAAAGAGGGCATTTATTATGGCGGCAGCACACGGGGTGCCTCCTTTTCGGCCTTTGTTGGTAATGTATGGTACATCTATACGCAACAACTCTTCTTTTGACTCGGCAGCACCAACAAATCCCACAGGTATTCCAACAATCAAGTTTGGTTTGGTTAGGCCCTCTCTTACCATCTGAATCACCTCCAAAAGTGCGGTAGGTGCATTTCCGATGACAACTATGCCTCCATTCATTTCTTTTGCTCTGAGCCGCATTGCAGTCTGGGCCCGCGTCTTGTCCAGTATTACTGCTTTTTGCACCACATCTGGGTTTGAGATGTCGCAGATCACCTCGGTTTTAAAATCGGAAAGGTTTTGCTTGTTTAAGAGGCCTGCAATACCGTTTACGTCAGTTATTATGTTTCTGCCTGCCTTTAGTGCCTCAAGGCCTGCAGGTATTGCGTCTTTGTGGAATATGAGGCCATTTTGACGCGCAAAGTCAAAATCGGCAGTGGAGTGAATAACGCGCCTTACTATCTGCCATTGGTGTCCAGTATATGGGTGAGGGCCGATCTCTTTTTCAATAATCTCCATGCTTTGATCCTCAATTGACTGGCCTTTCCTAGTTTGCATTCTCTACCTCTTTTGCTCTGTGTAAGATAAACTCGATCATTTTTTCATCGGTGCCAATGTGTTCAGTTATTAGAATTTTTTTTATACTTGATTTCTTGATTGCCGGATTGAGATCAGTATAGATGTCCCTTTTTACATGAGCTCCCTGGTGCAAAAAGTAAAACACGACAACTAACACTTCTGGTTTGTCCTCATCACATTTTTGGATGCCTTGCTGTATGGTGGGCTCCTCAATTTCAAGAAAGCAGTAATTCGCATTGCGGTATTGTTGCGCAAGCTTGTCTGTGACATATTTTATTGAAATACGCGCATTAGGATCCTTGCTTCCGTGACCTATGACGAGCACATCGATTTTGTCTTTTGGCATCGATATCTTGTTTTTTTCTAGTGCTGCATGGATCTTTGATTCCACAATGTCTACCATAGCTTGATGCATGCTCATCGGCTTTGTAACTACAAACTTGATATTCGTTTTAGCTTGGAACTTGATTGCCTCATTTACTGCTGCCTTGACTTTCTTGCCTGGGTACAAAAAGTATGGCACAATTGTAAGTGCGTTGATGTCTTTTTTGAGGCAGTTTGTAATACCTTCCTCTATGAAGGGAGGAAGGACCTCCAAAAAACAATAATTTGCAAAGGCGTAGCTACCTTGTTCCTTTATCTTGCTGCAAATAAAATCCAGCTCTTCTCTTACCTCATTTTCCCTGCTGCCTCTATCAATAAGTAATAAACCGCGTTTCATCTCTCTATTCTTGCTACTGCTACGGTGAGGTCTGGTGGGAATTTCTGTTTTTCAATTATTAGCTTTCCATGAGAGCTCTTTATTGCGGAAGCCTCAGATACGCTTGGCGTTCCTTCGAAAGCCTGCACCATGTCGGAAGGGTTTGGAATACCAATCTTGGCAAGCTCCTCTCTTTGGAAATACTCTATGTTTAGTCCCAGCTCCTTTGCGGCATCGACAAGTCCTGGTACGTCTTGTGGTTTTTTGAGGGAGGCAAACCTTGCTAATGACTTTGGACTAAGCTTGTACGTTGAAAGACAAAACAGCACCGACTCGATTATCTTTTCTTTAGTAGTATCGGTGTGGAGGCCTATTCCTGCAACAAGAGTCTTTGGCCTGTAAACTACGGCGTTTTTTGTTAAATCCTCATCTAATATCTTGTCTGTAATTATCAAATATGCCTTTGAATCAGATTGCCTTAGTTCCTCAAGTGTATTGTATATGGTCACGTTTTTTGGCAGATCGTCTTTCCACCAGTCTCTCTCACCGGCATCTTGGTACACTCCGATTTTTTCTTCGTTTACCATCATTGCACTTATCTTAGTCACATTGGAATCGTCGTCTATCTCCCAGCCAAACTCCCTGCCGACTAGGTCAACTGGAATGGTCTTGTTTACATCTGCCGCAGTTGTGATGACTGCAGTAGCTCCAAGTTTTTTGGCAATCTCTTTGGTCAATTCGTTTGCACCACCTAGATGGCCAGACAAGGCAGATATGACAAAGTCAGCCTTGTCATCTATCACAATTACTGCAGGATCTGTCTTTTTGTCTTTGAGGTGGGGTGCAATCAGCCTAATTACGGCGCCAAGGGAAAATAAGCACACAATACCGTCATAATCTCTGAAAAGTTCGGCAATCTTGACGGCGGTTTGTTCGCTGTACCATCTTGTGTCTGCCGATTCAGTCTGAAATTTCGATGGTGCATAGATCTGCCATCTTGGGAAAATCTGTTTTATGGAATCTGCGATCTTGATTCCGTTTTTTGTAATTGCTAGAATTGCAACCTTTTCCATGCTTAAATTTTCAACGAGTGAACTACTACCGGACAATAGGTAGCCTCTTCCTGCTTCCTTGACCGTATTGCGATCTCTGCAGGCGTAACTTCCCGTGGTTCCCACGGTAGGTAATTTTTTTCAAAAACCTCTAATCTTTTGAGTATGTTGGTTGCAGAATTGTGGTCAAGTATCAAGCCGCACACATCACACCTGTGGGTTCTGAGTTCCAGTGTTTTTGGTACTGCGTGTCCGCATCTGGAACAATAAATTGTGGTGTTGTTTGCTGGGGCCTCTACTAACCTTGTTTTGTAGTCCGATATTTTATTGAATGTGTCCCATCCAGAATCCAGGATGTTTTTTGCCAATCTGTGGTTTTGTACCATGTTGAGCTTGTGTAGTTTTTCAACAAACACAATGCCG